>DASUHI010000289.1:0-4266 GCA_036273575.1 Streptosporangiaceae bacterium | reverse complement strand
CCGTACGCCGTGATCCTGTTCGACGAGGTGGAGAAGGCTCACCCGGACGTGTTCAACACGTTGCTGCAGGTTCTCGACGATGGCAGGCTGACTGATGCCCAGGGCCGCACCGTTGACTTCAGGAACACCATCGTGATCATGACGTCCAATATCGGATCGGTATACCTCATTGAGGGCGCGACGTCTGACGGCGAGATCAAGCCAGAGGCCAGGGAACGCGTGCTGGCGGACATGCGTGCTGTCTTTCGGCCGGAGTTCCTCAACAGGCTGGACGAGATCGTTCTGTTCAAGCCGCTGACAGAACCCGAGATCGAGCGGATCGTGGACCTGATGCTCGATGACCTGCGTGCCAGGCTGGCTGAGCGTCAGATAGCCATGGAGATCACCGAGGACGCTCGCCGGTACATCGCCACGCAAGGCTATGACCCTGTCTACGGGGCGCGGCCGCTGCGCAGGTTCATCGCGCGGGAGGTCGAGACCAGGGTCGGACGGGGACTGCTCAGCGGCGAGGCCGGGCCTGGCTCCATGATCCGGGTCGGCTACGCCGACAGCGAGCTGGCGATATCGATCGATAACCCCGGGTGGGTCGAGAACACGGGGCCGGCCGAGAGCCGGGGGTAAGGCGGAAAGCGATGGCCGATGAGCCGGTGCGGTGCCCGCACTGCGGGCGCAGGAACCGCGTGCCCGCGGCAGCGTCCGGCGTCCCGCACTGCGGGAACTGCCACAAGCCGCTGCCATGGATCGCCGAGGCGAGCGACGACACGTTCGGTGAGATCGCCGAGAAGGCCTCGGTGCCCGTTATCGTCGACCTCTGGGCACCGTGGTGCGGACCGTGCCGGATGGTGAGCCCTGCGCTCGCTGACGTGGCAGAGCAGTTCGCGGGCCGCGTCAAGCTCGTGAAGGTCAACGTGGACAGCTCGCCGCGGCTGCAGAGGCAGTTCGCGGTCCAGGCCATCCCGACACTGCTGATCCTGCGCTACGGCCAGGTGGTCGCGCAGCGGACGGGTGCCGCACCCGCCGCTGACTTGCGGACCTGGGTCGAGCGCGCGGTTCCCGCCGCTAGCCGGTGATCACCTCGGCGAGCACGGCGGCCTGGCTGATGCCGGGCTGCCTGGTCGCGGTCAGCAGCGTGAGCGGCTGGCGCGCCGCGAGATCGCGCAGGTGGTCGACCGCTGCCGAGCGCTGCGGATCGGTCAGTTCGGCCCGGTAGCGGCGTGCGAACTCCGGGTACAGGGCAGGGTCGTGGCCGTACCACTTCCGCAGCTCCGTCGACGGAGCGACGTCCTTGCACCACTCGTCCAGCGCCGCTTTGTTCTTTGCCAGCCCGCGCGGCCAGACCCGGTCGACGAGAACCCGGGCGCCGTCGTCCGGTTCTGGCTCCTCGTACGCCCGGCGAACCCGGACATGCGTTCCTGTCATGCCTCCTATCCTTTCCCCTCCGCTGGGCCCGCAGCGCAGGGCCGGTCGTTTAACGAGGCGCGGCCGGGTAGCGGTGACTGCAGGAGCAGCCGAGCGACCAAGGAGGAAGCCATGACCACCGCGAGCGCAGTCGAGACCGAGAACGCGCAGCTTGCCGGCCTCGCGCAGCAGTTGCGCGTCGACGCGGTGCGCGCCAGTTCCGCGGCGAATTCAGGCCATCCGACATCCTCGCTGTCCGCGGCGGACCTGATGGCGGTGCTGCTCGCGAAGTACCTGCGCTACGACTTCGACGCGCCCGATGACCCGGGCAACGACCACCTGATCTTCTCCAAAGGGCACGCGTCTCCGCTGCTGTACGCGATGCTGAAGGCCACGGGCGCGATCGGCGACGCCGAGCTCATGACGTACAGGACGCTCGGCAGCCGCCTGGAAGGCCATCCGACGCCCCGCCTGCCGTGGGTCGACGTCGCGACCGGATCTCTCGGCCAGGGGCTGCCGATCGGTGTGGGCCTTGGGCTCACGGGCAAGCTGCTCGACCGGCTTCCTTACCGCGTCTGGGTGCTCTGCGGAGACAGCGAGTTGGCGGAGGGGTCGATGTGGGAGGCCTTCGAGCAGGCGTCCTTCAGCGGCCTGGACAACGTGACGGCCATCATCGACGTGAACAGGCTCGGGCAGCGGGGGCCGACCAGGCACGGCTGGGACACCGGGGCGTACGCGGCACGCCTGCACGCGTTCGGCTGGAAGACCATCGAGATCGACGGCCACGACATCACAGCCATCGACCGGGCCTACGCCCAGGCCCAGGTCACGCTGGGGCAGCCGACGGCGATCATCGCGCGAACCAGGAAGGGCCGGGGCGTGTCCGCAGTCGAGGACGTTGAGGGCGCCCACGGAAAGCCGGTTCCTGACGAGGACGACGCGATCCGCGAGCTGGGCGGCAGGCGCGACGAGCGCGTCCTGGTCAGGCCGCCGCAGCGAGACCAGCGCGCGCACTCCTTCCCTGGCGGCGCGCTGCACCTCCCTGAGTACAAGCAAGGCGACCACGTCGCTACCAGAACGGCTTTCGGCCAGGCGCTCGCCGCCGTGGGCGCGGCGAGGGGCGACGTGGTAGTGCTCGACGGCGAGGTTAGCGACTCGACGCGGACGGAGTTCTTCGCTGACGCGCATCCTGAGCGCTTCTTCGAGTTCTACATCGCCGAGCAGCAGATGATCGCCGCGGCCGTCGGCATGCAGGTGCGAGGGTGGGTACCCTTCGCGGCGACGTTCGCGGCGTTCCTGACCCGCGCCCTGGACTTCATCAGAATGGCCGCGATCAGCAAGGCCGACATCAAAATCGCCGGAACGCACGCCGGCGTCGCGATCGGCGAGGACGGGCCATCACAGATGGCCCTCGAGGACCTCGCCGCTTTCCGCGCTGTGTACGGCAGCACCGTGCTCTACCCGTGCGACGCTAACCAGGCGGCCGAGCTGACGGCGCTCATGGCGGACGTCGCCGGGGTCAGCTACCTGCGGGCAACCAGGGGCGACACGCCTGTCATCTACGAGCCAGGCGAGCAGTTCACCGTAGGCGGCAGCAGCGTGCTCAGGTCCGGCAACGCCGACCAGCTCGCGATCGTCGCCGCCGGGGTCACGGTGCACGAGGCGCTGGCGGCCGCCGACCAGCTCGCGGGCGACGGCATCAGCGCCAGGGTGATCGACGCGTACTCCGTCAAGCCGCTCGACGCCGACACCATCAGGATGGCGGCGCAGGAGACCGGCCACATCCTGACCGTCGAGGACCACTGGCCACAGGGCGGTCTCGGCGACGCGGTCCTCGGCGCGCTCGCCGTTCCCGGGAGTCCGCGGCCCGCCGCGTTGAAGCTCGCTGTCACCGACATGCCGGCGTCGGCCTCGCCAGCCGAGCAGCTGCGCGCCGCGGGCATCGACGCGGCGGCGATCACGGCGGCCGCGGCGGAGCTGATCAGGGCCTGAGGGACACGGACGCCGTCGAAGGGAGAACGTCATGGCGACCGAGCGGCAGAAGGAAGCGGCCAGGCGCAACATCACGAAGGCACGCCAGGTCCAAAGCGCGAGGGCACAGGGCAAGCGAGTGCCGCGTCAGGCCGAGGGGCTGAGCACGGCTGAGAAGGACCGGCTGGCTGACAAGGAGTTCGCGTTCCCCGCTGAGCGCAAGGAACCGCTCACCGACGCCAGGCACGTGCGCAACGCGATCGCTCGCTTCGACCAGGTGGAGGGCGTCAGCGACGCCGAGCGGGACCGGGCGTGGCAGCGGATCAAGGTCGCGGCCCGGCGCTACGACGTCGAGGTCTCCGAAGCGAGCTGGCGGGACCTGGCCAAGGGCGGCAAGGACCGCAAGAACTAGTCGGGCGCCTGCCTGGCGCGGATCGCTGCCGCCTCGCGGCTGATCGGCGCGCGGCGGCGGGCAGGCCGGTCAGGAAGCCGCTGCCATGGTGGCGGCGGGATTCAGGCTCGCCTTCCGAGTGCGGACCTCATGGCAACGCGTAACCTGGCGGACCCGTAGCAGGCGCGCCTCACGGTTGGCGTCAAGCGCTGTCGGCGTCGGGCAGGGTCGGGGCGTCGGTCGGGTACAAGCCGGCCACGAACCCGTAGACCTGATCGCCGGACCGGGGGATCTGGGCGAACCTGCGGGCGACGGCCTGGACCTCCGCCCAGAAGGACCGCACCTCCTCGACCGGAATCCGGGCATGCACGAGCGTGCACCGCAGGTCGTCGGCGGCGTGAGCGGGAGCGGACTCTGCCGCCGCCTCGGCGAGGCCGTTGATGGCGGCTACGACCTGCTTGTCCTCGGGTCGGCTCAGCACGCCGATGTAGAGCGTGCGGGCGACC
>DASUHI010000288.1:0-15098 GCA_036273575.1 Streptosporangiaceae bacterium | reverse complement strand
GCACGCCTCGAGCTAACCCGCCGCTACCTGCGCATCTACGGACCGACGACGCCCGCGGCGTTCCGCCGGTGGACAGGGCTCGGCCCGCGGCTTGGCGCGGCGGCGTTCGACGCGCTCGGGAGCTCTCTGACGCCGGTGCGGACGCCCATCGGCGAGGCATGGATCCTCACCGAGGATGTGGCCGGCCTTCGCCGCCCCGCAGCCAGGGGCGCCGGCCCGGCTGCTCACGAGCGGTGACGCCCTTCTGCTGCTGCACGGCGCCGACCGTGAGCTGATGGTCCCTGATGCCGGCCGCCGTGACGCAATGTGGCCGCGCGGGTCTGGCCAGGCGGAGTGCTCGTCGACGGGGAGATCGCCGGGACGTGGCGGCGCGCGGATACCGTGATGGCCGTGCAGCCCTGGCGGCGCCTGACGCCGGCCGAGCGCGATGCGGTCGAAACGGAGGCTCAGTCGCTGCCGCTGCCCGGCATCATGGGCCGGATCGTCGTGCGCTGGGACGACTGAGGCCGGCCAGGCATTCGATCAGCCAGCCGCGTACTCAGCCGGCCGCATACAGGGCGAGCATGGCGGCCAGTTCTACCGGCTGGCTGAGGGCGGCGCAATGGCCTGAGGCGATCTCGTCGGGAACGATTCCCAGCCGGTCGGCAACGACCTGGCCCATGAATTCGGGCGGGAAGAAGCGGTCCTGCGTGCACAGGATGAACCTGGTCGGCACGTCTGGCCAGGAGCTCAGCGGCCACGGGTCACGCCCAGGGGTGTCCGACTGGGCACGCGTCTTGCTGCGGGCGATGGCGGCCAGGTCAGGCGGCACGTCATGGTAGAAGACGTCGCCTTGCCCCTGTTGCCGCATGACCCGGTCGAAGCCCGTATTGGCTGTCCAGTCAGCGGGCGCCTCTCCCGGGGCTGGGATCATCGCGGTCAGCAGGATGAGCGCGTCCGCCGTCAGCCGATCGGCGACAAGCGGCGCGGTGAAGCCGCCGAACGACTGGGCAACCACGACCACGTCCCTTCGGTCGCCGATCGCCTCGGTCACCGTGTCGGCGTACTCGGGCAGCCCGGCCGCGTCGTCGTCACATGGCAGATCGGGAGCGACCGATTCGTGGCCAAGCGACCGCAGTTCCTGCTGCACCAGGTGCCAGTACCAGCCCACATCCCCGGCGCCATGAATCAGAGCGAACGTTGCCATGCAACGCACCCTACGATGACGTGGGTGGCCGCCTGACCCTTGGATCTGACATGCACCAGACGAATTCGATGGACATCGCCAGACGTCGTGCGCTGGCCAGGCAGGTCCTCGAGGGTTATGTCAGCGGCCCCGCCGCCGCGACGGAGGCTACCGTCCGGGCATTGGCGAAGCTGACGAATGCCAAGGCGGTCGTGCTCGTCGAGGGCATCAGCGACCAGATCGCTCTTGAGACGGTCGCCGTCCGCCGCGACCTGGACCTTGCGGCTGAGCGTGTCGTCGTCCTGCCCATCGGCGGAGCCAACGCCATCACCCGGTTCCTGACCCGCCTCGGTCCTGGCGGAGCTGATCTGACGCTCGCCGGCCTCTGCGACGCTGGAGAGGAAGACGTCTTCAGGCGCGGGATCGCCAGATCAGGCATCGCGTCGCCGCAGACGCGTGGCGACCTTGAGCGCCTTGGCTTTTACGTGTGCGTCGAGGACCTGGAGGACGAGCTGATCAGAGCCAACGGCGCGGCAGAGATCGAGGCCGTCTTCGAGTCCCAGGGAGACCTCGGCTCGTTCAGGAGCATGCAGCGGCAACCCCAGTGGCGGGGCCAGCCCATCGAGGCTCAGCTGCGCCGGTTCCTGGCGAGCGGCTCGCGGCGCAAGCTCCGTTACGCCCGCCTTCTCGTTGAGTCTCTCGATCTCGACCGCCTGCCGCGTCCGCTCGATGCCGTCGTGACCTGCGCACTCGACCTCGTGCAGATCGACTGCGAGCAAGATCGTGGAACATACGTCGAGTCCAATCTCTAGTGCGCCCTCATCGCTGTCCTGCCCGGCCGCCCGGTACACGCAGTCCCGGGGGCTGCCGATCTTCGGGGGAATGCACTTCCGCTTCTCCACCATCGTCGGGGCGGTTATGGGGGCACAGGTGGCCCGCTACGTGACGAACACGCTCATGAAGCCCGCGCACGGTGCGAGCCACTGACCGCCAACTCCCAGCCGTGTATCGGTGTCGCACCCACTGCGCGAGCAGGTTATGGGTGGGACACCGATACACGAGGACGCGAGCCGGGCTCCCCGCCGCCGGGCCAGAACGGCCGCTGGATGTCCACTCATGAGCGGTGTGGACGACCGAACGTCATACGCTCGTGTTGTGTCCAGACACGAAGATCGCTTGTGGGTCGGCTCGATGCCGGAAGCCTACGACCGCTGGCTCGCCCCGGCGGTGTTCCGGCCCTTCGCCGCCGACCTCGCGGAGCGGGCCGCACGGCTGAACCCCGACAGGGTGCTGGAGATCGCCGCCGGTACTGGTGTGCTGACCGCTGAACTCGTCGCGGCTCTCCCCGAAGCGGACGTCACCGCGACGGATCTGAACGCCGCGATGGTGGAGTTCGGGTCCCGGCAGGCACCAGGGGCGACGTGGCGGCAGGCCGACGCGCTGAACCTGAGCTTCGATGACGGGGAGTTTGACCTCGTCACGTGCCAGTTCGGCGTCATGTTCTTCCCTGACAAGCCGGCCGCGTTCCGCGAGATGCGGCGGGTTCTGCGGCCTGGCGGCACCGTCTTGTTCAACACGTGGGCGACGATCGACACGCACGGCTTCGCCGCCGCGCTGCTCGCGGGCATTGAACGCACGTTCCCCGACGATCCGCCGACCTTCCTCGTCGCCGTGCCGCACGGCTACCCGGACCTTGACCAGGTCGTCGCCGACCTCGCGGCCGCCGGGCTGGTCAGCGTCTCGGCGCGCACGGTGACGCTCGAGGGCCAGGCCGAGTCGGTCGCGGGCGTCGGGACCGGTTTCTGCACGGGCACCCCGCTACGGACGGGCATAGAAAGCCGCGGCGACCTCGCGGCGAGCACGGCCCTGATCAGCGAGGAGATGACGAACCTGCTCGGCCCTGGCCCGGTGACGGCCCAGATGACCGCTCACGTCATCGAGGCCGCGGCGTCGGCCTTACCGCCAGCGCCTCCCGGCGCCCCAGAAAGAGAACGGCGACGTGCCGTAGCGTGCATTGTCTGAACGGCGTCGTGCCGTCGCTGTTCCTCGGCAGGGGGAGGCCACGTGATCTTCCGTCCGGTCGAGCCATCCGGACTCTCGCGGCTGAGGCCGCTGCTCGCCCCTGACCCGGCGAGCGCCCTGAGCGCGCGGCAGTTCGAGGCCCGGCTCGAATCCGGCGAGTACCGGGCCGCGTGGACCTGGATCGCGGAGGAGTCGCCTGGCGCGATGCCCGCCGCCGCGGCGATCTGGTGGGGGACCGCGCGGGAGGAGTTGCCGGCGGCGCTTGACGGGCTCTTCGCGCGGCCCGATCCGTCAGGATCGGGGCGCGACACAGGCGGCGCCGTGCGCGCCGGAAGCCGGACGGCGCTGGCAGCGGATCTGCTGACCGCCGCGCACGAGGCCTTCGCGGAGGCGGGCCTTGCCCGGCCGCCGGACTTTCACATCTTGCTGCCTCCCGACTGGCGCGACCGGCCTGACGTGACGGCGTCGCTGGACTGGCGGCTGGAGGCGGCCCGCAGGGCAGGCCTGACCAGCATCCTCGAGCGGGTCCGCTTTGAGTGGACGCCGGAGGCGGGTGTGCCGGAACCAGCTGGCCGGCTCAGGTTCCGGCCCGAGCCCGACGACGAGGTCTTCATCGGCTTGTTCAGCGGGGTGCTGGCAGGAACCCTCGACGCGACGTCGCGCAACATAGCAGCGCATTTCGGAGCGCGAACGCAGGCCAGCCGCGATGTCGCGTTCTACCGCGATCACATGCTGGGGCAGCGGTCCTGGTGGCGCGTCGCCGAGACGCTGGACGGCGATGTGGCCGGATTCGGTGTGCCGTCCCGCAACACCGACGTCCCCGTCGTCGGCTACCTGGGCGTCGTGCCCGAGCACCGCGGCCACGGCTACGCCGGCGAGATCCTCGCCGAGATCACGCGGATCCTGGTGGCCGAGGCCGGGGCGGCGGTCATCGAGGCGGACACCGATCTGGAGAACCGCCCGATGGCGGCCGCCTTCGAGCGGGCCGGTTACCGGTCGGCTGGACGCCGCCTAGTGCTGGCGGCCGGCTGAGGCGCGCGCTGACTCGTTGCTGGGACGATGGAACGCAACCCCCAGCCCTTTGCGAAGGAGGACGCGTGTCCTACCCCCCGATCGAGCCGTACGAGACGGGCATGCTCGACGCCGGTGACGGCAACTCGATCTACTGGGAGACCTGCGGGAATCCTGACGGCGTGCCCGCGCTGATCGTGCACGGCGGGCCTGGCTCCGGATGCTCGACCGGCGCGCGGAAGTCGTTCGACCCAGCGCGGTTCCGGATCATCCTGTTCGACCAGCGCAACTGCGGCCGGAGCACGCCGCACGCCAGCGACCCGGCGGCCGACATGGGCCTGAATACCACGCAGCACCTGATCGCCGACGTGGAACGGCTGCGCGAGCACCTCGGCGTCGAAAAGTGGCTGCTGCGCGGCGGGTCATGGGGCGTGACCCTGTCGCTCGCTTACGCCGAGCAGCACCCGGACGGCGTCAGCGGCATGATCATGATGAGCTGCACGTCCACACGGCGGCTCGAGCTCGACTGGCTGTACCGCGGCGCCGGCCGGTTCTTCCCTGAGGCGTGGGTGCGGTTCCGCGACTACGTCGGCGCCAGCGAGTTCCGGCTGCCGACCGACACCGAGCCGCCGATCGAGGACCTGCTGGCGCGGTACGCCGCTCTCATGGAGGACCCGGATCCGGTGGTCAGGGAGCAGGCCGCCCTGGCGTGGCTGACCTGGGAGGACGCGGTCGTCTCCCTGGAGGCATCCGGACCGGGCACGTACCTGGACCGGCCGGACGACGCGAGGCTGGCGTTCGTGCGGATCTGCTCGTACTACTTTTCGCACGACGCGTTCCTCGAGGACGGCATCCTGATCCGCGACGCAGGCAAGCTCGCCGGGATTCCCGGCGTGCTGATCCACGGCCGCAACGACATCGGCGGCCCGGCCATCACGGCCTGGGAGATCGCGCAGGCGTGGCCGGGTTCTGAGCTAGTCGTCATCTCAGACTCGGGGCACACCGGCAGCCAGACGATGCAGCAGGCCCTCGACTCGGCCGCAGACCGCATCCACGCGGCGATCACCGCCTAGCCGCGGCGTTCTTCGCGGCAAGCTCTCAACTCAAGATGTAGCGCGAAATCCAAAGACGATATATCTTGAATCTCGTGACCGGGAATCGAAGGAGCGAGTCGCGATGACCACACCACTTCGGAATGACGCGCAGGGCCTGAGCCGGCGTGAGGAAATGACCGTCTCGACGGCGGCCATGGCTGACGTGCCGTGGGCCGTCGCGGGAGCGGCCGGAGCCGTCGTGACGGGCGCTGACCTCGCGTTCCACCTCCTGGGCGGGCACCTCGCGCTGACCAGTTCACTGGCCGCGGGAACCGTGGCCGCCTTCACGGTAGCCGGCGGCAGCGTCGTGATCCGGCGCAACGCGAGCCGGGCGGCGCGCTGGGCGCGGAGCCACCCATGGCGCTTCGCCGTGCTGCCAGGCGTTGCGACCGCGGCCGTCGTGTTCGTGCTCGCCGTCATCGGGCCGAGCGGGCTCTTCGGCGGGCTGTTCACCGGGCTGTGGCACGGCGCGATCACATTCGGCCTGACCGGCGCCGCCGGCACCATTACGCGCAGTAGCCGTTCGGAGAAACGAGGCACGAGCTACTAGCGAACCCCCAAAGCCCCGCGCCGGGCCGGCCCCCCAGGCCCGGCGCGGCTCTCATCCCGTCTGCACGGACGATTTTCGGCAATATCGCCGAAAATCGTCCGTGATCATGGCGGAACGGAGCGGGGAGCGGAGCGGGGCGGGGCGCAGCTCAGCGGGGCGGAACGGAGCGGGGCTCGGGGCGGATGAGGAGCTCGTAGGGGCGGGCGTCGATCAGGGACCTGAAGCTGCCGCGCGAAACGAAGCCCAGCGAGCGGACAACGCGAAGCGCCCTCTCGTTGAACGACGCGACCGTCACCCGGAACGCCGCTGGCGCGAACTCCCGCCTGCCGAAGGCCAGGCCCGTCCCGATGGCCTCGCGACCGAGTCCTTTCCCGGTCAGCTCGGGCCGCAGGCCGCCGCCGGTGTCGAGTGCCGAGGTGTCATAGTCGCCGCCCGGCACCTGGCCGTCCTCGCCGAACGACCGGAACCCGATCAGGTCGTCGCCCTCGACCAGCGCGTAGAAGCCGCTCTCACGGCTGACCAGGAACGCCGTGCTCGCGCCGGTCATGTCGTAGCAGTCGTAGGGCGCCGGGTACCGCCACGTGACGATGTCCGCGGCGTAGGCGGGTGTCATCGGCACGATCTGCATGCTGTTCAGACTAGGCGGCCAGACTAGGGCGCGGCGGCGCGATTGGGCGCGACGGCGGGATCGGCTTGCCTGACGGACCTTATCGCCCGGAGGCTGAGCACGACCGTGCTGCTCACCGCCGTGTAGGCCGCGGCGAAACCCAGCATCCGGCCAGGACCGACAAGCGCCGAGACGGGGCCGATCACGACGAAGCCGGCGGAGCCGAGCGCGGCTCCGCCGCGGCGCCGTGCCGCCCGTCGTCCCGCTGGCCGTGCTCGACTATCCAGCCACCAGGGCGCGGCTGCATGCTGCCATAGCCGAGCGCGCCTCGGTGACCGACGCCCGCACCGTCAACAGGGAGCTGTCGGCCCAGCGCAGCGCCGCCGGCTGGTGGCAGGACCTGGGCTGGATCAGCGGTGACCCGACGGCCGGCCTGCGGCACGCGTGGCCGGCCACCGCTTCGCTGCGGGCGCTGACCGGCGAGCAGCTGGCGGCGCTGTGGCGCAGCAATGCGGAGCGCGGGGACGTCGGACCTGATCGGCTGGCTGCTCACTGGCCGCGCGCACGGCCCTGTCTTCCTGACCGGCCGGCGCGCGCCCGCGCATGTCACCAGGCGCGACGTGTGCCCGCTCAGCGGGCGTGCGCGGATGTCCTACCGGCGCGCCGCCGAGATCTTCACGGCGCACACGGCGGCGCTTGACCCGCGCGGCCGCGGATGGACGCTGAACCAGCTGCGGCGCTCCTGAGCAGCTGCGCAGTAGGGTTGTCTGGACGATGCCCGCAACCGGGGGGAGCGCTATGGCATTCGTGCAGCTCATCGACTTCAAGGCGTCCGATATTGACGCGTTCCGCAGGACTGGCGAGGAGTGGGAGCGGGCGACCGAGGGCAAGCGGACCGCTCGCCGGCGACTGGTATGCCGCGATCGTAGCGAGCCCGACCGGTACGTGATGCTGGTGTTCTTTGACTCCTACGAGTCCGCGATGGTCAACTCGGAACTGCCGGAGACGCAGGCCATCGCGAAGGAGTTCGCCGAGCTCGCCGACGGGCCGCCTGCCTTCCGCGACCTCGACATCGTCGACGACATGGCCTGACCCCTGCGTCTGGGCGAGGGTCAGCCGCGCCTGCCGAGCATGGCGAGCAGCCTGGTCTGCTGGTTCGCGTCAGGCGCAACGGGCACTGCAGGGCCGAAAACGCCCGCCGCCCTGAACGCCTCGACCTGCGGCTCGACGATCTCCATGCAGGCGCCCACCAGCGCGGGATCGAGCGTCGCGTGCTGGCCGGTAGCCTGCGCTAGGTCCCAGCCGTGGATCAGCACGTCCACGAACCGGTGCCCCGCGTACACCGAGCCGGGCACCGGTCCGTACGAGACCGCGCACGGAGCGTCCATGACGCCCGGAGCGTCGAAGGCTGCCGCTGCCGCCGCGGCTGACTGGTCATAGGCGACGGCTGGGTCTGTTCCGATCACGTCCCCGTCGAGCCGGTCGCCGACCTGCTCGATCGTGCGCCCCGCGGCGAGCTCGGCAGCCCAGAGGTTGCCGGCAATCACGTGGTTGAGCAGCGTCCTGACGTCCCACTCCGAGTCGGGCGTCGGCCGGTCGAGCTGCCCGGCGGAGATCCCGGCGACCACTGTTCCTGTCGCGTCAAGAGCGCGCCGATGTAGCTGAGCGATCTCGGTCATGGCTGATCCCCTCCTGCTGTCCAGCCCAGCTTGCCAGAGCGTTCATGCCTCGCGAGCGGGGCGGTGAATCACTCGCGCCGGGTGATGGCCACCGCACCAGGACCGGACAGCGTGGACAGTGAGCTCGCCGCTCCTTCAGGCGAGCATGTCCGAATGGGCGCAAAAGGGAGGTCGCATGTCCAAGTCTGACGGCACGTTCATCCTCGTGGCGACGTATCCGGACGAGAACGCGGCGCGGGACGACTACCAGGTCGTCAAGGACGCTCACGCGAGCGGCCTTGTCGGCTCCTACGACGCCGCTGTCATCACCAAGGACCTGAGCGGCAAGGTCCACGAGAACAAGGACGAGACGAGCACCAGGCACGGTGCCTGGTGGGGCGTCGCCGCCGGTGCCGCCGTCGGCGTCCTGTTCCCGCCCGCGATCCTCGGGGCCGCGGCGGCTGGCGGCGTGATCGGCGGGGTCACCGGCCATCTGGCCAAGGGCATGTCGCGCTCGCAGGCCAAAGAACTCGGCGACTTCATCGACCCCGGCCAGGCCGGCCTGGTGGTCGTCGGTGAGAGCAAGGTCGAGCAGGCGCTCGCCAAGGCCGTGACCAAGGCCGAGAAGCAGACCGCCAAGGAACTCGACGTCGATCCGAAGGACGTCGACCGCATCATGCGGGAAACCGTCGAGGAGATGTAATCCCGGCCGTTGTTCCCGGAAATTGAGTAACTTAGCCCAGGCGTCCTGAGTACACAGGCACTGGCTTCGCGGGCCGCCCCGCAGCAGCATGAAAGTGACAGCAGCACACTGCCGCTGGATCGAAAGGCGGCCCCCATGAATGACTCAACCGGAACCCGGATGCTGCACGAGCAGCTTGACAGATGGACCTCGGCCGGGATCATCGACGCCGGCCAGGCCAGCAGGATCGAAGCGGCCGAGCAGGCGCGCGCTGTCGCCCACCCGCGCAGGCGGCTGCCGCTGGTAGCCGAGGTGCTCGGCTACCTGGGAGCCGTCCTCGCGGCCGCGGCGATCGCGGTGGCGCTGCGCCAGGTCTGGAGGCACGTACCGCCGGCCGCCTGGCTGGCGTTCAGCGGGGCGCTCGCGGTCGGCTTCCTGGTCGCAGGCGCGCTGGTCAGGGCGCAGGCCGAGCCCGCGTTCGCTCGCTTGCGAAGCGTCCTGTGGCTGCTCGCGACGGCGAGCGCGGCAGCGTTCGCCGCGGTACTGACCAGCAAGTTCCTGCATATGTCTGATAACGGCGTAGCGCTGTCGGCGGCGGCGGCGTGGCTGGTCTGCGCGATCCCGCTCTGGTGGCGTACAAGGTCGGCGGTCCAGCAGGCGGCCACCTTCGGCGGTGCGATCGCGCTGACCGCGACCGCGCTCGACCCGATCGATCCGCACGCCGGCCCGTTCGCCTACGGCCTCGCGGTGTGGGTCATCGCGGTCGCCTGGGGAGCCGCGGTTGCCCGCGGCTACCTCGTGCCCCGCGTCACCGGAGTCATGTTGTCGGGCGCGGGGGCGCTGGTCGGCGCGACGATCGCGATGAGCGCGGATACGCCTCTCGGGCAGGTGCTCGCGCTGGCGACGGTGGCGGGCCTGCTGGCGGCGGGGATCCTTGCACACCGGGTGCTGCTGATAGCGATCGGCGCTGCCGGGACGCTGTACGTGATCCCTGAGGTCGCGAACCGGTACCTACCAGGCTCGCTGGCGGCGCCGCTGGCAGTCGCGACCGTGGGCCTTGTCCTGCTCGCGATCGCGATGTGGCTGGCCGGGCAGCGCAAGAGCGCCGCCGGGTAGGGGTTTCTCCTAATCGTCGTCGTCGCCGTCGCGGTCCAGGATCAGGCTCAGCACCCAGGTCACAATCCCGACGATCAAGGCGCCGAGAATGGCCGAAACGAGGCCGTCGACGTGGAACGGCACGGTCAACTTGCCGGCCACCCAGCTGGTGAGCCAGAACAGCAGGCCGTTGACCACAATGGCGATCAGCCCGAACGTGATCGCGTAGGCAAGGCAGCCGACGACCTTGGCGATGGGCTTGAGAACCGCGTTGATGATCCCGAAGATCAGCGCGACGACGACCAGGGTACCGATCTTGCCCGCCGTGGTGTGCGCGTGCAGGTGAATGCCGGGGATCAGCAGCGTCGCTACCCACAGCGCCGCCGCGGTGACGACCAGCTTGATCAGAAGCTTCATGCCGCCCATCCTGCCAGCTAACCGGTCAGTTCGGGCTGATTGCGACTCTCAGGGCGCTCGGGACAAGTCGTGCGAACCGGAGCGGGCTGGTGCCGACTGGCCCAGTAAGTCAAGTGCTGCTGGACTCGCCGATCGGGGGATGGCAGCATCGTCCGCGGGGAATTGGGGATACCTGCAGACGGGCCACGGGGGCGTGGGCCGCAGGTGTTCCCCAGTAGGTATGGGGATCGGGGGATCCGCGATGTTTGGCTGGTTGTTGCCTGATGCCAGTTATCAGGTGCTATTCGAAGGCTGGGACCGGCAGCACTACCGGCCACGGCACGGCAGGCCACCATTGATGGTGCGGGGCGCGTACACGGCCGCCAGCGCCATCGAGCGGGCTAGAGTGCGCTACCTCGGCGCCGCGGAGGAGGAAGGCCTGGCCGGTGCGGCCGCCGCGGCGAGCGGTACAGGCCGCCGCCCCCAGCGCGCCGACTAACCGGCGCTGGCCGGAGCTTCGGCCGGGCGTTCAGCTCATTTCCAGCGGAAATGGACGAAGACGCGGCCGAAGTTCTTGGAGTCCTTCTCGACCCGGTGATACAGCGCCTTGATGTCCTTGCGGTCAAGGAACCGCAGCACGTGCTTCTTGAGCTGTCCCGAGCCCTTGCCAGGGATGATCTCCACGAGTGGCGCCTTGACCCTGACGGCCTCGTCGATGACATCCTGCAGCGCCTTGTCGATGTCCCTGCCCCGGTTGTATATGTCGTGCAGGTCAAGCTTGAGCTTCATCGGCGCCTCTCAAGTCGCTGCCGCTACCACGTTACGCTGCGGGCCGTGATCTGCGTTCTGGGCGACGCCCATCTCGATGTCATCGTGGCCATCGCGGGGCCCGTCGCCACCGATACCGACACGCCAGCCAGGACCAGGGTGAGCGTTGGCGGCCAGGCCGCCAACGTGGCCGCGTGGGTATCCGCGCTCGGCGGGCGGAGCAGGCTGATCGCCGCGCTGGCCGACGATCCGGCGGCCGCGCTCGTGGCCAGCGAGCTGGCCGTCCGCGAGGTCGACCTCGTCGGCCCGGTGATCGGCGGTCACACCGGCGTGGTCGTATCGCTGTCGGTCGGCGGAGCTGACCGCTCGATGCTCACGGACCGGGGCGTCGGGCCGTTGCTGGCCGAGACCGCGATCGAGGCTGACTGGTTCGACGGCTGTTCCTGGCTGCACCTGCCCGCCTACAGCCTGACCAGCGAACCGGTGCGAAACGCCGCGCTGGCCGCCGCGGCGGCGGCGCGCGCACGCGCGGCGCGGCTGAGCGTCGACCTGTCGTCGACCGCGGCCATCACCGGCTACGGGCGAGCGGCCTTCCTTGACCTGCTCGCCGTGCTCGGCCCTGAACTAGTCTTCGGGAACCGTGCGGAGACCGACCTGATCGGCGATCTGCCGGGCACACGCGTGATCACCAAGCTGGGCCCGGGCGGCGTCATCGTGGACGGGCAGCACTACCCCGCGGTGGCGACCGAGCCTGCGGACGCGACCGGCGCGGGCGACGCGTTCGCCGCGGGGTATCTTGTCGGCGGTGTCCGCCTTGGCCTCGCCGCGGCGGCCAGGGCTGTAGCGACGATGGGGGCGATGCCGTGACGGTCCCGCTGCACGTGTCCGATGAGGTCGCCGCCGCTCTAGCGGCGGGCCGGGCCGTGGTGGGGCTCGAGACCACGCTGGTGTCGCACGGGTTCTCGGCGGGACGCGGGCTGGCGGCGGCGCTGGACTCCGAGGACCGGGTTCGCCGCGCTGGTGCCGTGCCCGCGACCGTGGGCATCGTCGACGGGGCGATCAGGGTCGGGCTCGACAAGGCGGCGCTCGAGCGGTTCGCCGAGGCGGGTACCTGCGCCCGCAAGGTCGGGCCGCGCGACATCGCCGCGTGCGTCGTGCAGGGCGCGCTGGGGTCGACCACCGTCGGCGGAACGCTGGCGGCGTGCCGGCTGGCCGGGATCAGGTTCCTGGGCACCGGCGGCATCGGCGGCGTGCACCGCGGCTTCGCCGCGACCCTCGACATCTCCGCCGACCTGCCGCAGATCGCCCGCACCCCCGTGATGGTGGTCTGCTCGGGCGCCAAGTCGATCCTCGATGTGCCAGCGACCGGCGAGTTGCTCGAGACGTTGTCGGTTCCCGTGCTCGGCTGGCAGACGGCGACGCTGCCTCTCTTCTATACGGGGACAGGCGGCCCGCCTGTCTCGGCCGAGGTCAGCACCAGCGCCGAGGCGGCCGCCGTCGCAAGGACGCACTGGGCCGTGCACCCGTCGGGCGGGCTGATCCTGGGCAGGCCGCCCGCGGACGGCCTCGACCTGGCCGACCTGATCGGCGCGGCGGTCGAGGCGGTGCGGGCGCGCGGCATCACCGGCCAGGCGGTGACCCCTGCCGTGCTCACGGAGATCGAGGAACTCAGCGACGGCCGCAGCGTCGCGGTGAACAGGGCGCTGATCGCCGACAACGCGGGCCTGGCGGCGGAGATCGCGGTCGCCTACGGGTCGGCGTGAGTCAGCCGCCCGCCGGGCTGTAGGACCGGACCGCGCCGTCGGTCTCGACTGCGGCCCGTCCGCGGGCCACGAGCAGGTCCAGGTGGCTCAGCGTCTCGCCGATCGCCAGCATCTGGTTCATCAGGTCCAGGTCGGCGAGTTCTCTGTTCCGCGACGTCCACCGCACCGCGAGCGCCACCTGGTACGCCGTCTTCTCGCCGTCCGCCAGCACGGCGAGCATCGCGCTGAGCCTCGCGTCATGGTGATCGAGCAGCTCGTCCACGCGTGCGTGCACGCTGGGCGAGACCGGGCCGTGAGCGGGCAGCAGCGTCAGGTCGGGCATCTGCCGCACCAGTAGCAGCGACTCCAGGTAGTCACGCAGCGGGAGTTCCCTGGGCGCCGCCTCCAGGCTGATCGACGGCGTGATGTGCGGCAGCACGTGATCGCCGGCGAACATCAGCCCGGACTCGAGGTCGGCGAACACGACGTGGCCGCGGGTGTGCCCGGGCGTGGCTATTGCCTCGAGGCGGCGTGTCCCCAGGTCGTAGACCTGCCCAGAGGAGATCCACTCGTCGGGTTCCTCGTATCCGGCCTCGCGCGGCGGGGGCCGCATGCCTGCCCGCGCCATCTGCTCCATCAGCGGCCGGGCGCCGGCCCGCATCAGCCGATCCGCCTGCGGCGACCTGGCGGCGGGGTCGCTGCCGAGCACGAGGTCGAGCGAGCTCTTCTCGTCCGCGCCGAGCGCGACCTTCATCCCGTAGGTCTTGCGCAGCCCGATGGCCTGCGTGTAGTGGTCGCGGTGGATGTGGGTGACGAGGAACTGCCTGATGTCGCCGAACCCGGCCCCGATCTTGGCCAGCGAGCGCTCGAGCTGCTCCGTGGTCTCGTCGAGCAACCAGCCCGAATCGATCATGACGAGCCCGCCCGCCGCCTCGATCGCGTACGCGTTCACCGCGCGCAGGCCGTCGAAGGGCAGCGGCAGAGGTATGCGGTAGATGCCGGGGACGACCTGATGCGCGCCCTCTTCTAGCCACTGGTACCTGCCGCTCGCCGGGCCGCGCCCCGTCGCATCCTCCTGTTCCGCTGACCCCCCTGACGCTGCGGGAACTGGCGACGGATGCACGGGACCATTCTGGCATACCCGGCAGATCCCTCAGCCGGACGCTATTCCTCGACGGCGGTTATCGACGGCTCCTCGTCCAGCGCGCTGATCGCGCGCTCGACGTTCTGCTGCGGAATCCGCTCCAGCATCGCGACGCGGCCGTGCGACGCGCGGACCTCAGCGGCGAACCTCGCCACCCGGCTGTTCTCCCAGACGACGACCATCGCTGACGTCTCGGGCATAAGCGCCTCGGCGAGGTCGGCCAGGTCCGCCTCGCTCAGCAGATCGACGGGTGAGTCGGTGATCCGCTCGAACACCTCGCCGACCGATTCGTCGGCAAGCTCCAGGATCGACGTCGTACCGTCGGCTGCCTTGCGAACGAAAGCCATGTCGATGACTTTCACCGTGCCGTCGGCCTGAAGGCCGGCAAGAGCGGGTGCCACGTCATCATGGAATTCGCAGCCGTCGAACGCGATCACAGCCACGTCAACGGGACCGATTTTGCCCGCTTCAAGCACTACCGGCATATGACGGTCATGCCCACGGATTGCCTGGTCAAAGCCCAGTGCCGCTAGTCAAGCCCGCCCGGCATGCCCGTCATCAACCGTTCGGGCCCTCTGGGCCGGCTGGTGGCCGAGGACTCATCAGAGGTGCCCCGCGCCGTGGCGGCGAGCGTGACCTCGACGTCGAGGCCGCCGGTCGGGCGGCTGCGGGCCGTCACGACGGCTCCGTGGACAACGGCGACCGATCTGGCGATGGCCAGGCCCAGGCCAGCGCCGCCTGAGGTGGTCATGGCGCGTGCTCGGCGCGGGCCGCGGCCACATCGGCGCTCAGTTTGTCGCCGAGGCGGCGCTGCTGGGCGGGGCGGGCGGCCTCGCGGGCGCGCTGCTCGGCGGGTTCGCCACGGCGTTGTACTCCTGGACGCGCCACTGGAACGCGGTCGTCCCGGTTCCCGTACTGCTCGCCGCCGTCGGATCGCGGTGGTCCTCGGCGCCGTCGCCGGCCTGTACCCCGCATGGCGTGCCGCCCGCCTCGCACATGCCGAGGCGCTGAGGATGATCTAGCCGCTCGCGGCGAGGGCTGCGGGCCTGACCGGTCAGACGCCCAGGCTGCTTCGTGCGCTGCTCTCGAACGCGCGGAACGGAAGCAGCCGCTTGGCCACCAGCCCGGCCCGCTCGCCCGCCCGGCCGACGGACACCCGACGCG
>DASUHI010000287.1:0-3631 GCA_036273575.1 Streptosporangiaceae bacterium | reverse complement strand
GTCATCGTCCCGTTCTTCTTCAAGGGCGCCGCCACATCGGGCAGCGGCCTGCTGCTCGAGCTTGCCGCCACGGCGGCCGGCCTGGCGCTCGGCGTGCTCGCGGCCGCGCTGATGCGGGTGTCCTGCGACGAGGAAGCGGGCGTCGCCGTCTCGTCAGCCGGCGTGCCTTACGCGCTGATCTGGATCGCCGTCGTCGCGGCCCGCGTCTACTTCGCGTACGGCGCGGCCCACGTGTTCGGCCGGCAGCTCGGCCAGTGGATGGTGACCAACCAGATCACCGTCGGCGCGCTGACCGACGGCCTGATCTTCCTGTCCGTCGCGATGCTGCTGGCCAGGACCGGAGCGCTGGCGGCCAGGTCCCGCCGCGTTGCTGGCCGCGGGCAAGCCGCCTGGGCGCTCCGGTCGTGACCCAGCGGTCACAGCGCCGCAAGCTGCGCCGCGTTCCTGGCCAGGTCCTCGTGCCGGCCACGAAACGCGGTGTAGCTCATGGCGTCCAGTCCGATGTGCAGCAGGCAGGCCAGCAGGCGCCGGCCGGCGTCCGCGGGCGTGCCGCCGCGGGTTGCCCAGTGCTCGCGCAGCTCGGACTCGATGTCGATGGCGCGCCAGCGCGGGTACCAGGGCCACCAGTAGATCAGCCAGGCGGCGTCGTACAGCGGGTCGCCGAAGGCGGCGTTGCCCCAGTCGATGACGGCCGTGATCCGATCGGAGCGTACGAGGACGTTTCTGTTGAGCATGTCGCCGTGGATCAGGCGCCGCGGCACCCGCACGTCACCAGCCAGCTCGGCGAGCCTTCCGTAGGCGCGCTCGAACGGACCCGAACCGGTCGGCGACGAAGCCAGCGCCGCCCGCCATCCAGGGACACGCGGCGTCTCATCGCCGACCGCCAGCAACGCCTGACCCCAGGTCGCGGCCGGAGCTGTCAGGTCAGGCGCCCAGATCCCGTAGCCGCGCCCGCCCACGTCGATGTCGCCGATCGCGTCGAGCGCGGCGAGCAGCGCGGGCAGGGCGGCGCGCATACCCTGGCCGTCGAGCTGGTCGAGCAGACCGCCCGAGACGCGCTCGGACACCGCGAAATAACCGCCGCCAGCCTGGCCGACCTCCGTCACCGTGGGGATGGGCAGCGCCTGGCTGGCGTGCGCCGCCATCACCTGGTCCTTGAGGAACTCCTCGACGTAGCCGCCGAACCTGATGACCATCTCCCGTCCGTCAAGCGCGAGGGAATAGGCGTGCGACCATTCACCCGCCCCTAGCGCGCGAAGGCCCGCGGCCCGGTCGCCATAGCGCCGGGCCACGAAGTCCCTGGCCGCCGCTGGCGAGACCACGGGTCACCCGTAATGATCTTCGACAGCAGCGGAGATCATCGTGCAGACGACCTTGAAGCAGCGAATCATGTCCCAGGCCGTGGGGCTCTCGTAGGCGACCACGCGATCGGCCGTGCGCCGGACAGTCGGCACGATCGCGGCCGCCTGGGCCAGCTGCGCGGCGTCCACCTCGACCTCCACGCTGAACCCGTTCGCGCTGGCCGGCTGAACCCGGCCCGCCAGCTTCATGCCGTCCCTGGCTGCCGACGTGATCGACGCGGCCGTGACTTCGGGCGGCCGGCAGAGCGCCGAGTACCGGCTCACGCAGTCCTTGACCGCGACGGCAGGAACGCCGACCGCGTAGCCTGCCGCGTCGGCACAGGTCCTGTCGTCGCCGGTGATCAGCACGATCGGCACCCCGTACTCGGCGGCGACGCGGGCGTTCAGCAGCCCTTCGCTTGCCCGCACGCCGTCGAGCCTGACCGCGGTGATGGAGTTCGGCAGGTAGGTATGGGCAAGGACGCCTTCCGCGCCAGCGGCGGCGTGGTAGCCGACGAAGGCAACGCCGTCGACGTCGTCGTGCTGGATGCCCTCGACCATGCTCAGGTCCTTGTGCCGCCCGGTGAGCATGACGGCCCGGGGGTCGAGCTCTTCGAGCAGCAGGTTCCGCATGGTGGCGTGCGCCTCGTTGATGAGCACCGCGGTCGCTCCGCCCGCGAAGCACCCGTCGACGGCGGCGTTCACGTCGGAGGTGAGCATCCGCCTGCAGCGCTGCCACTGCTCGGTACCAGGCTCCACGTCGGCGGGCCAGGTGACCCCCGTCGCGCCCTCCATGTCGGCGGAGATCAGGATCTTCACGGCGGTGGCTCCCTTCGAAAAGACGGCGACCTAGCCCACGAGCGTGTCCTTCGGCCGCACAACGCAGAACTCGTTCCCCTCAGGATCGGCCAGCACGGTCCACGATTCCTCGCCGGTCTGCCCCACGTCGACACGGCGCGCGCCGAGCGCCAGCAGGCGCTCGATCTCCTGATCGCGGTCGGCAGCGCTGGTGGTCAGGTCGAGGTGCACCCGGTTCTTGACCACCTTCGCGTCGCTGACCGGCATGAAACAGATCCCTGCCGGCGCGTTGACGTCGGGGCCGATGACGATCTCGCGCTCCCGGTCGGACAGCACCTTCCAGCGCAGTGCCTGCGTCCAGAATTGCGCGAGCCCCGGCAAGTCATGGGTGTCGATGACGATGTGATGAAGTCGGACGGGCATCCCGCTAGTATGCGCCGACGGCGCGGAATGTCCTGGAGTGTGGTGCGGCATGTATGACGGCCCTGTCATCGGCGGGCACACGCATCCGATGCTCGGCATCGGCGATCAGATGGTGGCCGAACCGCACCCGCCCGAGCTGTATCGCGAGCTGATCAGCGGGTCGGCGATCACCCGCGCGGCGGCGCTGGTCATGGCGCCGAAGGACGACCTGCCCAGGACCAGGGCCCGCAACGACGCCGTCTTGAAGCTCGCCAAGGACTCTGACGGGTTCTTCTTCCCCGTGTGCTCGGTGCACCCGGCCGACGGCGGGGCCGCGCTAGATGAGATCGACCGGGTCGCGGCCGCCAGGTGCGCCTGGCTGAAGCTGCACCCGATCACCCAGGAGTTCGACGTCGCCGACGCAGCGGTGACCGACGTGGTCAGGCGGGCGACGCAGCGCGGCCTGCCGGTGCTGTTCGACGCGTACTCGCCGTGGGACGCGGACCAGCCAGGCAAGTTCGTGAACCTCGCGCTCGACGTGCCCGAGTCCCGGCTGATCCTCGCGCACGCGCACGGCGCGAGCTTCCCGCAGCTGCTCATCTACGAGATTCTGGCGCGCTATCCGTGGTGGCCTGGGCGGGTCTGGATCGACATCTCAGCGACCGCGCTGCTGCTTGCGGGCGGCCCGTTCGCCGAGCAGTTCGCGTGGGTGCTGCGCAAGGTCGGCACCGACCGGGTCGTCTTCGGCAGCGATTATCCGATCGATGACCCGGTGCAGGCCGCACGCGCCGTGGCCAGTTACGGCTTTACCGACGCCGAGCAGCAGGCGATCCTGCACGACAACGCCGCTGAACTGCTGGAACCCGGCCCGAGATGACAGTGCCAGCCGAAGCCGACATCAGGATCGTGCACCGGCGGCTGCGCGCGAGCCAGGGCCCGTTCGTCGCGAAGCCCGGGCTGCCTGTCATCGACGAGCTGGTCGCGACCGTGCTGTCCCAGCACACCTCCGACGTCAACTCCGAGCGAGCGTTCGCACAGCTCAAGGACAGGTTCCCGAGCTGGGAGCAGGTCGCGGACGCGCCGGTCGACGA
>DASUHI010000286.1:0-11505 GCA_036273575.1 Streptosporangiaceae bacterium | reverse complement strand
GCGCGAGATCCGCGCTGGGGAGAGGCCCCGGCGTCAGCGGCGCGGTCGCTCCCTCGTCAGCGCCGCCCGCCACCTCGCGCAACATCCGCTCGGACGTCTCGGGACCAAGGCGGCTGGCCGGGTCGGCGGCGAGCAGACCGCGGAGCACCGGCCAGAGCGGCCCGGCCCGGCCCGGCGGGTCAGGGTCCTCGGTGACGACCGCGTTCAGCGTCGCCCACGCGCCGTCCCGCTGGTAGGGAGGGCGGCCCTCCACGGCCGCGTACAGCGTCGCGCCCAGCGCCCACAGGTCCGACGCCGGGCCGCCGCGCTCGCCGCGGGCGCGTTCGGGCGCGGTGTAGGCGGGCGAGCCGACGATCACCCCCGACCTGGTCACGGTCGGGCTATCCAGCGTTCTGGCGATGCCGAAATCGGCGAGCACCGCGCGGCCGTCGTCGTCGATCAGCACGTTGCCCGGCTTGACGTCCCTGTGCACGATGCCGAGCGCGTGCGCGGCGCGCAGCGCCGACAGAAGCTGGCAGCCGATCTCCGCCGTCTGCCGCGGCGTGAGCGGGCCTGTGTGTTCCACGATGTCGCGGAGTGACCTGGCGTCGACCAGCTCCATCACGATCCACGGCCTGCCGCCATCCTCGGCCACGTCGTAGACGGTCACGACGTTCTGATGGGCCAGCCTGGCCGCGATGCGCGCCTCGTGCAGCGTGCGCTCGCGCAGCGTGCGCCCCTCGTCCGAAGTTGCGTCGGTCGGCGGGGCGACCTCCTTCACGGCCACCATGCGGCCGAGCAACTCGTCCTCGGCCCGCCAGACCGTTCCCATGCCGCCGCTGCCCAGCATCGACAGCAGCCGGTAGCGTCCGGCGATCACGCGGCCAGGCTCGGTCACAACGGGCATGGGCAGCCGACTACCCGCTGCGGACGAGAACCAACACGCGCCCGGCTCGGGACGCCAGGCCGCCGCCGTCAGGCGGTCTGGACGATGAAGCGTTCCGCGCCTATGACGCCAGACGTCGTGAGCCGCTCGATCGCGGCTGCCGGCCCGCGGACTATGACGTCGAACCCGGCCGTGGCGAGGCGGCTGAGGCCGCTTAGGGCCGTGGTGCTAAGGAGCGTCGCCTTGGTCAGGTCGACCAGGATGCCGGTCTTGGCCGGAAGCGCGCTGAGCGCGAGCCGGACCTGGCTGACCGCCGATGAGTCAATTTCGCCCTCGACGCACAGGTTTCCTTCTTCGTTGAACAGCCTGAACTGCGGTACCGGGCTGGCGGCTGAAGAAAGCGGGTGCAGCGTGGCCAGATGCCGCAGCTTGTCCACGCCGACCTTGTTCCTATCGAACGCGCACAGGCCGGTAATGGGTTTGGCCGACATGAGCCGGTCGGCGAGGATCTCCCATTTAATCCACGCCGCCAGCCGCCGTTCGTCGGCGACGAGCGGGGTGTTGTCGGCCGCGACCCTGATGCCGGTGTAGCCCGCGGCCAGAGCGTCCGCCAGGTCGGCTTCGAAGTTCGCGCGCTGCTGGCCGGCGTCCACGATGCCGGTCGGGCCGTAGACCTCGGCGATGCTGGCAACGTGCACCCCGTCAAGGCCGAGGACGCCGGCTAGCGCCGGGCCAGGATCCGCGGCGTCGACCGGCACGTACATGAGCCGCTCGCCGCGGGCGGCGCCTTCGGCGAGAAAAGGCCGGGCGAGCTCGGCGAACTCGTCGGTGCCACTGAACACCCAGCCGATGTGATCATGTGGTTTCATTCTTAGACATTCAAACCGGACACCGGTATTACGCATTAATCCCCCCGGCAACCGAGGCTTGCACAATCCACCCGCAACAAACATGACACTTCACGAAGACGCGTGTCGAGCCATCGGCCGAATAAGCGCAGGCTGTGAACGCGAACATGCCGGTGCCGCTGCGTCACTTCCGCCCGGCTGGCGTGGACGCGGGCGGCGCTGCGTCCGAGCGCAGCAGGTCAAGCAGCCGGCGGTACTCCTCAGGACTGATCTCGCCGCGGGCGAGCCGCTCGTCCAGGATGCGCCTCGGCTCGTCGCGGCGGTTGCGCCCGCCTGACCTGCGACTCGCGCTCAGCAGCGCGTACATGGCCCAGAGCAGCAGGCCCCAGAAGATGAGCATCCCGGTCCACATGAGGCCCGCCTGCCAGAACGCCCAATGGCCTCCGTACCACCACATCATCGCAGCCATCTCCCCAGTCCGGCCGGGCCTTGCTGCCCGATGCCGTCAGGACTACGCGATCCGCGCCCGCGCGGACTAGGGCCTTCGGTCCTGTCCTTTAGCGAAACAGGACTCACCCGCCAGTGCCGTCCGTCAGGTTTCGCCCGCCCCGTCATCGTCTGCCCCGCTTCGCAGGCAGACGATGACGGTGATCATTTGGCTGACCCCTATTTCTGTGAGTCACCCATCGCCGCAGTTTTCAATGGGTGTCCCACCGATACAGGGGTGTCGGGCGATCGGCCTGGCCGGGCGGCGGGCCAGCAGCCTGTGGCGGACCTTCAGGATCCACCGCCAGCGCAGCGCGACGTGCACGGGTTAGCTGCGGAATCGGGCAATCGGATTAAATGCGTGGGTAAGATCAATCTTACCTATAGGTAATAATGGTATATAGTAGCAAGATCGTCGGGCTTGAGGCCCGCTCAGGGCTCCTGAGCAGGCACGAGAGCCAGACGTCGGGACCCGCCGGAGTTCAGCCGACCCGAAGGGACCTCGATGTGGCGCTCCTGACAGACGGCGCGGCCAGTGTTGCCGCGGCCGCTCATTCCTTAGCGCGCTCCTGGCTCAGTTCCCCCGCATTGACAGTCAGCCGTCCGCGGACCCGTGCGCTGCCGCATTCCGCGGACCGGAACAAAAGGAGGTGGCCACGATGACGACGTGGTCAGGCCACGCCAGGCGCCAGCAGCCCGGCCGATCCCGTATGAGCAAGCAGAGGGCCGCGGTCATGGCCGTCGCTATCGGCACGGTCGCGTCACTGGCCGCGGCGGGCTGCAGCAGCAGCGGCGGCGGAACCGGCAAGCAGGTGCCCGCCAGCGCCAAGCAGACCATCGTGTTCGCGACTCAGGGACTCGGCGCCGAGGGCACCGCGACCCAGGCGGCCGTGAAGGCCTTCGAGAAGAGCCATCGCAACATCAAGGTGACCATCCTGACCCTGTCCCCGACCTCTGACGTCGCGTATCAGCAGCTCACGCAGCGCTTCACGGCCGGGTCGCCCACCCCCGACGTGATCACGTCCGACGTGATCTGGCCGGTGACGTTCGCCAGGCCAGGCTGGCTCGCCGACATGAGCAAGTTCAAGCCGGACACCAGCGCGTTCTTCCCCGGGCAGATGGCCACAGGAATGTATAAGGGCGGCATCTACGCGATCCCGTGGTTCATCAACGCCGAAGGGCTTTACTACCGCACCGACCTGATCAAGACCCCGCCCACGACGACGGCCCAAGTGTTCCAGGACGCACGGGCCGCGATGAAGGCAGACCCCAAGCTGAAGGAGGGCCTGGCGTTCGAGGGCGACAAGTACGAGGGAGCGGTGACGGCATTCCAGAGCTTCGGCGGCCAGATCGCGTCGTCGAACCTGAGCAACATCAACACCCCGGCCAACAAGGCCGTGCTGACGATGATGTTCGACGCGGTGCACAAGTTCCATGTGGCGCCGACCGCGGTGTCGACCTGGGAAGAGTCCAACGTGCAGAGCGCCTGGCTGTCAGGCCAGACGCC
This sequence comes from Streptosporangiaceae bacterium, assembly GCA_036273575.1. Taxonomy (GTDB): domain Bacteria; phylum Actinomycetota; class Actinomycetes; order Streptosporangiales; family Streptosporangiaceae; genus Chersky-822. The sequence continues at coordinate 7,799 of DASUHI010000286.1, read as the reverse complement.
GTTCGCGCTGAACTGGCCGTACATCTTCGCGCTGTCCCAGGGCTCGAACCCGGCCTATCCCGCGGTCAAGGATAAGACCGGCTGGATCCCCTTCCCCAACCCCGCCGGCCAGCCGCAGGCGTCCCTCGGCGGCGATGATCTGGTCATGAACGCCAAGAGCACGCACCAGGCGGCTGCCTGGGAATTCATCAAGTACCTCACGAGTGACCAGGCGCAGATCGCCCGTGCAATCGCGGCAGGCGACCCGCCTGCCGTGAAGTCCGCATACACCGCCAAGCTGTACGCGACGGCGCCCTACTTCAAGCAGGAGCAGGCGGTCTTCAACACCGCGACGCCGCGTCCGGTCACCCCGGTGTACACGCAGATCTCCACCCAGCTACAGACGATGATCTCCTCGGTACTGAGCGGGCAAGCCAGTCCGTCAGCGGCGCTCTCCACGACCGCGCCCACCGTGAAGCAACTTCAGGCGACCGCCGGCGGCTAGGGGTGGCGACCAGGGCCTCGCAGGGCGGTCGTCAATACAGCCTGGTCGGGCGGGACCGGCGGTTCGGTTACCTGCTGGCCGCGCCCGCGATTGTCATGCTGCTCGCGATCACGGCGTACCCGCTGGTCTACAACGTCTGGAACTCGTTCCAGCACAATGTGATCAACAGCGGGCTGCCGCCGACGTTCGCGGGTGGGGCGAACTACCAGCGGATCTTCACTGACAACCAGTTCCTGCCGGCGCTCGCGCACACGGCCGGGTTCACGGTCGTCTCGGTGGCGGTCGAGACGGTCGTGGGCCTGGCCCTGGCCCTGGCGCTGAACAGGAAGTTCCGTGGCCGGGGCCTGGTACGGGCGGCCGTGTTCATCCCGTGGGCGGTGCCCACTGTCGTCTCGGCCCAGCTGTGGAAGTCGATGTTCGACCCGCAGAACGGCTGGGTCAACTACGTGCTGACCGCTTTGCACCTGCCGCTCGCGCACACCACGTGGCTCGCCAGCTCGTGGACGGCGTGGGCGGCGATCCTGGCCGCCGACGCGTGGCGCAACACGCCGTTCGTGGCGATCGTGTTGCTCGCCGGGCTCCAGGTCATCCCCGGCGACATCTACGAAGCCGCCAGGATCGACGGCGCCGGGGCGTGGCAGACGTTCACGCGTCTGACCCTGCCGCTGCTGCGGCCAGCGCTGATGGTCGCCTTGATCTTCAGGACCCTGTCGTCTTTCCTGATCTTCGACGTGGTGTACGCGATGACCGGCGGCGGGCCAGGGACATCCACCAACGTGCTGTCCTACCTGAACTGGCAGGCGTTCTTCGTCTACTCCGACTACGGGTACGGCGGCGCGATCTCGGTCGTGCTGGTCGTGATCGCGCTGGTGATCGCGGCCGCATACGTCCGGGTCTTCAGATCCGAGCAGGTGCTATGACCGTGCGCACGGCCGCGTCGCGTACCGGCTTCTACCTGCTGATCGCGCTGTTCGTGATCGGCAGCCTGTTCCCGTTCTACTGGATCGTCATCACGTCGCTGAAGACGCCGGCGGAACTGGCCAACGGCACCACGAGCCTGCTGCCTGGCCACATCACCTGGGGCAGCTACTCGGCGGATCTCACGGAGACCTCGTCGACCGGCCTGTCCTTCGGCAGGTCGCTGCTGAACAGCGCGATCGTCGCGCTAGCCACCACGGCGATCACGGTCGTGCTCGCGGTGCTGGCTGGCTACGCGCTGTCGCGGACGAGGATGCGCGGCAAGAGCCCGATCCTCGGGTTCGTTCTCATCGCGGGCTTCTTCCCGCCGCTGGCTATGGTGGGCCCGCTCTTCATCGCCTATAGGAAGATCGGATTTCTGAACAACTACCCGGCGCTGATCATCACCTATCTGATCTACACGCTGCCGCTGGCCACCTGGTTCCTCGCGAACTTCTTCTCGCAGCTGCCGCGCCAGCTCGAGGAGGCGGCTCTCGTGGACGGCGCGTCCCGGCTGAAGGCGCTGCGCCGCGTCATCTTGCCAGTGGCCGTGCCCGGGATCTTCACTGTCGCGATCTTGTCGTTCATCCTGGCGTGGAACGACTTCGCGTTCGCGGTGTCGTTCATGGAGACGCCGGACAAGTACACAGCGCCGCTGGCGATCGTCGGCCTCGGCCAGAGCCAGTACCAGGTGTTCTACAACCGGATCGACGCCGCGGTAGTCCTGGTCACCGTGCCCGTCGCGCTGCTGGTGATCTTCGCCCAGCGCCGGATCATCTCAGGGCTCACCGCCGGGGCGCTCAAGTAAGGCCCGTGGCCCACGCGGGCCTCAGCACCCGTCGTAAGGCGCCCAAGGTGCCGTGCCGTCCATCGCGTACAGGCGGTCGAACGCCTGCTTCTGCAGCGCCACAGAGGAGGTCCCTGCCGTTCCCTGATAGCCGAGGGACGCCCACGTCGAGGGCAGGATCCCGAACAGGCCGGCCGAGGACGCCGCCGGGTTGTCGCCGCTTTCCCGCCACGCGACGCACCGCTCGAACGCCGACATGCCCGCGAACATCGAGGTCGGCGTCGGGGCCGGCTTGGCGTGCGCGCGCCTGTGCGCCTTCGCGCGGGCGGCGCGGTGCGCCTTGACCTTGGAGCGCCTCACGTGGTCCACGGCCGCCTGGTGGCTCGACGGTTGCTTGCGGCTGCCGTGGTGCGCAGCCATCCGGGCGTGCCCGGCCGCCCGTGCTTGCATGTCGGACTGTGCCTGGCTGGCCTTCTGGTCGAGGTTGGCCGCGGCGGCGCGGTGAAGCGGGTCGGCTGGCTGGTCGGTCGAGGCCTGCACGACCGCAAAGCTCGAGACCGTGATGCCTGCCACGGCGGCCGGCACGAGGGTAGCGGCCGCCAGCTTCCTGGTGATCTTCATCGGGGGGTACCTGCCTCGTCCGCCCTCAGCGCTTCGCGGCGTGCCGCGACTAACAGGTATTGGGCGTGACATCAGCGCCGTGACCTCGAGGGCTGGCTCACGGGTACATGGTCACGGCCGAATCGGGGGAGGTCGTGAGCGCCGCCATGTACAACTCCGGCCGCGACCTGCCCGCTTCCGCCGACCGCCTGAATATGACCGATGTCACGTTCCCGCCTGACCTACCCTGGCAGGGCGGCGCGGTCAGCTGCCGCGACCTCTCCACGCAGGACGGCCATGAGCGACACGTCCGGGGTCATCGGTGACCTCGCGCACCGGGCAGCGGGCGTGTGGCACAACGCCTTCGCGGCCCAGCCGAGGCCGCCGCAGTGGCTCGTGCTCGCGAGCGGCGCGCTCGCGCTCGCGCTCGTGGCCTCTGCCTGGACGTGGCCGCGCGTGCGGACGGTTGTGACGATCGTGCACGAGGGCGGCCACGCGATCGTCGCGTTCGTGACCGGCCAGCGCAGGATCAGCGTCAGGCTGTACAGGGACACCGCGGGCGAGACGCGCTCGACGGGCCCGGGTACCGGGATCGGTGTCGCGCTGACCGCGGCCGCCGGGTACCCTGCCCCGTCGCTGGTCGGCCTCGGCGGGGCCGTGCTGCTCACCTTCGGTCACCTGACCGGGATGCTGCTGCTCGGGCTCGCGCTGCTGATCGCGCTCGCGATCGCCGTGCGGAACCTGTACGGCATGCTGGCCGTGCTCGTCACGGCGGGCACCGTCGCCGGGGTCTGCCTCTACGCCTCGCCAGAGGTACAGGCCGGCTTCGGGTACGTTATGACCTGGTTCTTGCTATTCGGCGCCGTTCGGCCGGTTGCGGAGCTGTACCGCGACCGGCGGCGACGAAGGAACTGGCGCACCGACGCCGACCAGCTTGCCCGCCTCACCCATATGCCGGGCGGCGCCTGGGTCGTCGTCTTCGCCGTCCTGACGCTCGCCGCGCTTTTCCTCAGCGCGCGCTGGCTCGTGCGCTAGTTTGTTCCGTGATCGCGGCTGGAGGGCCGATGAGTGAAGCGTCAGAGCACCGGCTGGCCCGCCGGTCGCTGCGAAGCCTGGTCGTCGTGCTCGTGCTGGCGCTCGCCGTCGTGTGCGCGCTGCAGCTCTCCGCGTCGGTGACCTCGGCCCGGGCCGGCGGCAGGACGGCCCGCCTGGCTGACCTGAGCGCGATGAGCGGGACGCTGGCCTATCAGCTCGAAGCAGAGCGGGACGAAACGGCCTGGCTCCTGGCGTCAAACGCCAGCAAGAGCCAGCTACGGCATGTGCACGCGCAATACCGCCTGACAGACCGGTGGGCTCGTGAGGTCCGTGCCGGGCTATCCACGCTCGGACCCGGTTACCCGGTGAGCGTGCTGCTCGATGCCAGGTCCGCTCGCACCGAGCTCGGCCTGCTCGCGAGCGTGCGGCATGCGGCGCAGGCCGGGCAGGCGACACCTCTCGCCGTCGTGGACCGGTACTCGGCGACGATCAGCGCACTGCTCGATTTCAACGGTCAGCTCGCGCGGAGCAGCACCGACCCGCGCGTCATCAGCACCGCCAGCGCGGCGGGCATGATCGAGCGCGCCGAGGACGAGTACTCACTCCAGCGGGGGGTGGTGGCCTACGGCCTGACCGCTGGCGCGTTCGCGCCGAAGATGCTCTCCTTGCTCGAGGCGTCGATGGCGAACTGGGGCGCTGACAACGCCCAGTTCCAGAACTTCGCCTCGCCTTCGCAACTGGACCTGTACAAAGGTGCGCTGGCGGGCAACTCGATGGCGGACCGGATCAGCGCGTCAGAGCAGGCGGTGATCCGCGACGCCCATACGCATACGACGCTGACCGCGCTCGGGATCAGCCCCGCGCAGTGGTTCAGCATCGCGACGGCGGCGATTGGCAGGGTCCGCTCCGTCGGGCAGCGCCTGACCGCCGCGATAAGGCTGCGCGGACGGGATCAACGGCGAACGGCGATCACGGCGGCCGTGACCTTCTCCGTCCTGATCGCGCTGCTGGCCGCGGGGCTCGCAGCCGTCATCAGGCCCTGGATCGGCGGGCTGCGGCGCGGCGCGGCAAGCTGGCGCGTGCCTATGGCGTCTGAGCGTCGCGCCACATGGTCGAGATCGTGAGCATGTCGTCCGGCCTGCTGAACGAGCCGACCCTGCGGAACCCCTTGCCCTCGTAGCGCTTGTCGTTCGCCGCGTTCGTCGACTCCAGGTACGCGGGCATGCCCTCGGCGTCGATCGCCGCCAGGTTGTGCGCGAGCAACGCCATGCCGAGTCCCTTGCCGCGGTGACCGGGGTGCGTGCCCAGCAGGCTCAGGTAGTAGTGGGGCGGGCCGGCCGGGTGCGTGGCGTCGAAGCGCTCCACGAGGTCGAGCACGTCGCCTGCGCGCGGGCCGATGAGGTCCTCCAGCATCGGCTCGACCCGTGCGGCTTCGTCCTCGGTCAGCTCGACGCCGCCCGGCGGTATCCACACGGCCGCGGCCGCGTAGTCATCGACCGTCCACACCCACGGGTACCTCAGCGCGCTGCCGATCAGCAGGCGCCACCACTCACCGAGCGCGCGCTGATCGGGGAACGCCCAGCTCCACACCGGGTCGGTCGCGAAAGCGGCCGTGATGGTCGCGGTAATCCCTTCCAGGTCCCCTGGGGTCGCGACGCGCGCACCGAGGTTGGCGAATGGATCCGTCATCTGCGCAGTTCCTCTCCGCGTGCTGGCGGCCCCGTTTGCTGGCGGCCCCGTTTGCTGGCGGTAAGGGCAAGTCTGCGTGCCGCCGCGCCTTGGCCGCGCACCGGGTCCTGCTTCCGTCAGCGCGGGCGCACCTTGACGCCGGTCACGGCCGTGAGCCGCGCCGCGAGCGCATGGCCGGATGTCAGGAACGGATGCCCGGAGCGCTCGCCGATGCTCCCGTCGTCTACCCACGACGCCACCTCCGAGAGCATGCGCAGGCACACCACGGCCTGGTGCCAGCGCAGGTCCTCGCGCCCGACGCCGCGAGCGGCGTGAGCTTCGTACTGCCGCACGAACCGCCGGGCCAGCAGGCGCCCCATGCCCCGCAGCGCCGGCCGGATCGGACCAGGCACGTCCAGCGGCGGCTCGGACAGCATCACCGTCGTGAACGCCACGTCGTAGCCTGGCGGACCGACCATCGACGCGCTCCAGTCCAGCACCGTGATCTCACCGGCGTCGGAGAGAACGTTGAACGGGTGCAGGTCGCCGTGGCAGATGACGTCACGGTCCGGCGGCGGCCGGTGCCCTGCCAGGAAGCCGGCCGCGGTGACGAGGTCGCCGCGACCCGACAGCCCGGCCAGGTCCCTCAGGTACGTGAGCATGCCGGGCATCGTGAACGCGATGCCTGACAGGCCGGCGAGCTCGTCCCGCACGGGCTCGGGATCTATGCCGTGCAGCGCAGCCATGGCCGACGCGAGCACACCGGGGATCCGGCTCGCCCGGCCGAGCGCGGACGCGAGCGCGCCAGGGCCGTCAAGGCCAGCAAGCAGCGGCGTGCCCGCGGCCCTGTCCATGACCATGAACGCACGGCCAAGCGCGCTGTCCGCGCCGCCGGTCATCCGCACGGCAGGTGTTGGGAATCCGGCGGCCGCCACAGCCGCCTGCACGACGGACTCCTTGCGCGCCGTCTGCGGGTCGGGCATGACCCTGGCCACTAGGTCCCGCGGCCAGCCGGCTGGCGGGCACGGGAGCGTGAAGCTCAGCAGCTCGGCCCAGAACCCGCCGGTCAGCCGCGTGGGCGCGCCCGCGTACGCGAGGTCGGGCCGGCTCGTCCCGGCGCGAAGAGCGGCCAGCAGCCGCGATTCCAGATCAATGTTCACTGTCACGGTATTTACCGTAACTGTTAACACTGGTACTGTCGAGAGGTGGACGAGATGACCATCGACGACCTCGCGCGGCATGCCGGACTGCCGGTGCGCACGATCCGTGAGTACCACACGATGCGCCTGCTTCCGCCGCCTGAGCGGCGGGGTCGTGTGGGCATCTACGGCCCAGGACACGTCAGCCGGCTCGCGCTGATCGGCAAGCTCCAGCGGCGCGGCTACTCGCTCGCGGGAATTCGCGACCTGCTGCGGGCCTGGGACGCGGGGACCGGGCTGACGGCGGTGCTCGGCGTCGAGCCAGGGCCGGCCGCGCTCGACGAGACGCCGCTGCGTGTCAGCAGGGACGAGCTGGCCGGGCGGTTCCCCGTGTTCGCCGGGCCGCTGCTCGACAAGGCGTGTGCGGCAGGGCTGATCCAGCCTGGGGCAGAGCACTTGGTGATCCGCAGCCCGGCGCTGCTGGCCCTCGTCGCCGACGGCATCCAGGCAGGCGTCCAGGCCGCTGACATGCTCGAGCTCGCCGCCGCGCTGCGGCAGGACCTCACACCGCTGGCCGAGACGCTCGCAGGCGTCATCACGGACCGGCTTATCCTCCCGCTGCTGCGCGCCGGACAGCAGCCAGCCGACCTCGCTCCCCTGCTCCAGCGCGGCCGCCTGCTCCTGATCCAGGCCGCCGCGAGCACTCTTACCGACCAGCTTGGCGCCGCCCTGATCCGCAGGGCCGATCACGCGGGCCTGGCGAGCGACGCCGACGCAGGCGACACCAGCCGTCAGGCCCTGCGGGCCCTCATCGATCAGATCAGGATCGGCGCGGTCACCGACGCTTCAGGCGCCATCGCGCGCCAGGCCCGCCCCGCTAGCGCGCCCTGACGGGCCTGACCTCCATGATGATCAGCCCGCGGTCCACGCCAGGCCACGTCCTCGCGATCTCGACCGCTTCCTCGATCGTGTCGGTGTTCAGCAGCGAGTAGCCGCCGAGGACCTCTTTGGCCTCTCTGAACGGGCGATCTATGACCCCGCCGGCCTGGACCGTCCTGACCTTGTCACCGGCATCGAGCTGGTAGCCAGGGTCGGCCAGCTTGCCTGAGTCGCCCCACCTCTCGTACCA
>DASUHI010000285.1:0-2456 GCA_036273575.1 Streptosporangiaceae bacterium | reverse complement strand
AGTACGCGCCCGTCGGGTCGCGCAGCAGCTGGATCTGGTCGAGCAGGCCGAGCGCGCCAGACGCGTCGCCGATGGCATCGAGTGCGATCGCGAGCTCGGCGGTCTCGGCGGCGGTCACCCACGGTTCGTCGTGCACGCAGTGGACGCCAAGCCCCGGCACGACGTAGGTGTCCCAGCTCTTGTCCAGGCGATCACGTGCGTCCTGGCCGCGCACCGGCCCGCCCAGCACCGGGTAGTACCAGTCCATGGAGAACCTGCTCTTGTCGGCGAAGGCCTCAGGGTGCCGCGCGACCGAGTGCGCGAGCAGGTCAGCCGCCAGCTCCCAGTCGGGCTGCGGCTCGGCCAGGTACTCGGCCAGCATGATCGCGCAGCGCAGGCTCGAGTACATGCTCGAGCTGCCGGCCAGCAGCGCGTAGCTGTCAGGGGAGCCGTCCGCTGTTCGCCGCCAGATGATCTCACCACGCGGGGTCTGCAGGCCCAGCACGAAGTCGATCGCGGCCCTGACCGTCGGCCACATCCGCTGGGCGAACCCTTCGTCGCGGCAGACCAGCAGCTCATGCCAGACGCCGACCGCGCAGTACGCCGCGTGGTTGCTCTCCGTGGTCAGGTCATCGTGACCGGGCGGCATCTGCTTCAGCCAGGAACCGTCGGGCCGCTGGCTGGCTCGGAGCCACTCGTAGGCACGGCGGGTCGCGTCGCGCAGCCCGCACACGCTCAGCGCCATCGCGCACTCGACGTGGTTCCACGCGTCCACGTGCCCGTCAGGCCAGCCGATCGCCCCGTCGGGCTGCTGGACCGCCGCGATCGCGCGGCCGGTGCTGATGACCTGGTCAGCGGTCAGAATCCCGGCGACCTCGGGCACCCACGCGGCCGTGCGGGACCGCCGGGATCTGTCAGGCTGCGACATGCTTATCGGCGTAGACGACGAGGCTCTTCCCGACGAGCGGGTTCAGCGCCTGGTCGGCGAGCTTGGTGATGGCAGGCTTGCGCATGATGTCCCAGACGAGAACCTTGTGGAACGCGCTCGCCAGGGGGTGCTCGTCGTTCTGCACGCCGACCGCGCACTTAATCCACCAGTACGGCGAGTGCAGCCCGTGCGCGTGATGGTGCCCGGTGACCGTGAGCCCCGACCTGGTCAGCTTCGTGAGCAGCTCACGGCGGGTGAAGATCCTGATATGGCCACCCTCGACGTTGTGGTAGTCGTCCGACAGCCGCCAGCAGATCCGCTCTGGCAGCCACGCGGGCACGGTCACGGCCGCCATTCCGCCGGGGCGCAGCACGCGGGTGATTTCGTTCATCGCCTGCTGGTCGGCCGGCAAATGCTCGAGCACTTCCGCGGCGATCACATTGTCAAAGGCATTGTCAGGAAACGGGAGCGCGGTGGCATCTCCGGCCACGGCAACGCCGGTCGCGCCGTCAGGAATCTCGTCGGCTTCTGCCATCGCGGCGAAGGTCGCGGTCACCCGGTCGAGTTCGGCGCGGTCGGTGTCCAGTGCCACCACCCTCGCGCCGCGCCGTGCCGCCTCGAAGGCGTGCCTGCCGCCGCCGCAGCCCATGTCCAGCACGCGGTCGCCCGGCGAGATCGGCATCCGGCCGAAGTCAACGGTCAGCACCGGCGGCTCCCGCATTAGCCAGCCCGCCGGCGCTCGCGGCGATCGCGCGCCGGTACTCGGCGACGGTCGCCTTGGCCACTGCCGACCACGCGAACCGCTGCCGCACCCGCTCCAGCGCCGCCGCTGACAGCCGCTCGCGTTCGGCCGGGGAATCCTGCAGCCGCCGCAGCGCGGCCGCCAGTTCCTCAGGGTCGCCGGGGCTGACGAGCGTAGCGGCGTCGCCCACCACCTCGGGAAGCGCGCCCGTCCTGCTGGCCACGAGCGGCGTGCCTGACGCCATGTGCTCCGCCGCCGGCAGCGAGAACCCCTCGTAGAGCGAAGGAACGACCGCCACCTCGGTGCGGGCCACAAGCTCGGCGAGTTCGGCGTCGCTGATCCCCGTGACGAACCGCACCCGGTCGCCGAGCGACAGCTCGCCGATCAGCCTTTCTGTCGGGCCGCCCGGCGCGGGCTTGCCGACGACGGTGAGCGTCGTGTCCCGTTCCGTCGCGAGCTTCGCGAACGCCCGCAGCAGCGTCGGAATGCCCTTCACAGGGGAGTCAGCGCTGGCCACGGCGATGATGCTGCCGGGTACGCGGGGTGCTCGCCGCGGGTGGAACAGCCGGGTGTCGACGCCGAGCGGCACCACCCTGACGTTCCCCGGCGGCACCCTGAAGTCGCGCAGGATGTCGTCGCGCGAGGACTGCGAGCCGGTCATGATCGGGCCGACCCGCCGCGCCACCCTCGCCTGCATCCGCACGAACGAGTACCAGCGCCGTTTCGTCAGCCTGGACCACCCCCTGGCCTGCGCCAGCTCGATCCTGCGGTCCACGCTGATCGGGTGGTGGATGCTGGTGACCAGCG
>DASUHI010000284.1:0-3105 GCA_036273575.1 Streptosporangiaceae bacterium | reverse complement strand
CGACGACAGTGCTATGGCCGTGTCCGACGATGGGGGCTTCGACTTCGGCGACGATTTCCTCGGCGAATCCGAGGAACGCCGTGCCCCGCTATCGGTTGTCGACGTCGCCGCAGAGCTCAAGAACGGCCCCCTCGCGCACCTCAGGGTCGCGGTCCTGCACGGCCGGCTGCCGCCGGACGAGAAGGACAAGGTCATGCTGGCCTTCGCCGACGGGCAGGTGGACGTGCTGGTGACGACCACCGTCATCGAGGTCGGCGTCGACGTGCCGAACGCGACCGCGATGGTGATCATGGACGCCGACCGGTTCGGCGTCTCGCAGCTGCACCAGCTCCGCGGCCGCGTCGGCAGGGGCGGCCATCCCGGCCTGTGCCTGCTCGTCACCGAGGCGCCTGAAGGCCCCGCGCGCGACCGCCTCGCCGCGGTCGCCGCGACCCAGGACGGCTTCGCGCTGTCCAGGCTCGACCTCGAACAGCGCAGGGAAGGCGACGTGCTCGGTGCCGCCCAGGCGGGGCGGCGCTCGAGCCTGAAGCTGCTCACGCTGCTGAGGGACGAGGAGCTGATCGGCCAGGCCAGGCACGAGGCCGAGGATCTTGTCGGCGCCGATCCCGCGCTGGCCGGGCAGCCGGCGCTGGCCGCCGCGATCGCCGCCATGCTCGACGCCGAGCGGGCTGAGTACCTGGAGAAGGCCTGACGACCAGGATCATCGCCGGAACCGCTGGCGGCCGCCGGCTCGCGGTTCCTTCCGGCCGGTCGACGAGGCCGACGAGCGACAGGACGCGGGAGGGCTTGTTCGCGGCCGTCGTCGCCGCCCTCGGCGGGCTAGAAGGTGCCCACGTGCTGGACCTGTACGCGGGTTCCGGCGCTGTCGGGCTTGAGGCGCTGTCCCGCGGCGCGGCGGACGCGCTGCTGATCGAGTCCGATCCCGGTGCCGTCCAGGTCATCAGGCAGAACGTGGCGGCGCTCGGGATGGCGGGCGCGACTGTGATCAGGGACAGGGTCGGCAGGGTCCTGCGCCGCGGGCCAGGCGCGATGGTGCCGCGCGATTTCGTGTTCGCCGATCCGCCGTACGCGGTCAGCGACGACGAGCTCGGCCAGGTGCTCGCGAGCCTGCACGCCGCGGGCTGGCTCGCAGCAGGAGCCCTCGTGGTCGTGGAGCGTGACGCCAGGTCGGGGGCGCCGCCGTGGCCCGCAGCGTTTACGCAGGGCCGGTCCCGCACGTACGGCGCGACGGTGCTCTGGTACGGTCGCGCCTCAGGTGCCGCACCTGCCGGCGCCGGTTAATGACGGGAGCGTGACTCGGCGTGATTCGCGTGGTCTGTCCTGGATCGTTTGACCCCGTCACCAACGGCCATCTGGACATCATCGGACGCGCGGCGAAGCTGCACGACGAGGTGATCGTCGCGGTGCTGCGCAATCCATCGAAGTCGTCGCTGTTCACGGCCGACGAGCGGGTGGAGTTGCTGCGCGAGGTCTGCAAGGGCCTGCCGAACGTCAGGGTCGCCAAGTTCAGCGGGCTGACCGTGGATTTCTGCCGCGCCAATGGCGTGTCCGCGATCGTCAAGGGCCTGCGCGCCGTCACCGACTTCGACTACGAGATGCAGATGGCCCAGATGAACTACAACCAGGCCGGCGTCGAGACCCTGTTCATGACCACCAACCCGCTCTACGCGTTCCTGTCCTCGAGCCTCGTCAAGGAGTTCGCGACCTACGGCGGTGATGTCGAGGCCCTGGTTCCCGAGCCGGTTCTGCGCCGCCTGACCGAGCGCCTCACCAGGGAGTAAGGCGGTGCCTGCCCCTGAACCCGCGGCCCGGCGTGCGGGAATGCTCCGCGCTGGCGCGGAGTTGGGTATTCGGTTAGCCGAACGGTAAGCTGACCGCCCAGTACCGACTCGTTAGCCGTGCTAGCTATGCCAAACGCGAAACTGAAGAGAACTCAGCGCACCCATCCGCGTGGGCCGCTCGTCTTTGACATCAGGTCACTCGGGTCGGCGTCAGCGCGCTCGGAAACGCGCTCCGCGCCCGCGCCGGCCCAGCTCGGCGCTGGGATGGTGCGGGTTCCCGAGGGCGGCGACCTGCACCTGCAGGTGCAACTCGAGAACGTCAGCGACGGCGTGCTCGTGACCGCCGTGGTGACGGCCCCGCTCGTCGGGGAGTGCGCCAGGTGCCTGGACGAGTTCACGTCAGCCGCGCAGGTCAGGTTCTGCGAGTTGTTCGCCGCGGATCGCGGCGAGTCGGAGGACGACGGGTATCTTCTGGACGGAGACCTGCTGGACGTGGAGCCCGCGCTGCGCGACGCGCTAGTCCTCGACCTGCCGTTGTCTCCGCTGTGCCGCGAGGACTGCCCTGGGCTGTGCAGCAGGTGCGGCGTCAAGCTCGCCGAGGCAGAACCTGGCCACTCCCATCCGGACGATGGGGGCGTCTGGGCGGTACTGAAGGACTTGTTCGGGCCCGAGGAAAGGGCCGCCGCAGAAGATCAGGCCAGTTCGAAGGAGCACTGAGGTGGCAGTACCCAAGCGACGGATGTCGCGCAGCAATACCAGGTCGCGGCGGGCCCAGTGGAAGGCGTCCGCTCCCCAGCTCGTCACGTGCCCGCAGTGCCGGGACCCGAAGCTGCCCCACCAGGCGTGCCCGACGTGCGGCACGTACAACAGGCGACAGGTCATCACGCCCTCCTAAGGCGGCGTGCTCGCGCCCAGCCGTGATCACGGAGGGAGGTGGCGGTGAGCCTGGCGCCCACGGACGGGCGGGCGGCTGATGCCGATATCTCCGCCCTCCTCGCCACCCTGCAACTGCAGGTCGATAACGAGCTGCTGGACCGTGCCCTGATGCACAGGTCCTTCGCGTATGAGAACGGCGGGCTCCCGACCAACGAGCGCTTGGAGTTCCTCGGTGACTCGGTGCTCGGCCTGATCGTGACGGACACGCTCTTCCGCACTCATCCCGATCTGCCGGAGGGCAACCTCGCCAAGCTCAGGGCGGCGGTCGTGAACAGCCGGGCGCTGGCCGGCGTCGCGCGCGGGCTGAACCTGGGGAGCTACGTCCGGCTCGGCAAGGGCGAGGAGAGCACCGGAGGACGAGACAAGTCCTCGATACTTGCCGACACGC
>DASUHI010000283.1:0-15582 GCA_036273575.1 Streptosporangiaceae bacterium | reverse complement strand
GAGGCGACGGCGCTCGGCAACGCCCTGATCCAAGCCAGGGCGCACGGCGCGGCACCGGCGGACCTGCCGGGCCTGTGCGCGCTCGTGCGGCAGACACAGCAGGTGCGCCGCTTCGAGCCGGCCGGCCACGGCGGCAGCTGGCGCGCCGCCGCGGCGAGGCTCGGCTGGGGCTGACTGGCTACTTGCTGGGACGCGGGCAGTTGACCTTCGGGTTCGCCCCGAGGTAGTTCAGCGGCCCGGCCAGGACGGTGACGACGATCGTGCCGGCGCGCGCACACCCGGGATCTGAGTTGTAGTAGTGGCGCTGAGCGCCGGCGATCGCACCGATGATCAGCCAGATCACAAGCACGACTCCGAGGATCCGCATTGCAGCCTCCGATCGTCTCAGGCGATCGCCGTGAGCGCCTGGGCGGCCCGCCAACTACCTCCTGTTCTGCGACATAAACGCCGATAACGCGGAACTACCCGCACCCTGCACTGCCGATCGCCCGGCCGATCGCCACGCGGGCTTTGATGTTTAAAGCAGCCTGGGCGGGCAGTGTCAGGTCACCATTGCTGCAACCGTAGAAAGCAGCCCTCCATGGCACTCGTGTTCGCGGTCTTCCTGCTCGCGCTGCTTGTGGTTTTCCTGCGTCCAGAGGGACGGGCGCGCCGCGTCGCGCAGCTCAAGGTCGTCGCGGCCCGTGCCGCAGACATCACAAGGTCGGTCGTGACAAGGGGAACGCGGACCGTCGAGGCGATCGCGGCCGACCTGGCCGAGGAGAATCGCGGCACCGGCGGTGTGAACCCGCTGCTCGCCCCTGCCGATGGCGCCACCGTCGAGCACGTCGAGCCGAGCGCCGGCGGCTGAAACGGGCACCTGCCGATCCGCTCCATGAGGAATGCGCAGCGGAACCGGTGCTGCATCCGTGCTGGTCAGGCGCCTTTGCGCGGCCGATTGAGCGGCTGCGCGCAGGTCCGATGTTTGAAATCCATAGGGCGGGCACAAAGGGGCCGTGCACGATAACTGCGATCTCGAGCAGCGCGACGACACCGAGCTGCTCGACATGATCCGTTCCCTGCCTCGCGAGCACCCGATCAGGGAAACGGCATGCGAGGTGCTCGTGAACAGGTACCGCCCGCTGGTGCGGTCCTGCGTCCGGCGGTTCCAGAACAGCCCGGAGCCGTACGAAGACCTGCTCCAGGTCGGCTACGTCGGCCTGATCAAGGCCATTAACAACTACGATCCGGCGGCCGGCACCGGGCTCGCCGGGTACGCGCTGCCGTGCGTCAGCGGCGAGATCAAACGGTACTTCCGCGACAAGCGCTGGCAGGTGCACGTCAAGCGGTCGCTCCAGGAGCTGCGGCTGTCGGCCAGGAACGCCTCGGCCGACCTTACCCAGGCGCTCGGCCGCTCGCCGACCGACGCCGAGCTCGCTAGCCGGCTGAACGTCACAGAGGACGAGCTTCGCGAGGTCAAGCGCGCCGAGCTGGCATTCCAGTCATCCTCGCTCGACGCGCCCGTGGCAGACGAGGAAGGCCGCGCCAGCCTCGCCGACCTGATCGGCACCGAGGACCCCAACCTCGAGCACGTGCTGGACATGGAGGCTGTCTGGACGCACCTCGGCGGCCTGCCGGAACGCGAGCAGCAGCTCGTGCTCATGCGTTTTTACGGCAACATGACGCAGGCCGAGATCGGCAAGCACCTGGGAATATCCCAGATGCACGTCTCCCGGCTCCTCGCCGAGGCACTTGAGTATCTGCGCGAGCGCCTGCTGGAGCCCGCTTAGACGGGCCATCCCCTGCACCCCCGCATCCCGCTTAGCACCTGAAAGGGACCGAGCAATGAAGTCAGCGACAGCACTGACGATCCTGGCGGTCGGCGCCGTCTTCGCGTTCGCCGTCACCGCCCATCCATCCTTCCTGAACTTGCAGGTCCTGGGCTGGGTGCTCATGCTCACCGGAATCACCGGCCTGGTCATTCCCCGTCGTGGGAAGGGCTGGCTGCGCCGGAGCGTGCTGGTGAAGGGCTCGCCGGACTTCACCGAGACGGTCGACACCGATGCACGCAAGCCGATCGCCCCCCTGGAGCCCACCGAGTCTGCGCCCACCGTCGTCGACGGCCAGGTCGAGCGCGAATCAATCGTCGAGTACATCGAGAAGTGATCCACCCTATGAACCCTTGGCGGGCGCTGGGCGCCCGCCAAGGGTTCATAGGTGTGAGGAAGACTTAGCGCCGTCTCGCAGCAGCCACGGGCTCCTTCGGGCGCCGGGCGGAACGGCTGTCGATGCGGGCCAGGATCTGCCGGCGTTCATCCTCGCTGGTGCCGCCCCAGACGCCGTGTACCTGCCTGGTCGCTAGGGCGAAATCCAAACACTCGGCTCGTACCGGGCATCGCGTGCACACCGACTTCGCCTGAGTGAGCTGTCCGGCGGCCGGCCCCACGGACGACAGCGGGAAGAACAGCTCAGGATCGACGGACAGGCAAGCGCCTCGCGAGCGCCAGTCGGCTTCTGCGTATCTCATCGCGTTTAGTCCCTCTGCGGCGAGTCACTTCCGGCCTCGCGCCGGCATCGCCGTGGTCGCGTTCATGGCCATCGATCCCCTGCCCCTGGATGCCGCGTTTATGCGCGAACGTGCCGCTTATCGGGCCGCTCTGGGCTGTCGCCCACCCTGAGCACCATCATCGTGATGTCGTCGATGAGGTTGCCGGCGGTGAACTGCAGCAAGGCGCGCCGCATGCCCGCCTCGAACTGGTCGGGTTGGCTGCCTGCCAGGCCGGCCAGCTCGTCGCTGAGCCTCGTCTGGAAGTACGTCCTGTCGCGTCCCCTCGCCTGCGTGAGGCCGTCGGTGTACAGGAACAAGATGTCGCCTTTGTTCAGGCTCACCTCGTGCGTGCCAGGCTCGAAGTCGTCAAGCAGCCCGAGCGGCAGGCCGCCGCCCCCTGGCAGCTGCACGCGGCCGTCCGCGCGGATCACCGCGGCGCTCGGATGGCCGGCGCTGCCGAGCGCGACCCGCAGCGCTCCTTTCTGCCACTCCAGGTGGGCGATGCTCGCAGTGACGAACCCGCCGCTGAGCTCCTCGGCGAGCAGGATCTTGTTGGCGCCGGACAGCACGTCGACCGGGTCAGCAGCGTCGTGGGCGATGACCCTGATCGCGTGCCTGGCCGCGGCGGTCACCGAGGCGGCCTCCTCGCCCTTGCCGCAGACGTCGCCGACGGACAGCCCCCAGCCAGACGGTGTCCGGTAGGCGTCGTAGAAGTCCGCGCCGATCTCCGCGCTCTCCGTGGCGGGGATGTAGACCGCTGACAGTTCGACGCCCGCGATCTCCGGCAGGCGCCGCGGTAGCAGGCTGGCCTGCAGCGCATCGGCGATCTCGGTCTGGCGGCGAACCGCGTGGTCGACGTGGATGGCCAGCGCGAGCTGCTCGCCAAGCTCCTCCACCATGCCGAGGTCGGCGATTTCGAAGTGCCGCTGCCCGGCCTGCCTCGCGAGCGTCAGGACGCCGTACCTGCGCTCGCGGTCGGCGATCGGGACGGACAGCACCGACGTGCTGCCGAGCAGCATCAGCAGCGGCACATCGTCTGGACCAGGCCCCAGCACCTCGGCGTCATCGGCGTGGGCGATCAGCACCGCCTGACCGGATTCCTGGACGGTGTGCGGCAGCGAGCCAGGGATCGGGTTCAGGGCCGCGGCCGCGTCCCTGATCCCGGCCAATCCAGGATCATCAGGGCCGATCACGAACTGCCGTCTGAGCTGCCCGCGGCGGTCGATGTCGACGATGACCCAGGACGCCAGCTCGTCGGCCAGCAGCCGCGCGCAGCGCTGCAGCGTCATCGACTCGCTGAAGTTCTCGTTCTCGAGCAGCAGCCTGGTGATGGCGGTTACCAGGTCCATCCGGTGTGTGATCGCCTGTACCGCGCCACTCCCGGTGCCTGATGCGGGCCGTCGGCCGGACCTCGCCTTACTGGATTTGCCACCGCCAGATCCGCTGGCGCTCTCGGCGCCGGCGGGCCCGGCGTCCTGCGCGCGGTCCGCGACCGCGACGATCAAGCGGTCGTTGTCGCCGCTGACGCTGACCCGGCCGATCGCCACGTCCCGCGCGGCAGGTCCGGCCGCACCGAGCAGGCCGCAGCTGACCCGGCCGATCCGGCCGCTCCTGATCACGGCGTTGAGCTGGGACTGCACGGCAGCCCGGCCGGACAGCGCCACGAAGCTGGTAAACGGGCGGCCGGTCGCGTACCCGGGCTTGGAGCCGAGCAAGTCGGCGCCTGCCTTGTTGACGCGCAGCACCGTGCCGTCCCTGGCGAGCAGGAACAGCGGGACCGGCGCGTCGGTGAAGGCGGCGCGCAGCATCATGCGCTCCGTCGCGTCCGCGTCGGCCTGACGGCCTCCCGCCGACTGGTCGCCGGCGCCCAGCGGCTCCGCGAGCAGGCCGAGCGCGGCCTCGAGCTCGGCGAACGCGGCGTCGAGCAGCGACGTCACGTCCGCGCCCGGCAGGGTCGCTGCCTGGCGCAGGGCGGCGTGACGCTTCTCGAGCTCCGCGACCTGAGTCGCGGCCTCATCGTGGCGTGGCGCTACCGGCAACTACATGTCCTCACTCGTCGCGGCGCTACAGGCCCACTAGATCAGCAGTGACGCCGAGCGTCTAGTGGGCCAGGGTGACTAGCGGCCTGCTGGTGTTTCTCCCGCCTCGAAGCGCTCGATGGCGGCCGCTGCCAGATCAGCGATGTGAGCCAGAACGCTGAGCTCAAGGAAGGTTACCGGCGGCCCGGACCTGTCCCGGACGATTGTGATCGCACCGAGCGGACTGCCGCAGACCGTGATCGGGCTGACCGCGTACGAGCCGGCACCGAGCGCGTCTACGACTCGCTGCCCGTCGGGAAGGACGCCGAGCTCGGCGGGGTCAGCGATGGATGCCTGCACGCGCGGCGTGCGCTGTTCCATCGCCGAGACAGTCAGCGGCGAGTCCGCCAAGGGCAGCCCGGCGACCGCCGAGGCTAGCCGGGGCGCAGGATGCCGACCCGCCACCGACCTTGTGCCGCGGGCAGGAGGCTCATTGCCTTCCGGCGCCAGGTCGACGATGACCCAGTCGGCGAACTGCCCGGCCAGCGCGTCCGCCGTCGCAGCCATCAGGTCCGCTTCTGCGGTGGCCGACGCTGCCGCCTCACCGGCCGACGCCATGGCGTCAAGTGCCGACGTCCACGCGCGGACGCGATCGGCCGGCAAGTCGGATGAGGGAAGCTTCATGGCCCAGCCCAGCTACCCGGCGTCGGCGCGAGTCAAACGACCTGATCAGCGCACGTCGAGCTCGTGCGACTCGACTATCCGCCTGGCCACCTCCGTGACCTTGATCTGGCTGGTCTGCGAGATCTCCCGCATTCGCCGCAGCGCCTCATCCGCGCTGCAGCTGAGGCCCACCATCAAGATCCCCTTGGCCTGGTCGACGACCGCCCGCGAATCTGCCCCCTCACTGAGCTGCCGCGCGGTCCGCTGTGCGGCGTCATAGCTCGACGTATTGCGCATGACCGCGCTCCCGAAGGCGATCAGCAGCTCCGCGACCGGGGCCCTGCTGGCGTCGAGCACCCCAGGGCGCGTCGAGTACATCGTCAGCGTCAGCCCGACATGCCCGGCCCTGTGCACCAGGGTGAGTGACGAGCGAACGCCCATCGATAGCGCGCGGCTCGTGAATTCGGGCCACCGGTCCTCACTGAGGGTGTCGGGGCAGCTCACCTGCCTCCCCGTGGTGCGTGCCTCTATGGCTGGCCCGCGTCCTTCGGCCAGCTGGACATCGGCGAGCTCGGACAGGTCGGGATGGCTGGCTGAGCTGATCGCCGGCTCGTCGTCCTTCCAGAGCCCGGCCGTCGCCCCCGAACACCCGGGCACGTGCCTGGCCGCCAGTTCAACGAGCCTGTGCATCGCGCGCGACTCGGACGCGCTCGCCAACGTCAGCAACTCGCTGGCGGCCTGCGCGAGTTCCGCGCTCAGGTCGCGCGGCCCCGCTTCAGACACCCGCCACCTCGAACCAAGAAGTCAAGACTGCTAGTCGGTAACCACCCTATTCACCGCGTCGGTGCGCGGCCAGCGGCCAGAAGACGCCACTATTACCTCTTCGCGAGTAAGCTCCGGTCGATGGGCCGATCCCTGCTTCGCGGCATGAGGAACATGGACGGGATGCTCCAGCTAGTCACGGATGGCGCCGCCGGCGACGTGGTGCCGGTGCTGCTCATCGAGGATGACGAGGCTGACGCCCTCCTCGTGCGTGAGTACCTCGCCGACGCCGGCATCGAGGTGGCGCTGTCCTGGCAGCAGAGCCTGGCCGCGGCCACCCCGGAACTCGCCGCCGGCCCTGTATGCGTGCTGCTGGACCTCGGGCTGCCCGATTCGGCCGGTTTCGAGGGCATCCGGCACGTACTGAGCCTGGCCCCCGACGCCGCAGTGCTGGTGCTGACCGGCGCCAACGACGAGAACCTCGGCATCGCAGCGATGACAGAAGGCGCACAGGACTACCTGATCAAGGGCCAGGTAGACGGGGCGACGCTGAGCCGGTGCATCAGGTACGCGATCGAGCGCAAGCGCGCCAACGAATCGGCCAGGCAGTTGCGCGAGGCGGCGCTCCGGCAGGCCGAGTACACCAGGCTCGAGCGCGGGCTACTTCCCGTGCCGATCCTCAACGACGCGAGCCTGTACCACACGCTGCGCTACCGGCCTGGCCGCGACCAGGCGCTGCTCGGCGGCGACTTCTATGACCTGATCGAGCTCAGCGACGGCACCCTGCACGCGCTGATCGGCGACGTGTGCGGGCACGGGCCGGACGAGGCAGCGCTCGGCGTGTGCTTGCGGGTCGCGTGGCGGACCCTCGTGCTGTCCGGCCGGAAGCCCGAGCAGACCCTGGAGTGCCTGCAGGAGGTGCTCATCCGCGAGCGGCACAGACCCGAGGTGTTCGCGACCGTGGCCACGCTCAGCCTCAACGTCGCCAGCGGCGAGGGCGTGCTGCACATCGCCGGTCACCCGCCGCCCGTGCTTCTCGGATCGCCGCCCGTGACGCTCGGAGCCGGCAAGCCAGGGCCGCCGCTCGGACTGTTCGACGAGCGGTGGCCGCAGATCCCCGTGTCACTGGGGCCGCAGTGGTCGCTGTTGCTCTATACCGACGGCCTGATTGAGGGCAAGGGCGGCCCTGACGGCACGATCCTCGGCCCTGAAGGGCTGATCGGCCTGATCAGCACCTCCTCGCCCGGATCGTCGGTGCAGGGATTCGAGGACGCGCTCGCCGACACCTTGCTCAAGACCGTAGAGCGGCTCAATGGCGGGCCGCTGGCCGACGATGTCGCGTTCATCATCGTCGGGCGGCACCCGTGACCGACGAGGTCGCCAGTCCGGCGGCCGCGCAGGCCGACCAGGACGCGGCGGAGGTCTGGGCCAAGACCAGGCGCCGCTTTGACCAGAAAACCTGGTCGCTGCGCCGCAGGCTGTGGCTCGCGTTCGTGGTTGCGGGGGTGCTTCTCCTCGTCGGCTCCGTGCTCGGCGGCCTGGCGCTCAACAGCCTGATCAGTGCCGTCGACGTCCAGGTCAACAGGCTCGACCCGGCCGCCCGCTCGGCCAGGAACGTGCTCGTCTCGCTGCTCAATGAGGAGACGGGCGTCCGCGGCTACCTGCTGACCGGCGAGCAGTCCTTCCTGCAGCCATACCGCCAGGGCATGCGGCAGGCCGCCGCTGACCTCAGGTCGCTCCACGGGCTCGTCGACTCCTATCCCGACCTCCGGCAGCGTCAGAGCGCCGCCGAGCGGGCAGCCGACGTGTGGCAGGCGCAGTACGCCAGGCCAGCCGTCGCCGCGAAGGCAAGCGGCAAGAGCCCGGGCGTCGCGCTGGAGAACACGGGCAAGAAGGACTTTGACCAGATACGCGCGAAGCTCGAGGTCCTGAGCTCTCGCATTCTCGCCGAGCGGCATGCGGCGCTGAACCGGCTGCACACGGCCACGACCGCCGTGATCATCGTGGCGATCACGGGCGCTGTCCTCGTCATCGCGGCCGCCGTCGGTGCGTGGGCGGCGCTGACCGGCTGGGTGATTCGCCCGCTGGCCGCGCTCGGGAACGAGGCGCAGGTGGTCGCGTCGGGCGGGGTCGACCACGAGCTGAAGATCGCCGGGCCACGCGAGGTCATGAAGCTGGCGGCCGACGTCGAGGCGATGCGGCGGCAGCTGCGATCGAGCATGACTGACCTGTCCTACAAGGCAGGAGAGCTCGAGCGATCCAACCGCGAGCTCGAGCAGTTCGCCTACGTCGCGTTGCACGACCTGCAGGAGCCGTTGCGCAAGGTGGCGAGCTTCTGCCAGATGCTCGAGTCCCGGTACGCCGCTCATCTCGACGACCGCGCGCGGCAGTACATCGCGTACGCGGTCGACGGCGCGAAGCGCATGCAGCTGCTGATCAACGAGCTGCTCACGTTCTCCAGGGTCGGCCAGCCCGGAACCGCCCGCGCGCCCGTGGACCTGAACGCCGTGGCCAGCGAGGCGGCCGACCGGCTTGACGCCACGATCACCGACACCGACGCCCAGGTGATCGCGGAGAACCTGCCGACTGTCACCGGAGACGCGACCCTGCTGACGCAGCTCTTCCAGAACCTCATCTCCAACGCGATCAAGTTCCGGCGGATTGACGCGGCGCCTGTGATCAGGATCTCCGCCGAGCAGAAGGACGATCACTGGGAGTTCGCCTGCCAGGACAACGGCATCGGGATCGCCCAGGCACACGCCGAGCGGGTCTTCGTGATCTTCCAGCGGCTGCATCCCAGGGACGCCTACCCGGGCACCGGCATCGGGCTCGCGCTCTGCCGCAAGATAGTCGACTCGCACGGCGGTCACATCTGGGTCGACACCCAGGCGCATGAGGGACCAGGTACTACAATCCGGTGGACACTTCCCGAGGCTGACGGGCACGAGGAGGCGAGTTGAACGCCGGCGATTCGGGGATCATGATCCAGATCCTGCTGGTCGAGGACGACCCGGGGGACGTGCTCATCACGCGCGAGGCCTTCGCCGACAACAAGGTGCGCAATGAGCTGAGCGTCGTCTCCGACGGCGAGGCGGCGATGGCATTCCTGCGCCGCGAAGACGGCTTCGCCAGCGCCCCGCGGCCCGACCTCATCCTGCTCGACCTCAACCTGCCGAGGAAGGCAGGACACGAGGTCCTGGCTGAGATCAAATCGGATCCCGACCTGCAGCGGATCCCCGTCGTGGTGCTGACGACGTCGGACGCAGAAGAGGACATCCTGCGCAGCTACGACCTGCACGCGAATGCGTATGTGACTAAGCCCGTGGATTTCGAGTGCTTCCTGAACGTCGTGCGCCAGATCGACGAGTTCTTTGTGACCGTGGTCAGGCTGCCCGGCCGCTGAGGCGCACACGGTTATCTCGTTCCATCGCGGAAAGAGATCAACCGCGAATGAGCACCACGGACGGCAGGGACGAGACGCACGACGAGCGCGACGACCGCAACCTGATGGAGTTGCTGCAGGAACTGCGCGTCGCGGGCCTTGGCGTGCAGGTGCTCTTCGGGTTCTTGCTGTCGCTGCCGTTCACCAAAGGATTCCCCAAGCTGACCCACGCTCAGCGCGGGCTGTTCATCGCCGACCTCCTGCTCGCCGCCCTCGCGACCCTGCTGCTGCTCGCCCCGGTCGCCTATCACCGTCTGGTCTTCCGGCAGCACCTGAAGACGCCTTTGATCAAGATCGCGAACCGGATGGCGATCTCCGGGCTGGTCACGGTCGCGCTCTCGGTGAGCATCGCGGTCATCCTCGTGACCAGCTTCGTGGAGGGCACCACCTCGGCCATCATCGTCGGCGTCTTCCTCGGCTGCCTGTTCGCCGTGCTGTGGTTCGCGCTCCCGCTGCTCCGCCTGCAGCGTTCAGGCCGGAATCGCTGACGTGGCCAGTGCGTGCGCGGGCCGGACGTACCATGCAGCGGTGAGGGGATCCGACGCCGGGCCGTCCTCTGGCCCGGCCGGCCAGGACGCCGACCCCGGCCTGACGGGCTTGCTCGCCAGGTGGCGGGCCGATCTCGCGTCCTGGGCCATCCCCGACCACATTCTCGCGGCCGCGTCCGAGTCTCCGTGGGTCCTGCCCGGCCAGGTCTTCGCCAGGCGGGCTGACAGGCTCAGCGCCGGACCTTCAGGGCCGTCATTCGAGCGCGCCTGGACCGCCCTGGACCCGCCGGGCAGCGTGCTCGACGTCGGGTCAGGGCCAGGTGCCGCCTGCCTGCCGCTGCTCCCCCGCACGACGGCCCTGACCGCGGTCGACTCTGACGAGCGCATGCTCGCGTTGCTCGCGGAGCGAACCAGCGCGCGCGGTGTCCAGGCCACGTGTGTGGCGGGCCAGTGGCCGCAAGTCGCGCCGCGGGTGGCCGCCGCCGACGTGGTCACCTGCCACCACGTGCTGTACAACGTGCCCGATCTCGGGCCGTTTCTGACGGCGCTGACCGAGCACGCAAGGCGGCAGGTCGTCGTCGAGATCGCGGACTCGCACCCGCTGACGTCACTGAGCGAGCTCTGGCTCCGGTTCCACGGGCTGCGGCGCCCCGACCGGCCCACGGCGGGCGACGTGCTGGCGATCCTGCGCGCCATGGGCGTGCCTGCCGGTCACGAGCGCTGGGGCAGGCCGCAGGGGGCCGACTACGCCAGCTTCGCCGAGCTGACCGACGTCACCAGGCGTCGGTTGTGCCTGCCGCCCCGGCGATCCGCGGACGTCGCCGACGCGCTCATCGACGCGGGAGTCGATCCCGACAACCCGCAGGACCTTGGCTCGTCAGGCCGGGAGGTCCTGACGATCTGGTGGGCGGGCCATGCGCGGAAATAGGCAGTGTTCGTAAATAGTCTGGCACCCGGGCCAGCCGATTTGGCTGCTCGCACGTCATGTTGTACAGACGGTAGGACAGTTCGACGACGGTGAGGCACCTGAGATGACCGACTGGCCGGACGACTGGTTCCGCGAATCCCAAGGGGCCAGCCCATCGGGGCGGCCCCCAGCGGAGCCGACCGTGCAGCTCCCCTACCGCTCAGGAGGAGGATCCGGCTGGCCGTCCCAGCCAGCACCCGGCGCCGCCAGCCCCGCCTACCGGCCCGCGCGGGCCGGCGGCCCAGGAGGCGGGGCGGGCGGTTACCAGGGCGGCTACTCGCGGCCAGGGTGGCGCCGCTGGCTGAAACCCAGGCGCATCCTCGCGATCATCGCCGCCCTGCTGTCCCTCGCGATCGTCGCGAGCGTGGTCAGCTACTTCTACCTGGACTCGAAGCTAACCAGGAAGAACGTCCTGGTCGACTACTCCGGCCGGCCGGCGGCGGGCGCGGGGCAGAACTGGCTGATCACCGGTTCGGACAGCCGGCAGGGCCTGACTCGCAAGGAGGAACGCAAGCTCAAGACAGGGCACGACATCAGCGGCAGGCGATCCGACACCATCATGGTGCTGCACATGCCCGCCAACGGCAGCCGGCCCGTGCTCATCAGCCTTCCCCGCGACTCGTACGTCCCCATCCCCGGCCACGGCTCTGACAAGATCAACGCGGCGTACGCGTACGGCGGCCCGAGGCTGCTGGCCGAGACCGTGCAGAACGTGACCGGGCTCCGGATAGACCACTTCATGAGCATCGGCTTCGGCGGCTTCGTGCGCGTCGTAGACGCTGTCGGCGGGGTCAGGATCTGCATCAAGGCCCCGATCGTCGACCCGGCCGCCGGGCTGCACCTGCACAAGGGCTGCCAGACCCTCGACGGCGCCGAGGCGCTCGGGTTCGTGCGCACGAGGCACACGTTCGCCACGCAGGACCTGCAGCGAATCCAGGACCAGCGGATCTTCCTGCGGGCGCTGCTGCGCAAGCTGACCAGCGCCGGCGTGATCGCCAACCCGTTCTCCGGCCTCCCTGCCGCGTCCGGCGTGGCGGGAACGCTGACCGTGGACAAGGGCACGCACCTGTTCCAGTTGCTGCAGGTGGCACTCGCGCTGCGCAACCCGATCACAACCACGGTGCCGATTGAGGGAAGCTTCGTGACCTCGTCCGGCGAGGACGCATTGAAGTGGAACAGCACGGAAGCGCTGAAGCTGTTCCACGAGCTCAACAACGATCAGCCGATCTCCAAGGGGCTGATCTCCGGCTCGAAGCAGAGCTAGCGGGATACCGAGTTCGCTTCGACCGTCCTCTGAGGTGGCTTTCAGCAAACCTCCAGCCAGAGGGCGGACAATAGCCTGATGAGCAGTGTGCCCAACGTCCGTCAGCAACCCACGGCCAAGCTGCTGGTCGTCGAGGATGAGCCGAACATCCTCGAGTTGCTGGCCGCCAGCCTGCGCTACGCCGGCTTCGAGGTCGTCACGGCGGCGGCAGGCTCCGAAGCTGTGCAGGCGGCACAGCGGCACAGGCCCGACCTGATCGTGCTCGACGTGATGCTGCCCGACATGGACGGCTTCGACGTACTGCACCGGCTGCGCGGCGGCGGCACCCGCACACCCGTGGTGTTTCTGACAGCCAGGGACTCCACCGAGGACAAGGTCCGCGGGCTGACGCTCGGCGGGGACGACTACGTGACCAAGCCGTTCAGCCTCGAGGAGGTCATCGCCAGGATCCAGGCCGTGCTCAGACGCACCCGCGGCGGCGCGGCTGAGCCGTCGCCCCGGCTGGCCTTCGCCGACCTCGAGCTTGACGAGGACAGTCACGAGGTGTGGCGCGGCGGCACTCAGGTGCAGCTCTCGCCGACCGAGTTCAAGCTGCTCAGGTACTTCATGCGGAACGCCGGCCGGGTGCTGTCCAAGATGCAGATACTCGACCATGTCTGGGACTACGACTTCAGGGGCGACACCGGCATCGTCGAGTCGTACGTCTCGGTCCTGCGCAGGAAGATCGACGCCACGGAGCCGCACCTGCTGCACACGCTGCGCGGCGTGGGCTACGTCATGCGCCTGCCATCGTCTTAGGAAGCACGGCTGACGTCCATGACTCACCCGGCAACCTCACAGGGGCTCTGGCGTTCGGCACGGGCACTGCCGAGCCGGACGCCGCTGCGCATCAAGCTCATCGCGGCGGTTCTGGCTCTCGTCACCGCCGCGCTGGCCGTCATCTCGATCGCCGGCATCGCCTTCCTGCGCGGATACCTTCTCAACCAGGCCGACCAGAACCTCGAAGCAGCCGCTAAGGCGAACATCCCGCTGTGGGTGGAGGGTTACTTCGCCTCAGGACGGACGCTGCCGGGTAACGGCGGGTTCTCCGTCCAGTGGCTTCCTGAACACGGCAAGGCCAGGCAGGTGATCGGCGAGTTCAAGTTCACCCCGCTCGGATACCCGGGCAAGATGATTCCCGGTCCGGCTGTCACGCACGGCGCGCCGTGGCTCGCTACCCAGGCTGGCCAGGTGTCCGATCCCGTCACCATCAGCTCGTGGACCGGCCATCAGCGCTGGCGCGTCATCAGCACGCCGCAAGCCGTGTCCGCGCAGTCCGGAGGGGTCCAGCACGGCACGATCGTCCTGGGCCTGGACGTGACGAGCATCTACCGAACGATCAACGAGCTGACCATCATCGACCTGATCGTGAGCTGCGCGCTGCTGCTGGTGCTGACCGCGGTCGGGATCACGGTGATCAGGCGCAGCATGCGGCCCCTCATCGACATCGAGCGGACGGCCGACGCCATCGCCGCAGGTGACCTCGGCCGCCGGGTGCCCGAGCGGGACCCGAGGACCGAGGTCGGCAAGCTCGGCCGGTCGCTGAACGTGATGCTGGCGCACATCGAGGCCGCGTTCCGGGCCAGAATGGCGTCGGAGGAGGCCGCGCGGAGCTCAGAGGAAGCGGCCAGAAGGTCAGCGCTGAACGCCAGCCGGTCAGAGGACAGGATGCGGCAGTTCGTCGCCGACGCCAGCCACGAACTCCGGACGCCGCTGACCGCGATCCGCGGCTTCGCCGAGTACTACCGGCAGCGCGGCGGCGCCGGCGGAGCCGGCGACGCCGCGCCCGTCACAGCGGGCGAGGCGGACGACGGGGCGGCAACCGGTCTGCCGACCGGGCCAATGACCAGCCCCGAGCTGGACCGGCTCATCGAACGCGTCGAGGGCGAGGCGAAGCGCATGGGCGTTCTCGTCGACGACATGCTGCTGCTCGCCCGCCTGGACCAGCAGCGCACACTGGACTACCGCACCGTCGACCTGCTCGCGATCGCCGCAGATGCGCTGCACGACGCCAGGGTCATCGCGCCGAAGCGCACGATCAACCTGACCGTTGGCACGACGGACGCGCCGCTCGTCACCGGCGACGAGGTGGGGCTGCGCCAGGTGGTCTCGAACCTCATGAGCAACGCTATGACGCACACCCCGGATGGCACGCCGATCGAGATCACGATCAAGTCAGGGGCGCTGGGCAACGGGCACGGGCCGGACGCGGCCGAACCCGCCGTCGTCCTCGAGGTCACCGACCATGGCGCCGGGCTGACGAAGGAGCAGCAAGAGCACGTGTTCGAGCGGTTCTACCGCACGGACCGTGCCCGCACGCGGACGGCCGGCGGCACGGGGCTCGGCCTCGCGATCGTCTCCGCCATGGTCAGCGCCCATCATGGCCAGGTCTGGGTGGACTCAGATCCCGGCCAGGGCGCGACGTTCGGCTTCGCGCTGCCGCTCGCACCCGAGGCGAGAGCCGCCGCTGAGAGCGCCGCGTCGGACTAGGAACAGCCCTAGCTCCGGCGGCTGGCGCCAAAGCTCCCAGACCGGCATCATTCCGCTTAGACGGCGCAGGTTTGGCGCGACGGGAGCGACCTATGACCGTGCTGCCCAAGCGCAGCGAGATCGTCATCATCGGCGGCGGCGTGGTCGGCTGCAGCATCGCCTACCAGCTCGCCCGGCGCGGCAAGACCGACGTGACGATCGTCGAGCGCCGGCGGCTGACCGAGGGCAGCACCTGGCACGCGGCCGGCCTGATCGGCCAGCTGCGCACGTCGAGCAGCCTCACCGCGCTGATGCGCTCGAGCGTCACCACCTACTCAGAGCTCGAGCAGCAGACCGGCTACGCGACCGGCTGGCACCAGGCGGGCAGCATCAGGGTCGCGTCGAGCGACGACCGCTGGCACGAGCTCAAACGCCTGATCACTGCCGCCAGGAGCTTCGGTTTCGACGCCCACCTGGTCTCGCCCGCCGAAGCGCGGGCGATGTTCCCGCCGCTGTGCCCCGACGGGCTGCGCGGCGCGGTATGGGTGCCGACGGACGGCTACGCCGACCCGAGCCAGCTCACCCACTCCTTCGCGACCGGCGCACGGGCACTGGGCGTTCGGATCGTGGAGAACACGGCCGTCACGGCGATCGAGCGGGCGGGCCGGCGGGTCACCGCGCTGATGACGAACGCCGGGCTGATCGAGTGCGACGTCGCCGTCAACGCCACGGGCATGTGGGGCGCGCAGACAGCGGCGCTGGCGGGGGCGAGTCTGGCCGTGAGTCCTGTTGAGCATCAATACGTCGTCACAGAGCCGATCGCCGAGTTGCCACCTGACCTGCCCACCTTCCGCGACCCTGACGCGCGGTTCTACGCCAAGCCGGAAGCCGGCGGCCTGGTCGTCGGCGGCTGGGAGGACGGCAGCCGGGTTCCGTGGCGGCC
>DASUHI010000282.1:0-5189 GCA_036273575.1 Streptosporangiaceae bacterium | reverse complement strand
CTGCTGTGGGATCTGGATCCGGATGCCGGAAAGGCGATGTCGCACACCGGCTACAGCCGCGGCGTGGCGCCGTTCCTCGGCGTCATGGGCATGCCGCCCGATGAGCCAGGAGAACATTCGACGATCCCGCCGCGAACGGCCGGGGGCGGCAACATCGACTGCAAGGAGCTAGTGGCCGGGTCGACGCTGTACCTCCCTGTCACCGTGCCTGGAGCGCTGCTCTACCTGGGTGACGGCCACGCGGCGCAGGGCGACGGCGAGGTCGGCGGGACGGCGATCGAGTGCCCGATGACCACCGAGGCCGTCGTCGACCTGGTGCAGGACAGGCCGCTGCGCTCCATCCACGCGGAGACACCGGCGGGCCGGATCACGTTCGGCTTCGACGCTGACCTCAACGCGGCCATGGGGGACGCGCTCGACGCGATGACGTGCTGGCTTCAGGTCCTGCTCGGCGTCGACAAGGCGTCGGCGCTCGCGCACGCGAGCACCTGTGTCGACTTGCGCATCACCCAGGTCGCGAACCAGACCTGGGGCGTCCACGCGGTCCTGCCTGCCGCGATGCTGGCAGGACTGCCTGACTGACCGCCGGCACGAGCACGGACGGCAGACCGCGTCGCGGCGGGCTATCTGGACCTCGCCATCACCTGGTGCCTGGCCCGCGTGCCAGGACCGGCGCCGGCGCTGGCGTCGCTGGCGGGTGCGGGCCTTGACTCCAAATGCCAGAACCACGCCAGCAGGGCGATCGCGGGAACGCTCCAGATGCAGAACCCCCAGCCGAACAGGATCAGCGCCGCGTTGAAGGCAATCGCGGCCGCGATGCCGATCCGCCGGTACCGCCTGCTGAGGATGAGCAGCCCGACCGCGGCTTCGAAGGCGATCAGCAGCGCGATGAAGTAGCCGACGTTCGGCACGAAGACCGAGTGCCACGCGTGCGTGACGAACGGCCACCAGCTGCCCTTCGCGAAGGAATCGTAGGAGTGCGGCGCAGCGGTCACGAGGACCAGGTGCGTCACGGCAGACGCGAGGAAGATCCCGCCGAAGACCCTGACCCACCACCGATGGGGCTCACCGCCCGCGCGCTGCGCTGGAATCGTGGTCATTGCCATCACCTGCTACCAGCAAAGCCCGCAGCCCTTACTTCGCAGTAGGTACGAAAGTCCCCAGGTCAGGCCCTGAATGTCCCGACGTCAGACAGCACTGCGCCTGGCAGCTCGAGGGCAACGACGGCGCCGCCGTCCTGGCCGTTGCGCGCCCAGGCGGAGCCGCCGTGGGCGGCGGCGACGGCGGCCACGATCGCGAGGCCGAGCCCTGCGCCGCCGTCGGACCTGGTCCGCCCGGCGTCCGGCCGCCTGAATCGCTCGAACGCGTGCGGCAAGTAGTCAGCCGGGAATCCGGGCCCGGCGTCAGCGACGTCGATGACCAGGGTCGACCCGTGCGCGCGTCCGGAGACCGTGATGTCTGATCCTGGCGGCGCGAACCGGAGGGCGTTGTCGATC
The DNA here is from genome assembly GCA_036273575.1 of Streptosporangiaceae bacterium. Classification (GTDB taxonomy): domain Bacteria; phylum Actinomycetota; class Actinomycetes; order Streptosporangiales; family Streptosporangiaceae; genus Chersky-822. The sequence goes on along the minus strand of DASUHI010000282.1, from coordinate 3,693 downwards.
AGGTTGTCCACGGCCTGCCTCACCCGGTCGGGGTCCAGCGTCGCGACCAGATCCCTTGGTGCCCGCACGACACAGGCCGCGCGTTCGGCCGAAGAGAAGGCCGCTCGCGCGGCGCTGCGCTCGAGCAGGTCACGCACCCGGGTCGGCTCTGGCCTGACCGGAAGCTTGCCCTCGTCGCTGCGGGCGAGCACGAGCAGGTCGTTGGTCAGCTTCGTGAGCCTGGCGACCTCGTCCTCCGCGCTGGCCACGGCCTCGACCAGCTCGTCCCTGCTCCGGCCGGGCCGGCCAGCAAGCTCTAGCTCGGCGCCGAGCACGGCCAGCGGCGTCCTCAGTTCGTGGCTGGCGTCAGCCACGAACTCTTGCTGCCTGGCCAGCGCGTGATGGAGCCGGCCGAGCAGGTCGTTCATGGTGCCGGCGAGCGCCGCGAGCTCGTCGCGCGTCCGAGGCACCTGGACGCCCGCCGCGGAGCCCCTGGCCGGCAGCGCGGCAACCTCCCGGCGCATCCGCTCGACGGGCGACAGCGCGGCCGCGGCGAGCCAGTAGGCGCCGACCGCGCCGACGACGACGAAGACCACGCCGCCGATCACCAGCGCCCTGGTCTGCTTGCCTAGCGGACCAGAGACCTGCTCCTCCATGGAGACGCCGAGCACGGCCACCGCCCCTGTTCGCCCCACCGGCGCGGCCCGGAGCCTGAACTGCTCGTCTCCCACCGTCTTGGTCACGCCGCCTGACCTCGCGGCGCGCACCTGAGCGGGGCTGAGCAGCGGCACGGAGGTGTCTTCGCCCCGGTGGCGCAGGACCTGACCTGATCTGCTCAGGATCTGAACGAGCGAGTTGTCGGGAATCCCGGTGGCTGCGGCCGCTTGCACGCTAGGCGCTGACCGGTACGGGCCGAGCTGGGCGGCTACCGTGCTGTCCAGCGCGCCGAGCAGGCTTCCGTGCAGCTGGCTGATCAGCAGCCAGCTGCCGAGCGCGAACGCGACCGCGAGCGCCAGCGTGAAGACCCCTGCGACCCGCAGCTTGATGGACACGGCAACCTACTCGGCGTGCCTGAGCCGGTAGCCCATGCCGCGCACGGTCTCGATGTCGTGCCGGCCGAACGGCGCGTCGACCTTGCGCCGCAGGTACGTGACGTACTGATCCACGACGTTAGACGTGCCCTCATAGGCGAAATCCCAGACCGCGTCGATGATCTGGGAGCGGGTCAGGACCGAGCCAGGATGCCGCAGGAAGAGCTCGAGCAGCGCGAACTCCTTCGGCGAGAGCGCCAGCTCGGCCGATCCTCGCCACGCTCGCTTGGCGGCCGGGTCAAGCCGGAGGTCGCCTTCGCTCAGCACGACGGGCCTCGCCCGGTCGTCGCGCCGGGAGAGCGCGCGCAGCCTGGCGCTGAGCTCCCGCAGGCTGAACGGCTTGACCAGGTAGTCGTCCGCCCCCGCGTCCAGGCCACGCACGCGGTCATCGATCGCGTCCCTGGCCGTCAGCATCAGCACCGGCGTCCAGTCCCCCGCCGCTCGCAGCTTGCGGCAGAGCTCGACGCCGTCGAAGCCAGGCAGCATCACGTCGAGAACGATGAGCCCGTAGCTGTTCTCGGTGGCGAGCCACAGTCCTTCTGGCCCGTCCGACCCGACATCGACGGCATGTCCCTCCTCCTCAAGCCCGCGCTTGAGCAGCTTGGCCATCTTGGCCTCGTCTTCGACGAGAAGAACACGCACAAGGGCAGGTTACGCACCCGCGCCGGCAAACATGTGAGCCGCTCACATCCTTCTCTCACGTTGCTCGAATCGGCCCCAAGGCACGCTGGAGGCGCAAGGTCAGCAATCGGTGACGAGCGACAAGGAGAACCGACGTGGCTGAGGAGAAGGAAGCCGGCCTGCCTGGGCGGTCCAGGCTGCCCGGCTTCGATGAGGATTCCGGCCGCGGCTACCGTGGCGACTACACCGGGGGCGGATACGGGCCCGCGGATCACGGGCCCTACGGCTACGCCCCGTCCGGCTACTACCAGCAGTACCCGCCGCCCGCGTACGTGCGCGACAGCGGCGTCAGCGCGAACAGGCGGACGTCCACCTGGACGGCGGCGGCGCTGATCGCCGCTGTGGCGGCTACGACCGGCTATCTCGCCCACTCGATCCCCGCCTCTACCAGCACGAGCGGCACCACCACGACCGGCACCACGGGGGGCCACACGAGCACGACCCACTCCGGCCAGTCGGGCGGCGTCCAGAGCGGCGCTCCCTCGGTGGGCAGCCCGGTCGTGACCTCCGGCGGCTCGGGGGCCGCGGCGGGCCGCGGTGGTGACAACTAGATGAGTGCCACTGCGCTGCTGCACGCACGGCCCGCGTGGAGCCGGGTCAGCGTCGGTTCGCTCGCCGTCGCGGCCGCCGACCGGGACGCCCTCGGCACGACGGCCAGGCTGGCGGTCTGGCCGGCCGCGAACCTGACGGCCATGCTCGCGGCCGTGGACGACGAGCTCGCGGCGCTCGACGCGCAGGCGAGCAGGTTCCGCGCCGACTCAGAGATATCGGCCCTGCACGCCGCCGGCGCGGGCCGTCACCAGGTCAGTGACGGCCTGGCCGAAGCGATCAGGATCGCGCTCGCCGCGGCCGCGTGGACCGGTGGGCGCTGTGATCCGACCGTGGGAAGCGCGCTGGTCAGGATCGGTTACGACAGGGACTTCGCCGCGATCGCTGAGAATGACGCGCCGATTCAACCGGGCGCAGGCGCAGCTCCCGGCTGGCAGGCGATTGCCCTGCGCGGGAATGTACTCACCGCTCCGCCCGGCGTGCTGCTCGACCTGGGCGCGACCGCGAAGGGGCTCGGCGCGGACCGCGCCGCGGCCGCCGCCTTCGCGAGCGCGGGCGAGGGCGGCGTGCTGGTCAGCCTCGGCGGCGACATAGCCGTCGCCGGCCGGCCGCCGGCTGGCGGCTGGCCCGTGCTGATCGCAGACGAGCACCGGCAAGTCCGTGCTGCGCGGAACCTCGCCGCGCCAGCGGTACCACGCGGTGCTGCCGACCCGGCGATCGCCCAGCAGGTCAGGCTCGCCAGCGGCGGGCTCGCGACGTCGTCCAGCACGTGCCGGCGCTGGGTCCGGGCGGGCCGCGTGCTCCATCACATCATCGACCCGCGGACCGGGATGCCGGCCGGCTCGCCGTGGCGCACGGTCACGGTCGCGGCGGCAACGTGCGCGGAAGCTAACGCGGCGTCGACAGCGGCGATCGTGGCGGGTGAGGACGCGCCAGGCTGGCTCGGCGACCACGGCCTGCCTGCACGGCTGATCAGCCACGACGGCCAGATCATCAGGACCGGCGGCTGGCCAGAGGCGGAAGACGGGCCCGTCTGCTCGCCCGGCGGCTCCTGGCTGGCCGCCCTGATCGAAGGAGGCGACCGATGAGCGGGCACGTGATCGCCGCGCAGGCGGCGGCCACGGGATCGCAGGGGTTGTGGCTTGTCTCGCGGGCGAGCGGCGTCGTGCTGCTGATCCTGTTCAGCGTCGTCATGGTGCTCGGCGTGTCAACGAGGACGGGCGCGACCTCCCGGCGATGGCCGCGGTTCGCGGTCGCCGAGCTGCACAGGACGCTGTCGCTGTTCGCGGTGGCGCTCCTCGGCCTGCACGTCGCGACGGCGCTGCTCGACCCGTACGTGTCGATCGCCTGGTTCGCCGCCCTGCTGCCGTTCACCTCGCACTACGAGACGCTC
>DASUHI010000281.1:0-6274 GCA_036273575.1 Streptosporangiaceae bacterium | reverse complement strand
CGGCGTCGCCGCGGTCCTGCTAGCGCTCGGCATCGACGCGGTGAGCGGCTACCTCGCAGGACGCCGCCGCGAGGGCCGGGCTGCTGCTGCCGCCTCCGACCGCGCCGACCTCGACCCCGATGATCTCGACATCGGCCGGCGGCCCGGCGGCCGGGCCGCCGGCGTCGTGCTGACCGTCGCCGCGCTCTGCTGCCTGCCGCTGGTGCCGGAGCCGCTGGCCGCCGGCACCGCCACGCCGCTGCCGGCCGGCTGGACACAGGCGTTCACGGCGCTGAACCTCCCGGCCGGTGCGCCCGTACTGGTCGTGCCCGTGCCTGCCAACATCCTGACCGCCTCCATGCGCTGGCAGGCAGACACCGGCCAGCCGGCCGCGATGGTCGGCGGCTACTTCATCGGCCCGGGAGCAGGCGGGCAGGCCTATATCGGCGGAACTGGCGTCAACCCGGTCGCCTGGTACCTGGACCAACTCTGGGCGTCCGGACTGCCGGGAACCAGTCCGTTCGCTGCGGCCGCCCTTGGCGCCGGGTTGCCGGTCGAAATCCCTGGCGGCGGCCCCGCACCGACCGGGAAGGCGCCGCCGCCCGCCCAGGTCAGGGCCGCGCTGGCGGCCTGGCATCCCGCCGCAGTCGTCGCGGTCACCGCGGCCAGCTCTCCGCTGGCCGCCTACCTGGTCAACCTCCTAGGTCCGCCCGCCATTCAGTCCGGCACGGTCCTCGCCTGGCGACGGTGACGGGAGGACCTGCCAACTTACCCCGAATTAGTCATCGCGGAATCGGGCACTGACGCCGATAACGGTGGCCGGGTGGTACGCAAAGCGGGGTAAGTTCGCTCTCGCGTGCGATGTGGCCGGCGGCGATCGGCGTACGCTGGCACCCAACGCCGTCCCAGGAGGTCGACTTGGCGCTGCGGATCATCATCGGACTCGTCCTGACGGCGCTCGCGTTCGCGATCGCCGGCCGCCGCCTCTGGTGGCTGTTCCGGCTGGCGACTAGCGGGCAGCCGGCGCCCGAGCGGATCGCGGCGCTGCGGGAGCACCCGGGCCGCGGCGCGGGCATCGAGGCGACCGAGGTTCTCGGCCAGCGCAAGCTGCTCCAGTGGACGATCCCGGGCGTCGCGCACTTCCTGACGTTCTGGGGCTTCACGATCTTGCTGCTGACGATCATCGAGTCCTACGGGGACCTGTTCAGCAAGACGTTCGCGCTGCCGTGGATCGGGCACTGGGCCTTCATCGGTTTCATCGAGGACCTGTTCGCCGTCGCGGTCCTGATCGGAATCGGCACGTTCGCGGTGATCAGGTTGCGCAATAATCCCAAGACCGAGGGCCGTAAGTCGCGGTTCTCCGGTTCGCACACCGGCGCAGCGTGGCTCGTCCTGGTCCTGATCTTCCTGGTGATCGCCACGCTGCTGCTGTACCGCGGCGCCCAGATCAACACCGGCGACTTCCCGTACCCCCACGGTGCGTTCGCGTCCCAGATCGTCGGCCACTGGTTCGCGCCGCTGAGCAAGAGCGCCAACATGGCGATCGAGACGTCCATGATCTTGCTCCAGCTCGCGGTCGTGCTCGGCTTCCTGGTCCTCGTGACCTACTCCAAGCACCTGCACATATTCCTGGCGCCGGTCAACGTGCTGTTCTCGCGCCGCCCGAACGGGCTGCGCGACCTGCAGCCGATGCGCTCCAACGGCAAGGTGCTGGACTTCGAGGAGGCTGACCCTGACACCGACGTCTTCGGGCTTGGCAAGGTCGAGGACCTGACCTGGAAAGGCATGCTCGACCTTGGCACGTGCACGGAGTGCGGCCGCTGCCAGTCGCAGTGCCCGGCCTGGGCGACAGGCAAGCCGCTGTCGCCGAAGATGCTCATCCTCGACCTGCGCGACCACGCGTTCGCGAAGGCGCCTTACCTGCTGGCCACCTCCGATGAGGCCAAGGCCGCGCTGCCAGAGGCTGTTCAGAAAGAAGTTGAACGACCCCTCGTCGGCAAGCCCGATTCCCACGGCGTCATCGACCCCGACGTGATCTGGTCATGCACCAACTGCGGCGCCTGCGTCAACGAGTGCCCGGTCGACATCGAGCACATCGACCACATCACGGGCCTGCGCCGGCACCAGGTGCTGATCGAGTCCGAGTTCCCCACCGAGGCGTCAGGGATGCTCAAGAACCTGGAGAACAAGGGCGACCCGTGGGGGATGGGCGAGGCGAAGCGCGCCGAGTGGATGACGGAACTGGACTTCGAGGTGCCCGTCGTGGACGGGCCGATCGGCGACGACGTGGAGTACCTGTTCTGGGTCGGTTGCGCGGGGGCGCTTGAGGACCGGGCCAAGAAGACGACAAAGGCGATCGCTTCCCTGCTGCACACAGCGGGTGTGTCGTTCGCCGTGCTCGGGCCGGCCGAGACCTGCACGGGGGACCCCGCCAGGCGCATGGGCAACGAGTTCGTGTTCTCGATGCTCGCGCAGCAGAACGTCGAGACGCTGAACGAGGCCGGCGCCCGCAAGGTCATCGCGAGCTGCCCGCACTGCTTCAACACCCTGGCGAACGAGTACCCGCAACTCGGCGGCAACTATGAGGTGATCCACCACACCCAGTTGCTCGCCCGGCTCGTCGCCGAGGGCAAGCTCAAGCCCGTCAATCCGATCGAGGAGAAGATCACCTACCACGACCCGTGCTTCCTCGGCCGGCACAACAAGGTGTACACGCCGCCGCGCGAGATCATGGATCAGGTGCCTGGCGTCAAGGCCCAGGAGATGCACAGGTGCCGGGAGCGCGGGTTCTGCTGCGGCGCGGGCGGCGCCCGAATGTGGATGGAAGAGCGGATCGGCAAGCGGATCAACGCGGAGCGGATCGAGGAAGCGCTCGGCACAGACCCTGACACGATCTCGACCGGCTGCCCGTACTGCCTGGTCATGCTCGGCGACGCGATCAGCGAGAAGAAGAGCTCAGGCGCGGCCAAGGACTCGCTCGAGGTCGTGGACGTCGCGCAGCTACTGGCCCGCTCGATCGCCCAGCCCGGTCCCGCCGCCCCCGGTCCCGCCGCCCCCGCTCCCACCGGCCCCGCCCCGTCCGAGTAGCGTCGCGCGGGTCCCCGCCGCCTACCCCACATGATCAACTTCGACTTTGGCTCCGTGCGGGCACCGGTACGCCCGAAATGAGTAGCTTTGCAGGTGCCACCCGGATCCAAAGTGGCGGTCAAGGGCCTGCCTCGGCGACATAGCACGGATTCGATGGCCGCAAAGGTGGCGAAACGGGCGCTGATGTGACTGGAGGCCGTGCTAAGTGGGCTAGGTCGCGGTCGGGGTGGGGGGTGTGGTGCGGGTGGTTGGGAGCCAGATGCGGACGCGGGTGCCGTGGGCTTGCCAGGACTCGAGGGTTGCCTGGCCGCCGTGCGCGGTCGCGATCGCATGGACGATGGACAGGCCGAGGCCGCTGCCGCCGCCTGAGGAGTAGTCGTCCGCCCTGGCCGCCTGGCCTTCGTCGCCGGGATCGGCCGCGCCGCCCGCCTGCTCGGGTGCGCGGTGGAACCGGTCGAACGCGCGCGCCGCGTCCTCTGGCGACATACCGGGGCCCGAGTCCGTGACCTCGATCAGCACGCCGCCCTGCACGGCGCCGAGCCGGACCGCGACCTGCGTCGCTGGCGGGGTGTGCGCGCGGACGTTGCCGAGGAGGTTGGCCAGCACCTGGCGGATCCTGCGCTCGTCGACGACGGCGATCAGCCGCGGCGGAGCCTGGGCGCTGATCGGGCGTTCCGGCTCGACGGCCATCGCGTCGGCCACGGCGTCGCGCACGACGATCGCCAGGTCCGTCTCGGTCAGGTCGAGCGACGACGTGCGGTCCAGCCTGGCGAGCTCGAGCAGCTCGGCGACCAGGGTCGACATCCGCTGCGCCTCCTGTTCGATCCGGCGCATCGCCCCCGGCAGCTGCTCGGGGCCGAGCGCACCCTGCCGGTATAGCTCGGCGTAGCCGCGGATCGTCGTCAGCGGCGTGCGCAGCTCGTGCGACGCGTCGGCGGCGAACTCCCTGACCTTGCGTTCTGAGCTGAGCCTGGCGCCGAACGCGTGCTGGATCCTGTCGAGCATTGTGTTGATGGCCGCGGCGAGCCTGCCGACCTCGGTCTGGTGGTCGGCCTCGGTCATCCGCTCGGTCAGGTCGCCGCGTGCGGTGATGTCGTTGGCCGTGCTGGCCATCCGGTCAAGCGGGCCGAGGCCACGGCCGATCAGCCACTGGCCGCCGATCGCCAGCAACGCCACGAGGCCGCCGCCGGTGATCATCTCGATCAGGATGAGGCCGCGGAGCTGCCTGGTAAGCGCCGTTGACTGTTCGGCGACGACGAGGACGCTCGCGCGCCTTGACGCGTTCTCGGTTGGCGGGATCAGCCGGGCTGCCGCCTGCAGGCTGTCGGTCAGGCGCACGGTCGGGACCTGGAACCAGTGGCCGCTCTTTCCGCGCCACACCACCTGCGCTGCGCCCATCTGCCTGACGGCGGCGGCCAGCGCGCTGGTCGCCGCGGGCGTCCTGGGCAACGTCAGCGGTCTGACCGTGAACGGCCCGAACGTGACCTCCACGGCGGCGACCCCAAGCACGGGCCGCTGCGCTATCTCAACCGGACTGCGCGTGCTCTCAGCCAGGATCGTCGCGTGGAACTGGCTACGCAGGTGCTGTGCGAACAACGCCGTGCTCACGATGCCCATGATCAGCAGGAAGACGGCGGTGACGGCGATCTGCAGGAGGAGGAGCCTGGTCCGCAGGGACAGCCCGCTCGAACCCTGCGGCGCACGTGGCTCCGGCTGCCCCCCTGCTTGACCGGCCGGACGGACTGGCTGGCCAGGCTGCGTGGCATCGCCGGCGCGCGTCGTTCTCGGCGTCGAACGGTCGGCCCGCGACGAACGGTCGGCCCGCGACCTGGCCGTCGTCGCCTTGGCGGCGCCCCCGGTGGACTGAGCGCGGCTCATGGCTCGCCGGGCTCCGCCCCCCGTCGGCCGGGCTGCTCGCGGGACTCGCCGGGCTGCCAGGTCTGCTTCGCTTGGTGCGCCCGGTGGGCCGCGGCGTGCTCTGGCAGCCGCAGGCTGTACCCGACCCCGCGCTGGGTGTGGATCAGCGGCGGTCCGAGCGGGTCAAGCTTCCGCCGCAGGTAGCTGACATAGGTCTCGACGATCTGAGACTCGCCCGCGTAATCCCAGCCCCACACGTTCTCCAGTAGCTGAGCCCTGGTCAGCACCCGGCCCTGGTGCCGCATCAGGTAGGCAAGCAGCTGGAATTCGGTCTTGGACAGCTCGACCGGCGTTCCGCCGCGGCGCACCGTCCACCGGGATTCGTCGAGCTCGAGGTCACCTGCACGCAGGACGTCGTCGTGATCGCCGTGCCTGGCAGGCTGGGCCGACCTGGACGCCCTCCGCAGCACGGCCCGCACCCTGGCGACGAGTGCCTCGACGGAGAACGGCTTGGTCACGTAGTCGTCGCCGCCGATGGCGAGGCCCGTGACCGTGTCAGACGAGGTGTCCCTGGCGGTCAGGAAGATGACCGGCACCTCGTTTCCTCCCGCCCGGAGCCTGCGGCAGACCTCGAAGCCGTCGATGTCGGGCAGCATGACGTCGAGCACGATCAGGTCAGGCGTCGTGAGCTCGGCCTGGAGGATCGCGTCCGCGCCGTTGGCCGCGGTGCTGACCGTGCAGCCGTGAAACTTCAGGGCGACCTGGACCAGCTCGCGGATGTTCGGCTCGTCGTCGACGACGAGCACGCGCGGTATTCGTTCCGGCTCGGCCATGACTGATGCTGGCTCACAGTTCGCTTGGTCGAACGGGGTGGCAATCCCCGAACAGGAGCGTACGGGATCAGGTCGGCGAGGAGTCACGGATCAGAATGCGGCGGGCCTGGTCGACGCCGCCTGACACCAGCCCGCCGACCGCGACCCGCTGGCCTGTCGCGAGCGCCGCCACGCCGACGTTCTGGCGGCCATGGCCCCCGGCCCCGTTTGCGGCGTTCCCGAGCCTGAACACCCGCGTCCCGCTGCCGGTGTGCCATGTCCATGTCACGCCGTCGGCGGCCTTGACCACGATCGAGGCACCCGAGACCGACTTGACGGTCCCGCGCTCGAACGCGATGGTCTTCGGCCCGTTCCTGGTGGCGACCGTGATCTGGCCGTGCATCGCGCGGCGGACCAGCAGGGCGATGCGGGCGAACCTGGCCCTCGCGGCGCCGAGGTACCGCCGGTACCGGCGCAGGCAGGCGTGCCGTTTCGCCCGGGCGGCCGCCCGGTCGCCGGCCGCGCGCAGGTGCCTGGCC
>DASUHI010000280.1:0-16354 GCA_036273575.1 Streptosporangiaceae bacterium | reverse complement strand
GCGCGCCCTGACCCGGCCAGCCCTGACCCGGCCATCCCTCGCCCGGCCAGCCCTGGCCAGGCGAGCCCTTGCCGGGCGACACGACTGCAGAGCCGCCAGGGAAACTCACGGCAGCCGGCTGAACGCTGTCCGGCGCCGACGAGTAGCTGTCCCTGGCCGAGCCGACGCTGTCAGGCGCCCGCTGGCGGTCCGATGGTGCACCCTGGCCAGGCGAGTACTGGCCTGCGGGGTTGCTGCCGTACCCCGGGTTGACCTCGGTGGCGACCGCGCCGCCTGTGCCGGTGCCCGGCGGCGGTGAGCTCAGGGCGGAGTCGCTGGCCTCGCTGATACCGAGCGCCACGGCGATCTCGCCGGTGACCCAGCGGCACGCGTCCGGCGTGAGCGGGGACCGCGCCGAGAACGAAGACGCGGTCAGGCTGATCGCGGTGTCCGGGTCCATGCCCTGCGAGACGTGTTCATTGAGGGTGTCTGCCAGCCCCGCTTCCGCGGCTGCGACGAGGAGGTTCTTCTCCCGCGGCGCGTCAGGGAGCAGGTCCTTGAGCAGATTCGACATTGTCCGGGGGCTGGACAGCGCCGCGGTGCCGTGCTCGGGGTCGGTCACGATCGCGTTCAGCGCCGCGCGAGCCTCAGCGGCGTGCTCCCAGGACGAGTCAGCCATCCGGCTCCCTCCGTGCAGCCAGCCCGCTGGCCGCACGTGGCGCCGGAACTCAGGCGATGGCCGATGATCGGATCTCGGTAGCTGCCGAATGAGCAAGGTGCAATTCGGCAATTAGGCACATGCTATCCCGCGCCGGCCATCCGCTGGTCCGGTTGACAAGACGCGCCGAACGGCCGCTCCAGGCCGTCAGGCACCGGTCCTGTAGTGGAAGTGCGCCGACCCGACTCCCAGCAAGATAGCCCACGCGATCCCGCCGAGAACACCCAGTGCGCCGAGCACGATCCCCGCGATCGCCATGCCGCGGCCGCCCTCTGCCCTGGCCCTGATCTGCGCCAGCCCGCCAAGCCCGAAGCCCAGCGCCAGCAAAGCCGCGATGAACCCGGGCACGAGAAGGAAGAACCACAGCAGGAACTGGGCGAGCCCGCAGACAAGCGCGGCGATGGACAGCCCGTTCGTGCGGACGCCGGGCGGCGGCTGGCCATAGCCATAGCCAGGCGGCGGACCATAGCCGCCAGGAGCCTGGGTCACGCCCGCCGGGTCCATCCCCCGCCGGTCCTCCCCTTGCTGCCCCGTTCCCGGCTCGCCTTGGTCCTGGCGACCCGGGGGTGCCACGCCGGACCCTGGCTGTGCCTGGTCGCGCGGTTGCTCAGGAAAACCCATCGCTCCCCCCGCGCGTAACTACGGTCCGTAGCGACTCGCCTACCCAGCCGCGCGCCCCTGAACCGCCACGCGATCAGTGAACCGCCGCCCCGCGTCTGGCCGCCCGCCGGGCGGCTAACCGCTCGTTCTGGTGCTCGTCGCGGCGACAGCGATGATCACGATGATGACGACGATTACGTCCAGGGCTAGTTGCACGTATCCGAGGATCAAACCCGCGAGCGCGAGACCAGATCCTTGCTCCCCGGTCTGGCTGATCCTGTTGCGCGCCATGTGGCCAAGAATGATCGCCGGGATGCCGCTCAGCGGGCCGAGCAGCACGAAGGACGCGATTCCGCAGATCAGCGACGCGATGGCGAGACTGTTGGTCTGCCCGCTGCTGTAGCCAGTCCCGCCGGTCCAGGTTGGAACGCCCTGGTACCCGCCCTGCTGGTAGCCGGCCTGGCCGTAAGCACCGGGCTGCACCGCGCCGGGCTGACCGTAGCCGCCCTGCTGGCCATAGCCCTGCTGGCCATAGCCCTGCTGGCCATAGCTCCCGCCTTGCTGGCCATAGTCTGGCTGACCGTAGCCGCCCTGCTGGCCGGCGCTGCCGCCCTGCGATCCGGCGCCGCCTTGCTGGCCGGCGCCGCCCTGCTGGCCGTATCCGCCGGGCTCGCGGCCGACTGTCGGCTGGTCGCCGAAAAAGCCCGGCTGGCCCTGGCCCGCAGGCTGGTCAGGAAAACCCATCGTGTGCCCCTCACGGCATAGCCCGGGACCCGACCGCCCGGCTGAACTAGTGCCGACTGCTGGCGAACCTATCAGCACTGGCCACCATGTCCTAGCTACCTTTTGCCGCGACCTCGCCGTGACGGCGCGCCGGGTCGCGTCGTGGCTGGCGACGGCCAGAACACGGCACAATGGCGGTCATGGCACGACGCAGCGCGACAACCCCGCCACCAGAGGACTTCGAAGAGAACATCGTCGACATCGACGTCACCGAGGAGATGCGGGCCAGCTACCTCGAATACGCCTATTCGGTGATCTATCAGCGCGCCATTCCCGACGCGCGCGACGGCCTGAAGCCGGTGCAGCGCAGGATCCTGTACCAAATGTCGCAGATGGGGCTGCGCCCTGACCGTGCGCACGTCAAGTGCGCCCGCGTGGTCGGCGACGTGATGGGGCGCCTGCACCCGCACGGCGACACGGCGATCTATGACGCCCTGGTCCGACTGGCCCAGCCGTTCGCGATGCGGCTGCCGCTGATCGACGGGCACGGCAACTTCGGCTCGCTCGGAGGCGACGACGCGCCGGCGGCGATGCGGTACACAGAGGCCAGGCTCGCCGCGGCGGCGATGGAGATGACCGCGTCACTCGACGAGGACACCGTCGACTTCGTGCCGAACTACGACGGCACCGAGCAGCAGCCTGACGTCCTCCCCGCGGGTCTGCCGAACCTGCTCGTCAACGGCGCGTCAGGGATCGCGGTCGGGATGGCCACGAACATGGCCCCGCACAACCTCGGAGAGGTGATCGCGGCCGCCAGGCACCTGATCGCCAGCCCCGACGCCTCGCTCGACGACCTGATGCGGTTCGTGCCAGGACCCGATCTGCCGACCGGCGGCAAGATCGTCGGCCTGGACGGGATCAGGGAGGCGTACGAGACGGGTAAGGGCATCTTCAGGACCAGGGCGGCCGCCCGGATCGAACAACTCACGCCGCGCCGTACCGGCATCGTGATCACCGAACTGCCCTACGGCGTCGGCCCGGAGAAGGTCGTGGCCAGGATCAAGGACCTGGTCCAGGCCAAGAAGCTGAATGGCATCTCTGACCTGAAAGACCTCACCGACCGGCACCGCGGGTTGCGGCTGGTGATCGAGCTGCGGAACGGCTTCCATCCAGAGGCCGTGCTGGAGGAGCTCTACCGGTTGACCCCGATGGAGGACACGTTCGGCATTAACAACGTCGCGCTGGTCGACGGACAGCCGCGGGTGCTCGGGCTGCGTGAGCTGCTGCGGATCTATGTCGACCACAGGGTCGAGGTGGTCAGGCGCCGAACCGAGTTCCGCCGCGGCAAGCGGGCCGACCGGCTGCACCTTGTCGATGGCCTCATTATCGCGCTGCTCAACATCGATGAGGTCATCCAGGTCATCAGGACAAGCGACGACGCCGCGGCCGCCAAGGAACGGCTGATGGCCATCTTCGACCTGACGGCGGTCCAGGCACAGTACATACTCGATACCCCGCTGCGCCGCCTGACCAGGTACGACCGGCTGGAACTGGAGCGCGAACGGGACACGCTGCAGGCCGAGATCGCCGAGCTGACCGCCATCCTGGAGTCAGAGGACAGGCTCCGCGAGCTCGTGTCGTCCGAGCTAGGCGCCGTCGCTGAGAAGTTCGGGTCCCCGCGTCGCACCGTCCTGCTCGAAGGCAGCGGCGCGCAGCGCACCGCAGCGGTCCCGCTCGAGGTAGCGGACGACCCGTGCACCGTCCTGCTCTCCTCGGCCGGGTTGCTGGCGCGCACCGCGGTCCGTAAGCAAGGTCAGCTGGAGCTGGAAGAAGAAGGCCAGAAGGCTCAACAGGGCGCACGCGTCACTGCCCGAGGCGGGCCGGCCAGGACGCGCGGCAGGTCCGCGGAACCTAGGTCCGCCCACGACGTGATCGTCTCCGCGGTACCGTCGACCGCCCGCGGATCCATCGGCGTGCTGACGTCCCGCGGCAGGCTGATCAGGCTCGGCGTACTCGAGCTGCCCGCCCTGCCGCCGACCGCCCACTCCCCTGCGCTGTCTGGCGGAGCCCCGGTCAGCGAGTTCGTAGAAACCGAGGGCGGCGAGACCATCGTCGCGATCGTCGCCGCCGACGTCGAAGGCGCCGGCCTCGCGCTCGGCACCGCCAACGGCGTCGTCAAGCGGGTGGCTGCTGACTACCCGCAGAACGCGTCGGAGTTCGACGTCATCGCGCTCAAAGAAGGCGACAGTGTCGTCGGCGCCGTCCAGCTCGAGAGCGAGGATCAGGATCTGGTCTTCATCACCAGCGACGCGCAGTTGCTCAGGTTCGGCGCGTCCTCGGTGCGGCCGCAGGGCAGGGCCGCGGCCGGCATGGCCGGGATCAGGCTCTCGGCCCGCGCTTCCGTGGTCTGGTTTGGCGCCGTTGATTCCCGGGAGCCGGCCGGCGACGCGGCGGACGTGGCCGCAGAGCTTCCCGTGGTGGTGACCGTCGCGGGCAGCGCGCGCACGCTGCCTGGCACCGCGCCAGCGACCGTCAAGGTGACCCCGTACGCGGAGTTCCCGCCGAAGGGCCGCGCGACCGGTGGCGTCCGCTGCCACCGCTTCCTCAAGGGCGAGGACGTGCTCGTCCTGGCGTGGGCGGGCCCCGGCCCTGCGAGGGGCGCGACCGCGGCGGGCACCCCGGTCCAGCTGCCGCCCCCGGAGGGCAGGCGGGACGGGTCGGGCGAGCGGGTGCGCGAACCGCTCGCCGCGGTCGGCGGTGCCGCGCTTCCGTAAAGGCCAGCAGCCGGCCCGCCGGGCCTGGTCCGCCGCTGCTTGCCCGGGACCCGGCGGCGTCGTGTCGGCATCCAGCACATCAGCGGCCGCCACTCAGCTGGCGTTCAGGAACGCGGTCCATTGTCGGTAATGGCGGGCCCGGACGGGCCCGCCGCCAGTTTCCGGGCAATGCCCGGTGCCAGCCACTGCGCCCGCGACCGGCTCAATGTGAGATTCACCGCGGAAAACACGACTGGATGCCACATTCAGTCGGTGATGGAGGCGCTTGCTCTAGACGACACCCCAGACACGCCAGAGTGCGCCGGGATCCGCGAGCGGGTCGCCGTGCACGAGCGTGAAGTGCGCGGGACCGCCAGCCTTGATCCGGCCCGCGTCCGGGTCGGACAGTACCGCGCCGCCCTGCCACGTGGCCGCGCCGAGCGCCTGCCAGGGCTCCAGGCCCGCCTTGACCAGAGCCTCGACTTCCCATGCGAGGTGCCCGGCGCGAACCGAGCCGCCGCCGAAGTCACTCCCCGCGGCGATCGCCACGCCAGCCTGGTGAGCGATCCTGACGCTCTCCTCGGCCATTTCGAGGCGCTCAGCGATCGCGGACCTATTCTCTTCGCCGGCAAAGCGCTCGATCGTTGTCGTCGAGCCGAACGTGAGCCAGGAGTGCATCACCGACAGCGTCGACACCAGCGTGACCCCGTTCGCGGCCATCGTGGCAGCGATGTCGGCGTCCAGCGCGAAACCGTGCTCGAGCGTGTCCACGCCGGCGTCTGCAGCCAGCCTGCAGTTCGCCAGCCCTGAGCCGTGCGCGGCGACGGTGGCGTCGCGGGCGTGCACGGCGGCGACGACCTTGCGCACCTCGTCGGCCGACCAGGGAGCGACGCCCGCCTCAGGGCCATCCAGGTACAGCTTGACCAGGTCGGCCCCGTCGTCCAGCTGGCCGAGCGTCGCGGCGAGCAGTTGGTCCGCGTCTGCCACCTCGATCGCGAGCCCGGCGGGGAGCGAGCCGGCCTTGGTCAGCCACGTCCCTGCTGCGCTGATATACGGCACGTCGTCGCGTCCGCGCCATCGGTCCCTGAGCCCGATCGCGACCGCTCGCTCGCGCCCGTCACCTGCGTCGGGGCGGCGCGGCGAGCCGACGTCGCGTACCCACCGGACACCGGCGCTGATCAGGGCGGCGGCGTTCCGCTCAGCGGCCTCGATAAGGTCGGGCGTCGGGTCGGCGCCCCTCGCGATCCACTGGGCGCCGCCCTGCAGCGTCAGGTGGCTGTGGCAGTCAACGAACCCGGGAACGATGGTCGCGCCGCTCGCGTCGACCACGTGCGCGGCCTGGTCGTTGGCGGCCGCGGGGTCGTCGTCATCGTCGTAGATCCCGGCGATGACTCCGTCACTGACGACGACCGTGACCGGGCGCCGGAGCGCCGGGCCTAGCCCGTCCGCGAGCGCGGCACCTGTGTAGCGAACTGTTCCCGCGCGACGACCTGGCTGGCTGGTCATCTCGCTCAGGTGTCAATCCTGGTCGGATCCAGCTCCGCGGCGCCGCCCACGATGAAGTCCCGGCGCGGCGCCACTTCGCTGCCCATCAGCAAGTCGAACATCTCGGCCGCGGCGGCGGCGTCAGCGATCCTGATCCGCCGCAGCGTCCGTCTCCGCGGGTCCATCGTGGTCTCGGCCAGCTGCGACGCGTCCATCTCTCCCAGGCCCTTGTAGCGCTGCGGCGGATCCTCGTACTTCATGCTCTTGCGGTCCAGCTCGAGGGTCTTTCTGTGCAGCTCGGCATCGGTGTAGGTGTAAATGTACCGGTCTTGGCCCTTGCGAGGATTCGTCAGCTTGATCCTGTGCAGCGGCGGAACGGCCGCGAACACGCGGCCCGCGTCGACCATCGGCCGCATGTACCTGTGAAAGAGGGTCAGCAGCAAGGTCCTGATGTGCGCGCCGTCCACGTCCGCGTCGCTCATCAGGATGATGCGCTGGTACCGCGCCGCGTCCAGGTCGAACGCGCTGCCCGACCCGGCGCCCAGCACCTGGATGATCGCGGCACACTCGGCGTTCTTGAGCATGTCGGACAGTGAGGCCTTCTGGACGTTGAGGATCTTGCCGCGGATCGGCAACAGCGCCTGGAACTCCGAGTCGCGGGCCAGCTTGGCCGTGCCCAGCGCGGAATCACCCTCGACGATGAACAGCTCGCTGCGATCGTCGGCCGAGCGGCAGTCCACGAGCTTGGCCGGCAGCGCCGACGTCGCCAGCGCCGACTTGCGGCGCTGGTTCTCCCTGTGCTCCCTGGCCGCGATCCTGGTCTTCGCGGCGTTCGTGACCTTCTCGAGCACCGCCTTGGCCTGCGCCTTGCTGCCGCGGACCCGGCCTTCGAGGACGCCGCGCAACTCGGTGCTGACCACGTCGGCGACGATCCTGGACGCCGCCGGGGTGCCGAGCACCTCCTTGGTCTGGCCCTCGAACTGCGGTTCTGGCACCCGTACCGAGATAACAGCGGTCAGGCCCTCGACCACGTCGTCCTTCAAGACCGACTCATCGCCCGCCCGCAGGTACCGGCCGGCCCTCAACTGATCGTTGAACGTCTTGACCAGCGCGCGCTCGAAGCCGGTGACGTGCGTCCCGCCCTTCGGCGTGGCGATCACGTTCACGAACGACCTGGTGACGGTCTCGTAGCCGGTGTTCCAGCGGAGCGCGACGTCGACCTCGAGCTCGCGCTCGACGTCGGTCGGCGTCATGTGCCCGTCATCGTCGAGCACCGGGATGGTCTCGGTGAACTGCCCCGATCCTGTGAGCCTCAGCACGTCCGTGACCGGCTCACCGTTGCTCAGATGCGCACAGAACTCGCTGATCCCGCCGCCGAAGTGGAACTCGGCGACTCGCGGCGATCCGTCCTCCGCGTCATCGCGGGCAGATCTGTCGTCGATGACCGTGATGGATAGCCCGGGCACCAGGTAGGCGGTCTGCCTGGCGCGCTGGATCAGCGACCCGGCGTCCATGTCGGCGCCGGGCACGAAGATCTGCCGGTCAGGCCAGAACCTGGTCCTGGTGCCGGTGTGCGACTTGGCCACCTTGCCGAGCTTGCGCAGGCCCGACCCTGGCTTGAACGCGGCGTCGGCGCCATCGCCCGCGTAGGTACCCGGCACGCCACGGCGGAAGCTGACAGCCCATTCGTAGCCGCCGCGTTCGACGTGGACGTCACACCGGCCGGACAGCGCGTTCACCACAGACGCCCCCACGCCGTGCAAGCCGCCCGACGCGGTGTACGAGCCGCCGCCGAACTTGCCGCCGGCGTGCAGCCTCGTCATGATCAGCTCAACGCCGTTCAGGCCGGTCTTCGGTTCGATGTCGACCGGGATGCCGCGGCCGTTGTCCTTAACCTCCGCAGAGTGGTCGGCATGCAGGATGACGTCGATCTTGTTGCAGGTTCCGTGCAGGGCCTCGTCGACGGAGTTGTCGATGATCTCCCACAGGCAGTGCAGCATCCCGCGGCCGTCGGTCGAGCCGATGTACATGCCAGGCCGCTTGCGGACCGCGTCGAGGCCCTCGAGCACCGTCAGGTGCCGTGCCGAGTAGCTGTCGCCCGCCGCAGATCGCGACTTCGCTTCTGCACGGGGGCGCCCCGCCAGAATCCGCGGTTCTGCCTCGCGCAAGGCAGCGGTCACGGCAATCGTCCAGAAAACAAGGCGCTTCTCACGCTTCTCCCACTGTCGGCCGGCGCGCACGAGCTACCCGGCACCGAAGAAGTTATCGGTTTGAAGCCTAACGTCCCGCCCAGCCTGCCTCGACGAGCCACGCCGTACCACATAGGCGGCGACCTGGGACAACTTGCTCTCGTGCGGGGTCATGTACAAAGATCGCTCCAGTGATCCGTAATGTGTTCGCCCACGGCGTACGCCGCCGCCGCATGGGATGACACGAGACGGGCTAGGTGTTGTGATGCGGTAGAGATCGCAAAGAGATCGCAGGTTGTAGAAACTGTCGGCAAACCCGTCGGCGGTAACCGGGCAAGGGAGGCGGACATGACCGGAGCGATAGCCCCAACCAAGCCGCTCAGTGCCAACGACCTGTGTGACCGGTGCGGAGCCCCGGCATACGTGCGGGTGATCCTGCCAGGATCGGCCGAGCTTCTTTTCTGCGCCCACCACAACCGTCAGCACGCAGACGCGCTAGCGAAGGTGGCGGTGGAGATCCAGGACGAGACCTCCAGGCTCACCGACAAGCCAGGCGAGGGCGCGGCAGCGACCCGGTAACACCCTGGCCTAGGACACACGACGGCCCGCCATCCGATCGGATGGCGGGCCGTTCGCCTTGCACTCGCCGAATCAATCTAGGTAGTCGCGGAGCACCTGGGACCGGGACGGATGCCGCAGCTTGGACATCGTCTTGGATTCGATCTGCCTGATCCGCTCTCTGGTGACGCCGTAGACCTTGCCGATCTCGTCCAGCGTCTTCGGCTGGCCGTCGGTTAGGCCGAAGCGCATCGAGACGACCCCTGCCTCGCGCTCGGAGAGCGTGTCGAGCACGGAGTGCAGCTGCTCCTGCAGCAGCGTGAAGCTGACCGCCTCGCCGGGCTGGATGGCCTCGGAGTCCTCGATCAGGTCACCGAACTCGCTGTCGCCGTCCTCGCCGAGCGGCGTGTGCAGCGAGATGGGCTCGCGGCCGTACTTCTGGACCTCGATGACCTTCTCGGGGGTCATGTCGAGCTCGGCGGCGAGCTCCTCGGGCGTCGGCTCCCTGCCCAGGTCCTGCAGCATCTGCCGCTGAACCCTGGCCAGCTTGTTGATGACTTCGACCATGTGCACGGGGATCCTGATCGTCCGTGCCTGGTCGGCCATCGCCCTGGTGATCGCCTGCCTGATCCACCACGTCGCGTATGTGGAGAACTTGTAGCCCTTGGTGTAGTCGAACTTCTCGACCGCCCTGATCAGGCCGAGGTTGCCCTCCTGGATCAGGTCGAGGAACAGCATGCCGCGGCCGGTGTAGCGCTTGGCGAGCGAGACAACCAGCCGCAAGTTCGCCTCGAGCAGGTGGTTCTTGGCCCGGCGGCCATCCTCGGCGATCCACTCCAGGTCGCCCCTGACGTCGTGCGGCATCGCACGGCCGCCGTCGGCGAGCTTCTCCTCTGCGAACAGGCCAGCCTCGATCCGCTTGGCGAGCTCGACCTCCTGCTCGGCGTTGAGCAGCGGCACCTTGCCGATCTGCTTGAGATAGTCCTTCACCGGGTCCGACGTCGCGCCGGCGACGGCGACTTGCGCGGCAGGCAGGTCCTCGTCGTCGTCGCCGTAGACGAAGGCCTCGTCTTCGTTCTCCTCGCCCGGGGATGGCGCAGCCACGGCCACGGCGACGCCGACGCCGACGCCGACGCCGACGGTCGCGGCAACGGCGGGCGTCGCGACCTGCGGCTCATCGGGCGCGTTGCCGGCGTCCTCCGCTTCCTCGGGCTCGTCGGCCTCCTCGTCGCTGGCGTCGAGCTCCAGGTCGCCGATCGCGTCGTCCGCCTCGGCGTCATCCTCGAGCCCTGACAGGTCCTCGAGGTCGACGTCCTCCAGGTCATTGACGTCGGTCAGGTCGGGGTCGCCGTCCAGTTCGTCGACCCCGCCGAGTTCGGGTGCCTCGTTCAGATCCGCTGCCGCGCCGGGATCGGCGCCTACTTCCAGATCAGTCGCTTCCGCCAGGTTCACGTCACCTTCCAGGTCAGCGAGTCCGGCGAGAGCGCTCTCGCCGTCTGAGCCACGTACTTTGCCGTTCGTTCCGTGCGCCGCGTCGCGACCACCGCGCTTGCCGCCCCCGGGCCTGGCTGACCGACGGGTCTCCGCGGCAGGACTGGCCGGCGCCGGGACGGCTGGATCAACTACAGTATCCGCTTTGCCGGACGAGGTCGTCCCTGCGCTGCGATCCTTTTTCCTGGCCCGGGATTGCTGCGGAACACGGGCGCCTCGGCCTGTCGGCGTCGGCTGCTTCCGCGCCGCGGAGCTTGCAGCGCCTGCCACCGCGCTCACCCCTTCCTTCGCTGGCCGATGAGCCGCCGCAGTCCGGCCGGTCCCCTTCCGGCCGGGCTAACAGGCGACACCGACGTTCTCTTACGATCGTCTGGCAAGAATCGGACCCTATCGCCAGGTCTCCGCTCTTCTCACCGCCCGCAGAGCCGCCGCACCGCCGTGCCAGGCAGCGGGACCAGCTCCCGCCCCCCACCTTAGGCGGAGTTCGGAGGTAGTCCTGCCACTCCGATCCGCTAGCCCGCGATCGAATAGATGCCGGAGGCCAGCGGCCGGCCCGAAGGGCCCGACAACTACCCGCTGCGAAAGCGTACCCACAACTTTCACGGCTTGACCTTCCGCGCCGGACTCAGCCGCGACCGCGGCCACGTCCCGCCCTGCCCTGGGTGCTTGTCATGTCCGCAGGCCTGCCGGCGCCGGTAGCAGGCATCTGCAGGACAAGCACGGTGACGTCGTCGTCTTGCTCGTAGCCTGTCATCATCGCTTCGACCAGGTATCCGATCAGCTTGTCAGGGTCCGCGACCACGCCGGCCGGCGCTCGTGCCGCGACGGCGACGAGCTCGTCCAGGCCGATGTCGAGGCCGCGCTTGCGGTTCTCCACCAGACCATCGGAATAGAGCACCGCGGTGTTTCCTGGCGGCAGCCGGAACGGGTACTGCTGACGCGGCGACGCCCAGCCAAGCGGGGTGCCCGCCTCTGTCTGATCGAGCCGAGGCGGCGCGCCGGGCCCGATCAGCAACGGCGGCAGGTGCCCGGCGTTGCCGGCGACTCCCTCGCCGGTGTGCGGGTCCACGACCAGGTAGCACACGGTCGTGACCTGCTCATCGAGCTCGGTCGCGAGGAACAGCCGATCCAGACCGGCGAGAACGGCAGCGGGCCGCGGATCGGTCAGCGCGAGCGCTCGCAGCGCGTTCCTAACCCTTCCCATTCCCGCCGCGGCGGTGAGGCCCTTGCCCATCACGTCACCAGCGGCGACGGCGAGCTTTCCGTCTGGCAGCCGGAAGGCGTCGTACCAGTCGCCGCCGACCTCGCGGCTGACAGGCCGGTAGGTGGCGCGCAGCTCGATGCCGGGCACCTCGGGCAAGGTGTCTGGCAACAGGCTGTGCTGCAGCGTCTCGGCGGTCGCGTGCTCCCGCTCGTACATCGTCGCCCGCTCGAGCGCCAGCGCGCCCTGGCCGGCCAGCGCCTCGAGAAAGACCCGCTCCTCGTCGGTGATCTGATGCGGCGCGGTGAAGGAGAACTGAAGCGCGCCAAGCGGCGCGCCAGACGTCGTGAGCGGCAGTCCGACCCATGCCTGCTCGTCACCGTGCCTGAGCTGGACCTCGCCTTGCTCGGGATCGAAATGCCGCAGCAGGCTGTCCGGGCTGCTGAACACCAGCGACCGGCGCAGCGCGATCGCGGCGGCCATCACGCTTGGTGCCTCGAGTGCCAGGTCGGCCGCCAACTCCCCTGGTCCCTCGTCGGATGAGTCAGCGCGCATCACCCGCAGCCTGAGCCTGTCGCTGCCGGCGACGATCCCGACCGCGGCCCGGTCCGCCCCGATGGCGGACCGTCCGACCTCAGTGATGACCGTCAGGACCTCCCGCACCGAGAGCGCCTCCGCAAGCAGGGAGGTGGCCTGCTGAAGCCGCGAGGTGCGCAAGGCGGCCGCGGACAGCTGCTCGGTGAGGCGCCCGCGCATCTCGTCGGCCTCGCGCTGGCCCGTGACGTCGGTGCTGGCGCCCATCCACTCGATGATCGCGCCGTCGCGCTCGATCGGCACCGCGCGCACGTCATAGTGCCGGTAAGAACCCGTCTTCGTACGGACGCGGTAGCCGGCGTCGAACACGGTCCCCGTGCTGATGCAGTCACGCCAGTCCCGCTCGATCCTGTCCCTGTCGTTCGGGTGGATGGCGGCCAGCCAGCCGTCGGCCAGGTAGTCCTCGACCGACTGACCAGTGATCCACCGCCATTCCGGCGAGTCCTCGGCCACCGCGCCTTCCGGGTTGGTGACCCACACGACCTGGTTACCGGCCTGCACGAGCGAGCGGTAGCGCTCCCGCGTCCTCCGGATCGCCTCCGCGGATGTGGCGTCGCCGTTCAGGTCCCTGGCGATCATGGTGACGCCGGTCAGCGTTCCGTCCGGTGCGTGGCCTGGATGCCAGGTCAAGGCGATGTGCCGGCCGTCGCCTGAGTCTGCGGCGAGGCCGGGCATGACTCCTGGCGGCAGGCGCTCGCTAATCGGCGTGCCATCTGCGAGCACCTTGCGCACGGCGGCCTCAGCGCTCGCCGCCAGCGCCGGCGACCAGACTTGCGCGGGGGTCCGCCCGATTTGCTCGGCCGCTGGCCGGCCGGTCATCTCGGCGAGCAGGCGGCTGACCCGCCACAGCCGCATGTCGGTGTCGATGAACGCCGAGGCGATCGGTGACTGCGCGAGCAAGGCTTCGAGCATGGCCGCGTCGCAGGCCGCCGCGCCAGGCTGCGGCGTCAGATCGGTCATGGACGAGCCTCTTCCCTGCGACGTCCAACACAAGAAGGCTAGCGGCATCGTGGCCCAAAGGCCTGCCATCTGCGACGGAACTGGCTTACGGCCATTCAGATCACGCCGGCCGCACGCTGACGGGATCAGCCGCAGGCCGGCCACTCAGGCAAGCTTAACCAGTTATGCCGTCAGCGGTTCCGGCTCCGCGGGTCGAAGGCGTCTCGCATGCCGTCTCCGAGCAGGTTGAATGCCACCACGGCCAGGATGATCGCGACGCCCGCCGGGTAGATCTGCCACCAGTAGCCGTTGTCGATGTACCGGATCCCGCCGGCGATCATGTCGCCCCAGTCCGACGACGGCGGCCGGACACCGAGCCCGAGGTAGCTGAGCGTCGCCAGCACCAGGATCGCGTCGGCGACCTGGAAGGTGACGTTCACGAGGATCACGCCGAGCGCGTTGGGCGCGATGTGGCGGGCTATCGTGCGAACCTGCCCGCCCCCCATGCCGCGGACGGCTTGAACGAACTCCCTGGACCGCAGCGTCAGCGCAGCCCCCCTGACCAGGTGCGCCGTGCTCAGCCAGGACGTGGCCGCTATCACCAGGATGAGCGCCGCAGACGACGGGGTGTAGATGGCGCTGAGCAAGAGCAGCAGTACGAGCGTCGGGATCGCGATCGCGGCGTCGACGATCCGCATCATGACGGCGTCGAGCGGGCCGCCCACGTAGCCCGCCACCGCGCCCCAGGCGGCGCCGATCAAGGCCGCGAGGAGACCCGCGGCGGTTCCCACCTCAAGCGAGAGCTGGCCTCCCGACATCAGCAAGCCGAGAATGTCCACGCCATTCCCGTCGGTGCCGAGCGGATGCCCGGTCCCTGGCGGCCGGTTGCCGGCAAGCAGGTCCACGCGGACCAGGTTGGCGTGGTAGACGAGCGGGCCGGCGAAGCAGAACAGGATGAGGCCCGCGATCATGATCAGCCCAGCTGTCGCCATCGACGACATGCCCCGCCAGGTTCCGGGCGAGCCCCGCCAGGTGCCGGACGAGCCCCGCGAGGTGTGGGACGAAATGCGCCAGGTGCCGGACGTAGCCAGCCCTGGTCGCCGGGACGGCGCGGCGTGCTTACCCGTCACGGGCGACCGTGCCTGACGCGCGGGTCGGCCAGCACGTAGCCGACGTCGGCGAGGAGTGAGCCGATCACGGCCCCGGCGCCGATCACCAGGATGAAGCCGAGCAAGACGGGGAAGTCGTGCTTCTGCGCGGCCTGCCAGAGCCGCCAGCCCATTCCCTGGATGTTGAACAGGCTCTCGACCACCAACGCGCCAGCGAGAATCCGCGGGATGCTGAGGCCAGCTAGCGTGATCACCGGGATCAGCGAGTTTCGTAGCACGTGCCGGCCGAGCACGCGGCCATGACCGGCCCCTCCTGCCCTTGCGGTCCGCACGTAGTCGTGGCCGAGGCTGTCGATTGCCGCCGTGCGCACGTACCGCGAGAAACTGGCGACCGTGACGACCGCCAGTGTGAGCACAGGCAGCGTCAGGTCGCGCCAGTCGGTCAGCACGCCAGCGATACCAGGCGCCTGCGGCCCCTCGGCGCCGAGCCAGTGCAGCCGGACCCCGAAGATCAGGATCAGGATCGAGCCGAGGAAGAACGAAGGCATGCCGTACCCGACGTAGGACAGCGCACGGGCCAGCCGGTCAGCGGCCTTGTCCCTGCGGACCGCCTGCGTGAGGCCGGCCGGGATCGCCACGGCCATGCCGATCGCGGTTGCCGTGAGCGTCAGCGCCAGTGTGCGCGGCAAGCTCGCCGCGAGCAACGAGCCGACGCTGGCGTTCTCCACGTAGGAGTAGCCGAGGTTCCCGCTCAGCACCTGGCCGAGCCAGTACACGTACTCCAGCACCGCGGGGTTGCCGATCCCGTAGTCGTGCCGCAGCGCGCTCAGCTGGGCGCCCTGCGCGTCGCCCGCCAGTATCGCTTGCTGCGGGCCGCCGGGCAGCAGCCAGAGGAAGCCGTACACCAGCATGCTGATCAGGGCGAGCACGACAATCGCCTGCAGCGCCCGCCTGACGAGGTACGTGGTCACGAGCAGCGGGTCACCGCAGGAAGTACCACTCTTCCGGGTTGATCGCCAGCGTCGGGCTCTGCTTGCCGATGTGCAGGTTGCTGACGCTCTCGACCAACGCGGCGGGAGCGTCAGGCTGGAAGACGACGGGTACCTGCTTGGTCAGGTAGTCCTGCCACCTGTACATCAGGTGCATGTTCGAGCTCGACAGCGTCTTCTTGATGAGCACGTCGTTCTGCTGGTCGCTGTAGTGGCCCAGGTTGCCGAACGACCCGGTCTGGAACAGCACGTCGCCGGTCGGCAGGTAGTCGGGCACATAGCTCCAGCCGAGCCCCCAGTCGGCCATCTCCCAGTTGCCACCGCCTTCGACCACCGACAGCACGCCGTTGAAGCTCCGCGGAATCAGGTTGATCTCGATGCCGACCTGAGAAGCGTTTGATTTCAGCTGGAGGAGCGCCGACTCCAGCCACGCCTGCCCCGTCGCGTAGATGAGGTCAAAGCTGAGCTGGGCGCCATGGGTCACGCCCTGGCCGCATTCCTTGGGCCCGCTTCCCGGGTGGGCACAGGTCGATACGCCGCCGGGATCGACCGCCCAGCCGTTGTTGAGCAGCAGTCGCCTGGCCTCGGAAGGGTCGTACGGGTACGGGTCGCCGGTGCGAGCAAGCGGCGACAGGTACTTGGTGGGCGGGTAGCCGCCGACCGGGCCAGTGGTCACGTGGCCGTAGCCGTGCAGCGGCCCCTGGATGATGGCCGCCTGGTTCTCAAGCAGCTGGATCGCCTGCCTGAAGTACTGCTGGCTGATGATCGCGAGCTGCGGATTGGTGCTTGAGAAGTTGAAGGGGAAATAGCTCAGGCCCCAGGTGAACAGCGGCTGCAGGTGGTATCCGGCAACCGGGTTCTGGCCGACGCTCGCGCCAGGCGGTGGCACCGGCGCGTTCACCGTGGGCAGGTAGCCGACATCAAGCGGGTTGCTGCCGCCGGCAGCGAGCACGTTGTACTCGGCTTCCTCGGACGTGAACGGCAGTTCCTGGAAGCCGGTGATGTGATGCTTGGGCACCGGCCCTC
>DASUHI010000279.1:0-5605 GCA_036273575.1 Streptosporangiaceae bacterium | reverse complement strand
TGGCTGTAGTCCGCGGTCAGCAGGCACTCATAGCCGGGTCCGACCACGAAGCCCCGCCTGATCCGACGGCCTTCTTCGGTCCTGATCGGGATGTTCTGCAGGTTCGGGTCTGTCGACGACAGCCTGCCGGTGGCCGCGATCATCTGGTTGTACGTGGTATGGATCCGGCCGTCCTGGCCTGCCATCGGGATCAGCGAGTCGACGATGCTCTTCAGCTTCGCGACGTCGCGATGGCGCAGCAGGTGCGCGAGCACGGGATGCTCGGTCTGGGCGAGCAGCCCGGTCAGCGCCTCTGAGTCGGTGGTGTAACCGGTCTTGATCCGTTTCGTCTTCGGCAGCTTCAGCTCGGTGAAGAGAACCTCCTGGAGCTGCTTGGGCGAGCCAAGGTTGAACTCGTGCCCGGTCGCCGCGAACGCGCCCTGCTCAGCGGCTTTGACCTCGCCGCCCAGGCTGGCCGACATCTCCGCGAAGTGCTCGACGTCGGCGGCGATTCCTGCCCGCTCCATCGCGGCGAGCACGCTGACCAGCGGCAGCTCCACGTCGGCGAGCAGTTTCGTGGCGCCGCGCTTGGCCAGGTCGGCGTCGAGCGCGTCGGCGAGCTCAGCGGTCGCGAGCGCGCGCTGCGCCAGCGCCTGCGCTGCCTCGGTCTCCTCCGCCATGTCGAGCGTCAGCTGCCCCGTGGCCGCGGCGTCGCCGCGCAGCTCGCGCCTGGTGTACCGCAGCGCCAGGTCGGCCAGGTCGAACGAGCGCTGGCCGGGAAGCGCGAGGTAGGCGGCCAGCGCCGTGTCGCTGGTCAGCCCGTTTAGCGTGAACCCCCTCGCCGCCAGCGCGTGCATCGGGCCCTTGGCGTCGTGCAATGCCTTAGGTGCCGACTCGTCGGCGAGCCAGTCAGCGAGCGCCTGCTCGTCTTCCTGGCTCAGGGTCGCGGGGTCGATGAACGCGGCCCGGCTCGGCTCTCGCGTGCCGCCGGCTCCCTCGGCCTCCTCCTCGCCCTCCGCGCCCGCCGTGCCGGTCGCCCTGGCGAGCGCGAGGCCGTCGATGTCGCCCGTGCCCCGGCCCCAGGTTCCGTTCACGGCCAGGCCGACCCGGCCGCTCCTTGCGTGCTCGGCCAGCCAGCCGCCGAGCTCGCCCGGGCCGATCGTGGTGAGAGCGACGTCGAAGCCAGCCTCTGGGCTGGCTGGCGGCGGCGCGCTGAGCTGCCCGATGATCCCGTTCGGCAGCGTGGCGTACAGCCGGTCGCGCAGGACGCGGAACTGCAGCGTGTCGAATAGCTGGTGAATCTGTTCCCGCTCCCACGGTACGGGCACGAGGTCACCGGGCGTGACGTCGAGCGGAACGTCCCTGGTCAGCTCCGTGAGCTGACGGTTCCGCAGCACGTTGCCGAGGTTCTCGCGCAGGTTGTCACCGGCCCTGCCCTTGACCTTGTCGACGTGGTCGACGAGCTCAGCCAGCGACCCGTACTCGGCGACCCACTTCGCCGCCGTCTTCTCCCCCACGCCTGGGATGCCGGGCAGGTTGTCGCTCGGGTCGCCGCGCAGCGCGGCGTAGTCGGGATACTGGGCCGGCGTCAGGCCGTACTTCTCGTGCACGGCGGCCGGCGTGAACCTGGTCATGTCGCTGATGCCGCGCCTGGTCATCAGCACGGTGATGTCGCCGCTGACCAGCTGGAGCACGTCCCGGTCGCCCGAGACGATCAGCACGTCCATGCCCCGTGCCGCTGCCTGGGTGGCGAGCGTGGCGATCACGTCGTCGGCCTCGTAGCCGGCCACGGACAGCCGCGGTACGCCGAGCGCGTCGAGCACCTCGAAGATCAGGCTCAGCTGGCCCTTGAAGTCAGTGGGTGTCTCCCTGCGGTTCGCCTTGTACTCGACGTACTGCTCGTGCCGGAACGTCGGCTCGCTGCGGTCGAAGGCGACAGCGATGTGACTCGGCTGCTCGTCCCTCAGCACGTTGATCAGCATCGCCGTGAACCCGTAGACGGCGTTCGTCGGCTGCCCGGTCGTCGTCGCAAAGTTCTCCGCGGGAAGGGCGAAGAACGCTCGGTAGGCGAGCGAGTGCCCGTCGAGCAGGAGCAGGAGTTCGCGCCGCGCCGTATTGTCCGCCGACGGGGCCGGGTTCATGGCTGCCACCTCAGTAATCCTAGGCTGCGGGTCGGACACTGCAGGGGTCTGCGGCGAACTCGGAGGTGGCTGCTGCGATGACCGACAAGGTCGACCCGGTGAGTCTCACCGAACTGAACGAGGCCTACCCGCACTCGCTCGCCGCCCGTATGGGCATCAGGATCACCGAGGCTTCCGCAGAACGGGTCGTCGGCACGATGCCGGTCGAAGGCAACACCCAGCCGTACGGGGTACTGCACGGCGGCGCGTCCTGCGTGCTCGCGGAGACACTCGGCTCGACAGGAGCCGCGCTGCACGCCGGGCGGGAAAGGTTCACCGTCGGCATCGAGATAAGCGCCTCGCACCACCGTTCGGTGACGGCGGGCCAGCTCACGGGCGTGGCGACGAAGCTGCACGCGGGCCGGACGCTGGCCACGTACGAGATCGTGATCACCGACGACGGCGGCCGCAGGGTGTGCACGGCCAGGCTCAGCTGCCTGTACAGGGATGCGGTGCCCGGCGTGAGCGCCATCGGACCGCAGTCCCGCTGAGCTCGGGGCGGCGGCGCTGGCCAGGAACACCGACGTGCCGGCGCTGTTCAAACACGACCGGCGACCGCATATTCGCACGTTCGGCCGGGCCGGGCGGACGGAGCCTGTGCGGCGTGCGGGGCCGGTGGGCTGGACGAGGCTAAGGGCGGGCGGCTGGATGGGCGGCGGGCGGGCTGGGCGGGGCGACGGTCTGGTCCGCTGCGAATGCCCAGGTCAGGCACGGTCGGCTGTGGTTGGGACGGCTTCGGCTAGCGGATGTTCTACCCATACCGGCCAGGTAATGGCAGTGGCTGCGCACGAGCGGGCGACGGTCGCTACGGTGTTCCCCGGAGCTCGCGACGCCGAGTAGAGAACGTGCCGGCCTGGGAAGGCCGACACGGCACCAAAGGGTTCGCCGGCTCCGTTCCGCCGCTGCGCGCGAGCAGCCGGCGGCAGCAAGCGAGCGGGTGCCGGGTCTGCGGGGGTGATTGACCTGGCCCCGCTTGCTTGCGTCAGAACGGTCAGCTATCGGGAGCGCTGGTGTCCTGCCCGGTGCTGTCCGGCCCCGCGTCGTCAGAGCCCGCACCGCCCGCCGGCCTTGGCCTGCGCGGCTGAGTGCTCCTCGGCCCGGGAGCGCCTGGCTTCGCTGTCGTGGCTCCCGCGGCGCCCGGCCCGGGCGCTGCGGGCCCTGGAGCCGCTGCCCCTGGAGGCGCTGCCCCTGGAGTCGCTGGCCCCCCGCCCGCGGGTGCCGGGCCCCCAGGTCCCGTGCCGCCGGACGCGGTGCCACCTGGCGCACTGCCCTCGGATGCCGATGCCTGGATGTCGAGGATCTCCTGCGCGAGCGCGCGCATCGTCATCCGGCGGTCCATCGACGTCTTCTGGATCCAGCGGAACGCCTCGGGCTCCGTCATCCCCTGCGTCGCCTGGAGCACGCCCTTGGCCCGGTCGAGGAGCTTGCGCATCGCGAGCCGCTCGCGCAGATCGCTGATCTCGGACTGCAGTGCGCTCAGCTCGGCGAACCTGCTCACCGCGATCTCGATGGCCGGGATCAGCTCGGCCTTGGTGAACGGCTTGACCAGGTACGCCATCGCGCCA
Source organism: Streptosporangiaceae bacterium (assembly GCA_036273575.1). Classification (GTDB taxonomy): domain Bacteria; phylum Actinomycetota; class Actinomycetes; order Streptosporangiales; family Streptosporangiaceae; genus Chersky-822. The sequence goes on along the minus strand of DASUHI010000279.1, from coordinate 1,881 downwards.
GCGTTGCTAGCCCGCTGGACGAGGTCGCGCTGGGAGAAAGCGGTCAGGATGACCACGGGCGCGAGCCCGCGCGCCGTGATCTGCTCGGCCGCCGAGATGCCGTCGAGCACCGGCATCTTGATGTCCATGATGACCAGATCGGGTTTCAGGTCAGCGGCAAGCTGCACGGCCGTGTCGCCGTCGGACGCCTCGCCGATCACGACGTACGCGCCTTCGCCCGGCTCCTCAAGCATCTCCTTGAGGTCCAGCCGGATCAGCGCCTCGTCCTCGGCGATCACCACGCGGTAGGGAGACTGGCTCACCCACTGAAGCCTATCCACAGCCGCTACATTGAGTGTTGGCACGGCGCACCCAGGATCGCCCGTGTTGCCCCGGTAGACCAACGGCAGAGTCAATGGCCTCAAAATCCATCAAGTGTGGGTTCGAATCCCACCCGGGGCACCCGGGGCACTTCGTGCCCGGGCGTGGCCCTCGGCACGTCGTCGCTATCGCGTACGCGGTCACCGAGCGGCCAGGCTGAGCGGGGCCGCTGACGCGGGAATCGCCGCAGGCAACGCCGTCGATCCTGACAGGTACCGGTCGGCCGCGGCCGCGGCCGACCGACCCTCGGCGATCGCCCAGACAATCAGGGACTGGCCCCTGCCCATGTCGCCGGCCACGAACACGCCGGGGACGGGTGTCGCGTACGCGTCGTCGCGCGGCACCGTGCCGCGCTCGGTCAGACCGATGCCGAGGCCCGCGAGCAGCTCACCGTCCTCCGCTCCAGTGAAGCCCATCGCGAGCAGGACAAGGTCGCAGCCGAGCTCGCGCTCGATGCCTGGCCTGACCTCGATGCGACCGCCGGCCAGCTCGGCCTCGGCCAGCCGGAGCGCTGTGACCCGGCCCGCGTCGTCGCCGAGGAACTCCTGAGTAGCGACGGCGTAGACGCGCTCGCCGCCCTCCTCGTGCGCCGTCGACACCCGGAAGATCATCGGGTGCATAGGCCACGGCTGGCCAGATGGCCGGCGCCGAGGCGGCCTCGGCAGGATCTCGAGCTGGGTGACGGACGCGGCGCCCTGCCGCAGCGCCGTGCCGAGGCAGTCAGCGCCCGTGTCGCCGCCGCCGATGATCACCACGTTCCTGCCGCGCGCCGAGATCGCCGGCTCGCCGGCCGTGCCGCCTGCCACGGCGCGGTTGGCGAGCGGCAGGTACTCCATCGCCTGGTGGATCCCCGCCAGGTCCGCACCGGGCACGGGCAGCCCGCGCGGCACCCTGGACCCGCACGCCAGCATGATCGCGTCGTACTCGCGGCGCAGCTCGGCAGCGCTAACATCGGTGCCGGCGGCGACGCCGCACTCGAACGCCGTGCCCTCGGCGCGCATCTGGCGGAGCCTGCGGTCAAGCCGCCGCTTTTCCATCTTGAACTCGGGAATGCCGTACCTCAGCAGGCCGCCAGGCCGATCATCGCGCTCGATGACCGTCACCGCGTGGCCCGCCCTTGTGAGCTGCTGGGCGGCGGCCAGCCCGGCGGGGCCTGACCCGACGACGGCGACCCGCTTGCCAGCGGCGCGCGCGGCCGCTGGTGGCGGCTGAGCCGTCACCCAGCCCTCGGCCCAGGCCCGGTCGATCAGCTCGATCTCCACCTGCTTGATCGCGACCGGGTCGGCATTGATCCCGAGCACGCACGCCGACTCGCAGGGCGCCGGGCAGAGCAGCCCGGTGAACTCGGGGAAGTTGTTGGTCGCGTGCAGCCGCGTCACGGCGTCGCGCCAGTGCTGCCGACAGGTGAGGTCGTTCCACTCAGGGATCAGGTTCCCAAGCGGGCAGCCACCGTGGCAGAACGGGACCCCGCAGTCCATGCACCGGCCCGCCTGGAGCTCGACGTCGGCGTGGCGCATCGGA
>DASUHI010000278.1:0-4408 GCA_036273575.1 Streptosporangiaceae bacterium | reverse complement strand
CGCGCGCGAGTACTTCTGGCGCGGGGTCATGCTCGTCAACGGCGACACCGTGCACCCGGTCAGCATCGAGAAGACGCTGCTCGCCGCCAGCGCGGGGGGCCAGCCAGCCATCCCGGCCAGGCTCGTCAGATCCGGGCGGGCGGAGGTGAACGGCGGTGGCCGGCGCGAACCCTTGCTCGGCAGGCTGATCATCGCCATCGACGACATCAAGGCACTCGCCGAGGAGGAGATGAAGGTCGTCCTGGACGCCGACGGGATGCTGGTGCGGATCACCAAGGTGATGGATCCCAGCCACGCTCACGGCGAGTACATGGGACTCACCTTGATCGAGCCCGCGGCCGCGGTCGCGCTCGCCGACTGCCTGGAAACCACCTGGCGGCGTGACCCGCACCTGTACTACGAGGACGGCTTCGCCGAGTTCTGCGAGCGCGGTGGTGCGATTCTCGCCGCGCCCATCGGCGCCGTGGAGTGGGTCGAGGTCGACGACCACGCGGACCTGCTGCGGGCCAGGGAAATCGCCGCGCGCTGCTAATCTCCCTCCTACCGCGCACCGCACGAAAGTGGCCCCGAGCGCAGGAGGATCATGCCGCTGCTCGCCAGAATGCTCGCCGCCCCGCTAGTCATCGACGTCAGGCCGGGGGCCATCGGCGCGCTTCCCGCGCTGCTGACGGACAGGAGGATCGCGGGCGGCGGGCACGTGGCGATCGCGGTGGGTCCCGGTCAGGGCGACGCGATCGCCGCCGAGTTGCCAGCCGGCATCGCCGACGTGATCAAGCTCGCCGATGGCGGCTACGACAGCGCGGTCGCGCTCGGGAGGAACCTGCGGGCTGGCCGCTATGAGGCCGTCGCGGGGATCGGCGGCGGCAAGACCATCGACGTCACCAAGCTCGCCGCGCACGTGGCAGGCATCCCGATGGTCGCGGTCGCGACGAGCCTCGCGCACGACGGCATCGCGTCGCCGGTGAGCACGCTGGCGCACGAGTCGGGCAGCGGCTCCTACGGCGTTGTGCCGCCGGTCGCCGTCGTGGTCGACCTCGACCGGGTGCGACAGGCCCCGGGGCCGCTGTCGACGGCCGGGATCGGCGACGCGATCAGCAACCTGTCCGCGGTGGCCGACTGGGAGCTGTCGGCGGCGGACACGGGCGAGGCGGTCGACGGGCTCGCCGCCGCGATGGCCAGGTCCGCGGCGCACGCGGTGCTGCACGAGCCTGGCCAGGACGGCAGCGACGAATTCCTGACCGTCCTGGCCGAGGCGCTGATCATGTCAGGCATGGCCATGGCGGTGGCCGGGTCGAGCCGTCCGGCTAGCGGCGGCGATCACGAGATCATGCACGCGATCAACCAGCTCTACCCGGGCACCGCCAGCCACGGCGAGCTGGCCGGGCTCGGCGCGCTGTTCTGCACCCACCTGCGCGAAGACGCCCGCCAGGCGGCGGCGATATCGTCCTGCTTGCAGCGGCACGGCCTGCCCAGGCTGCCCGCCGAGGTCGGGCTGTCCGCTGAGCAGGTCACGGCCGCGGTCTGCGCCGCCCCCGAGACGAGGCCTGACCGGTACACGATCCTCGAGCGCCTCGCGATGTCGCCGGCCGAGGCCGCCAAGCGAGTGGAGGAGTATGTCAGGGCCATCGCTGGCTGAGCTCAGGCACAAAGGCCAGCCACAGGCGGTGCTCGACCGGCTCAACGACGAGCACTGGCTCGGCCGCCTCTACGGCCGCAAGCTGTCGCCGTACTTCACCTGGGCGTTCGCGCGCATGGGCTGGCCGCCTAACGCGGTCACGGCCGCCTTCATCGTGTGCGGCGTCGCCGCGGGCGTCGTGATCGCGTTCGGCGGACTGCTGACCGCCGTGATCGGGGCGCTGCTAGTGCAGCTGTACCTGATCTTCGACTGCTCGGACGGGGAGCTCGCCAGGTGGAGTAACAGGACGTCCGCCGCTGGTGTCTACCTCGACGGAGTCGGGCACTACCTGGGTGAAGGCGCCCTGCTCGTGGGCCTGGGCTTCCGGGCGCAGGGCGATCTGACCGTTTCTGGCGGCTACGTGACCGCTGGCCTGGCTGCCGCGCTGCTCGCGATGCTCGTGAAGGTCGAGACGGACAACGTCGTGGTCGCACGCGCTAAGGCGGGCCTGCCCGCGGGCCACGACGACGCCGCGCTCGCGCCGGCCGGCTCAGGGCTGGCCAGGGCCCGCCGGGCTGCCAGTGTTCTGAAGGTGCACAGGATCACCCAGGCGGTGGAGCTTTCCCTGCTGATCCTCATCGCCGCCATCGCCGACGCGATCCGCGGCGACCTGACCGCGACCCGCGTTCTCGTCGTCGCCTGCCTGGTCGTGGCCGGACTTATGGTCGCCGCGCACCTGGCCGCCATCATGGCCTCGAGGCGGCTCCGGTGAAGCTCTCGATCGTGATCCTGACGATGGGTGACAGGCCCGATGAGCTGAACCGGGCGATCGAGAGCACCGCGCCGCTGCGGTCGGCCGGCGGCGAACTGGTGGTCGTCGGTAATGGCGCCGATCCCGGCGACATGCCGCCTGGCGTTACGACGGTCAGGCTCGCCGAGAACGCGGGCGTCGCTAGCGGTCGCAACGCCGGCGTGCGCGCGTGCGCTGGCGACGTCGTGCTGTTCCTCGACGACGACGCCTGGTACCCGGACCCGGCCGCGCTCGGCGAGCACGTCGCGGCCAGGTTCGCGGCAGACCCGGTGCTCGCCGTGCTGTCGTTCCGTGTCGTCGACCAGGACGGCGGCTCCGGCGGACGTTGGCACGTGCCGCGGCTGCGCGCGTCCGATCCCGAGCGGTCATCGGTGGTGACGACGTTCGCCGGCGGCGTGTGCGCGATCCGCCGTTCGGCCTACCTGGAGGCGGGCGGCCAGCCCGACGCGTTTTTCTTCGGGCACGAGGAGACCGACCTGTCCTGGCGGCTGCTCGACCTCGGGTACCGGATCGAGTACGACGCGGCCGCCACTGTGTGCCATCCGGCCGTGCACAACGCCAGGCACGAGACCTGGTACAGGCTAGAGGCGCGGAACCGGGTCTGGCTGGCGCGGCGGAACCTGCCGTGGCCGCTCGCGGTGGTTTACCTGGCCGACTGGATGGCTCTGACACTCGCGCGGGAACGGTCGAAAGGGGCGCTGCGCGCCTGGTCCCGAGGGTTCGCAGAAGGGTGGAAGACCGACCCCGGCCGCCGCCAGCCGATCTCGTGGCGCACCGCGTGGCGGATGACGAGGGCGGGCCGTCCGCCGATCGTCTGAGGAGCAGCGCGGTGAGCGATTTCGTCGTCAGGACCATCGACTATCACACGGCCGGTGAGCCGTTCCGCATCGTCGCCGATCCGCCAGTCGACCTGCCGGGCGACACCGTGGCGGACCGGCGGGCGCGAGCGGTCGGCGGCCACGAGGCAAACCTGCTGCGTCAGATGCTCTGCTACGAGCCCAGGGGTCACGCGGATATGTACGGGGCGTTCCTCGTGCCGCCCGACGACGAAGGCGCCCACCTGGGCGTGCTGTTCTGGCACAAGGACGGATTCTCGACAGCCTGCGGCCACGGCACGATCGCCCTGGGCGTCTGGGCGGTGCAGACAGGACGCGTCACGCCCGGCGCCGCCGGGGTGACCGACGTCGTAATCGACGTGCCATCCGGCCGGGTCGTCCCTCGCGTCCACGCGGATCATGAGCGGATCGCCGCGGTGGACTTCGTGAACGTTGAGAGCTACGTCATCGCCGACGCCGTGCCCGTCATCACCTCGCGCGGCGCCGTAACCGCCGGCATCAGCTTTGGCGGCGCCATCTATGCCAGCGTCGAGGCACGCAGCGCTGGCCTCCGCGTGACAGCGGAAAACCTGCCGGACCTGATCAGTCTCGGCCGCGAGGTCAAGCGCGCGCTGGCTGGCTCCCCGTACGCCGAACACCCGGCCGATCCCAGGCTCAGCGGCATCTACGGCACGATCATCTTCGATGACCTCGGGCGTGACGACGCCGGGAACGTGTACCAGCGCAACGTCACCGTCTTCGCCGACGGCGAGGTCGACCGCTCGCCGTGCGGCTCGGGAACGTCCGCGCGGCTGGCGGCGCTGGACGCGTCAGGCCAGCTGAGCGCGGGCCAGGCGTTCACCCATGAGTCCATCGTGGGCAGTCGCTTCCAGGCGCGCGTGCTCGACCGTCGTGTCGCCGGCGGCCGTCCCGGCGTGATTCCCCAGGTCACCGGCATGGCGTACCGGACCGGCGAGCATGTCTTCTCCATCGACCCTGACGACCCGCTGACTCCCGGCTTCGTCCTGCGCTGAGCGTGTGCTAGACGGCCAGGTCAGCGTGCTCGGCCTGCCAGTCCCGGTACCATGCCGCGAACCAGGGGTCGGCATCGGAGAGCGGGACGATGTAGCGCACGGTCTGCGCGTAGTACGCCCGCTGCCGGTCCGG
>DASUHI010000277.1:0-23885 GCA_036273575.1 Streptosporangiaceae bacterium | reverse complement strand
GAGCCGGCCTCGCCGGCCCTGGCGCCCGCCGGGCAGGCGTCGCGAGGCGAGCGAACCACCGAGATCCTGCGGCTCAGGCTCGGCTGGCTGCGGTTCGCGCCGCTGACCCTGACCGGCCTGGTGGTGCTCGGTGTGCTGTTCGGAGCCGTCATCCAGATCACCAACGCCACCGAGATCAACATCGCGGCCACCGACCCGGTGCAGCGCGTCGTGACCGACTTCACCGCTCTGTCGGTCGTGCAGCGGATCCTGGCCGGCGGGAGCGTGCTGCTTGCGTGCTACGTGCTGATCGCGATGATCGGCTACATCGCGGTGTTCTGGGACTTCCGCCTCGTTGGCCTGGGCACGGACACGCTGCGTGTGACCCGCGGCCTCCTGTCGGTCAGGGCGACCACGATCTCGCTGGCCAGGCTGCGCGGCGTCGAGATCAGCGAGTCACTGCTCTTGCGGGCGGCACGCGGCGCGCGCTGCATCGCGATCGCCACCGGCTTGCACGTCGGCCGCGGCGCCGAGCGCGAGGGCTCGGTCCTGTCGCCGCCGGCCCCGCGGGCCGTGGCCCTGCACGTGGCGACCGCGGTCCTCGGACTGCCAGAGGGCCTGTGCGCTGGCCCCCTCATCCAGCACGGCCCGGCAGCGCGGCGGCGCCGCTACGTCAGGGCGCTGGCTGGCGCGATCGCCGTCATCGCCGCGATCTACCTGGCGACCCGGGCCCAAAATGGTCCTGCCTGGGTCTGGATCTGCTCCTTCGCCCTGCTGCCGGCGGCCGCGCTGCTCGCGGCCGACCGGTACCGCAGCCTCGGTCACCGGCTCGCCGGCGGGTGGCTCGTGACGCGGACGGGAACCCTGGCAAGGCGGCGGAACATCATCTCCACGGACGCCATCATCGGATGGCGGGTGCACCAGACCTGGTTCCAGCGACGCCAGGGACTGATCACGCTGACCGCCACCACGGCCGCGGGCCAGCAGCACTACTCGGTCAGGGACGTACCGGTCGCGGAAGGGCTCGCGCTCGCGACGGCGGCCACGGGCGAGCTGCTGCAGCCGTTCCTGCGGAAAGCAGCGGCGGACTTAGCCGGTAGTGGCGCAGCGGCGCCGCCGAGTGCCCGCATCGGTGTGGCACCGATTGCGATCTGCGGCGATGGGTGTCGCATCGATGCACCGGCTCGCCGCTGCGGCGCGTCACAGCGGGGCTGCGAAGCCGGAGTCCTCTGGCTTGTCCTGCCTGGTGATGGTGACCACCTCGTCAGGACCCAGCGGCAGCGTGCCCGTGGGCGAGCCACCGGGCGCTGGCCGCGGACCAGCCGCGGGATCGCGCTGCTGGACGACGGCCTGCCTGGCTAGGAACCTGGCGCGCTCGCGCTCGCGGCGCACCGCGAGAACCGCGGCGAGAAACGCGGCGGGCTCGGTTCCCGGCGGTGGCGGCGGGCTCACCTGCGCGGCGACCGCCGCGGCGAGCTGCATCCCGAGTTGCTCCCTGGCGGCCGGCCGCAGGTCGTAGAACCGCCGCAGGAAGCTGCCGGCCGCGGCGGCCGTCTGGTCCGACAAGCGAGACGCCTCCAGGTGCTGCGCCCACCCGAGCAGCGGCGGCGGGACGACCGTGAACACGGGGGCGAGGTCGGGCCGCGGGGGCACCCGCTCCTGGATGACGAACGTGCCGGCGAACATGTCGCCGAGCCGCTTGCCCTTCGCGGACACCATCGAGGTGATCAGCCCGGCCGGGATCCCGATCAGGTTGAACGGCGGCAGCCAGACCTCGACGAACGCCGCCGACAGAGCGCGGATCAGCGCCTGCCTGAACCGCTCAGGGCTGCCGTCGTCGCTGACCACCCGCAGTCCGAGCGCCATCTTGCCGAGCGTCCTGCCCCGGCTGAGCGTCTCGAAGATGAGCGGGTAGCCGATCACGACGAACATGAATCCGCTCAGGTAGACCGCCGCGCCCGAGGCCGAGTTGAGGTGGTTCCCTGACGCCGCCGACACGACGACCGCCAGGAAGATCAGGACCGGGATCTGGACCAGCATGTCGAGGAGCAGCGCCAGGATCCGGCTGGGGAAACGGGCGATGGTCAGGTCGAGCACCACCGCCTCGCCCGTCACCACCTCGGTCACTACTTCCTCCGGATTCGGTCGGGTCGTCCAGTCTTGGCGGTCTCGCCAAGACTATCCAGTAACCGGGCTGTAGTCTCCAGCCGTGGATCTGGAGGTCTTCGTCGCCGAGCACGGCGCCGGGTGGGCGAGGCTCGACGCGCTGGGCGGCCGCCGCAGGAAGCTGAGCGGCGCGGAGATCGACGAGTTCGTCGACCTCTACCAGCGGACGGCGACGCAGCTGTCAGCCGTGCAGGCGTCCGGTCTGGATCCGGCGCTGGCCGCCAGGCTGTCGAGCCTGCTGGCCAGGTCCCGCGCCACCGTGAGCGGCGCGCCGTCCAGCGGCTGGGCCGCGGTAGGCCGGTTCGCGGCCATCTCATTTCCCGCAGCCGCGTACCGGGCACGGTGGTGGTGGCTGGGCTGCGCGGCTGGTTCCGCGCTTGTCGCCGTGCTCATCGGCCTGCGGGTCGCGGGCTCACGGGCGCTGCAGGCCAGCCTGCTGCCGCGCTCGGCGGCGGCCAAGCTCGTTCATCATCAGTTCCGGCACTACTACTCGGCCCACGACGCCCAGTCGTTCGCGGCCCAGGTGTGGACGAACAACGCTGTGGTCGCCGCCGAGACGGTCACCCTTGGCATACTGCTCGGCATCCCCGTCCTCCTCGTCCTGTTCGAGAACGCGCTGAACGTAGGCATCGTCGGCGGCCTGATGGCCGGGTACCACAGGTCGGGGGAGTTCTGGACGCTGATCCTGCCGCACGGGATGCTGGAGCTCAGCGCCGTCTTCCTGGCCGCCGGCGCGGGGATGCGCCTCGGCTGGACTGTCATCGATCCCGGGCACCGGCCGCGGTTCGTGGCACTCGCCGAGGAAGGCAGGGCGCTCATCACCGTCGCCGTCGGCCTCGTCGCGGTGCTGCTGGTGTCCGGGATGATCGAGGCGTTCGTCACCCCGTCGCCGCTGCCCGCGTGGGCCAGGATCGGGATCGGGGCGATCGCGGAAATCGCGTTCCTGGGCTATGTGATCGTGCTTGGCCAGCGCGCGGTGGCGGCCGGCGAGATAGGCGACGTCGCGAGGCCGCCCGACCAGCTCCCGGTGACCGGCTAGCCGCCCGGAGCGGCCAGCGCGGCCAGCGCGGCCAGCGCGGCGAGGAGCGGCTCAGAGTCGGCCGGCCGCCTTCAGGCTCAGGTACGCGTCGGCGAGCGCTGGCGGCAGCCGGTCCGGCGGCGCGTCCACCACCTCGACGCCGTTCCTGCGCAGCAGCGCCGCGATGTGAGCCCGGCCGGCCTGCGCGGTGACCGCGGCCGCGGCCTCGTAGATCGCCGTGGTGTCGTCGTGGCCCGCCGCCATCTCGGCGACCCGCGGGTCAGCGACGGCGGCGAGCAGCACCTGATGCCTGGAGGAGAGCAGCCTGACGTGCGGCAGCAAGCCAAGCTCGATCGCCGCGGGGTTGAGGTCGGTGAGCAGGACGACCAGGCAGCGCTGCCGCGCGACGCCGAGCACGGCCGCGATCATCAGCTCGATGTCCGGCTCGATCAGGTCGGGCTCGAGCAGCGCGAGCTCGTTGGTGAACGTGGCGAGCACGTCGCCGCGCCCCGCACCGACCACCCGGGCGCGCACGCGCCGGTCGACGGCGATGAGATCGACCCGGTCGCCCGCCCGGACCGCGAGCGCGGCGAGCAGCAGGGCCGCGTCCATGGACGAGTCGAGCCGCGGGACGTCGCCGACCCGGCCGGCGGAGGTACGGCCGGTGTCGAGCACGATCACGATCCTGCGGTCACGCTCCGGCCGCCAGGTCCGCACGAGCACGTCCGCCCGGCGGGCCGACGACCGCCAGTCGATGGACCTGACGTCGTCGCCCAGCACGTACGGGCGCAGCGAGTCGAACTCGCTGCCCTGGCCCCTCCGCATGGACTTGTGCTGGCCGTCGAGCTCGCGCAGCCTGGCGAGCTTTTCCGGCAGGTGCTTGCGGGACAGGAACGGCGGCAGCACCCGGACCGTGAGCGGCGCCTCGCGGTTGCGCTGCCGCCCGGCGAGGCCGAACGGCCCGAGCGAGCGGATCGTGACGAGCCCTGCGGCGAAGTCGCCCCGGCGCCGCGGCGTCAGCGTCGTGACCACGGTCGCGCGCTGCCCGGCAGCGACGTCAACGCCTGCTCCGGCCGGCCGCGCCCTGGCGCTGGGCTGCCAGCCGTCCCTGACCACGCCGCGCAGCCGGCGACGGCCGGCGTTGACGACGCTCAGCGTCGTCTTCCCGGTCTGGCCGAGGTGGATCCTGGCGTCGCCTGACCGGCTGAGACGCAGGCTCCCGATGCTCGCTGCGAGCAAGAGATCCGCGCAGACAGCTGCCACGAGCGTCCCGTTGACGATGAATGACGCCAGCCCCGTGCCGAAGACCGCAACCACGAGCACCCCCGCAGCCGCCAGCAGTCCCGCGCGGCCGGTCAGCGTCATCGGGGCACGGGCACGGCCGCGAGCAGGCCGGCGAGCACGCCGTCCGCGGTGGCGCCGTCCAGCTCGACCTCGGGCCGCAGCTGGACCCGGTGCCGCAGCGTGGGCCCGGCCAGCGCCTTGACGTCGTCGGGCGTCACGTAGTCCCGCCCGGACAGCCACGCCCACGCGCGGCTGGTCACCATCAACGCGGTCGCACCGCGCGGGGACACGCCAAGCCGCAGCGACGGTGAGGCCCTGGTCGCCCGGCAGATGTCGACGATGTACCCGGTGACCTCGGCGGCCACGTGCACCTTGCGGGCTTCGTCCTTCGCGTGCGCGAGGTCGCCAGGCGCCGCGACGCGGCTGATCCCTGACGCCGCCAGGTTGCGCGGATCGAAGCCTGACGCGTGCCGGTTCACGATCGCGATCTCGTCTTCTCGCTCCGGCAGCGCCACCGTCAGCTTCAGCAGGAACCTGTCCAGCTGTGCCTCTGGCAGCGGATACGTGCCCTCGTATTCGACCGGGTTCTGGGTGGCGGCCACGAGGAACGGGACGGGCAGCGGACGGGGCTCGCCCTCGACCGAAACCTGTCGTTCCTCCATCGCCTCGAGCAGCGCCGCCTGCGTCTTCGGCGGCGTCCTGTTGATCTCGTCGGCCAGCAGCAAATTCGTGAACACCGGCCCAGGCCTGAACTCGAAACGCGCCGTCCGCGCGTCATAGATCAGCGAGCCGGTCACGTCGCCCGGCATCAGGTCGGGCGTGAACTGCAGCCGCTTGCCCTCCAGCGACAGCGCGCTGGCCAGCGCCCTGATCAACAGCGTCTTCGCGACGCCAGGCACGCCCTCGAGGAGCACGTGCCCTTCACAAATCAGCGCGATCAGCAGGCCGCTGACGACCGAATCCTGGCCGACCACCGCCTTCGCCACCTCGGTCCGCACCTGGGAAAGCGCCGTCCTAGGCGCGCCGGCCGGCCAGACAGCGGCCGGTACCTGGTCATCGGCGATCACTGGGCGCATACCTCCCTTTCGAGTTCGTCAAGACTACGGGCGAGGACGACCAGATCCGCGTCGGTTCCCGGCGCAGGACCGTAGAGGATCCTGGCGGCGTCCTGCTGGCCGCGGCGCGACCTGGCGGCGACCGCGGCGGTGACGGCTTCCCGCGGCGCGTCCCTGACGAGCCCGAGTCTCGGCAGCATCCGGGCGAGCAGGTCCTCGCGCAAGGCGGCCGCCGCCCGGTCCCTGGCCCGGCGCGACTGGTAGAGCGCGGCGTGGCCCTCCACCGTCTCCGACGCACGCACGACGACGGGCAGCCGCTCGCTGATCAGCGGGCCGAGCCTGCGAGCCCTCCAGAGTCCAACGAGCACCGAGGCGATCGCCAGCTGGATCACCACGAGCCAGGCCTGCCAGGGAATCAGCGCGGGACCCGGCTGCCCCTGCTGGCCTGGCCCCGACGGAGGCACGGCGACCACCGGCGGCTCGGGAGTCAGCCAGATCACGCGCCGGTGCGAGGCGAGCAGGTTGAGCGCGAGGGCGGCGTTGCCGTTCCTGGCCAGATAGCCGTCCATCAGCGGCGCGCCGCTGCCGAGCACCGTGATCGTCCGGCCGGCCGCGCGGTACCGCACGAGCGCGGGGAAGCCACCCGCCGGGTAGCAGCCTGCGGCCGCCGCCGGCGCGCGGTAGCTGGCGCCGCCGACGTTCGCCGGACCCGCCAGCCGTGCCGCGGCCAGGTTGCACCCTGGCCGCAGCCACTGGCCGAAGCGCCCGGCAGACTCGTCCTTGATCACGACCTCCGGCGCCATCGCGGCCAGCGCCCTCGCCCCTGGCTCGACCACCACGAGATCGGCGCGGGCGTGGCCGAGCCTGACGAGCTGGTGCCATGTGAGCAGGTAGGGGCTGGTCACGACCAAGGTGGGCCGCCCTTCCTGAGCGCCAGATACGGCCTGGGCGGCGCTGAGCGCGCTGGACGCGCTGTAGGAGCGGACAATGGTGAATCCGCGCTCGCCGAGGATGTCGGTGACCGCGTTGCTGCCGTCGGCGGCGCGGCTGGCCGGGTCCAGGTAGCCGTTCTGATGGGGTTGCGGCAGCAGCCTGCTGATCACCGCGATCATGATGCCGCCAAGCACGATCACGGCAATCAGCGCCAGCGGCACCCGCCACTGGCGCCGCTCCCGCGAAGCGGCAGTGGCGGACGGCGCATCAGGCGCCGGCGTCCCCTCCGGCTCCGCGGCGCGGCGACCGGACCTGATCGGCGGCGCGGTCATCGCGGCACCCCGAAGCCCGCCTGGGTCGCCTCCGCCGCGGCCGCGCCCTGCGCCCGGGCCGAGCGCACAGCCTCATCGACGCGGCTGACCAGCTGGTACCCGGCCAGGCTGCCGTCCTTGTCGCCGTACCTGATGTCGTCGAACAGCCGCGTCACGGCCTTCAGGTCAGCGGTGAGCGCCGGCATTTCCCTGGCCGCCTCGACGGCGAGTTCGTCGGCGGTCCGGCCGGGCTGCGACGGCAAGATGGCCCGTTCGTCGAGGTCTGCCGCGATCGCGCGGACCCCCGCCACGATCGCGCCCGCGTAGTCGCCCGCGGCGGCCAGCTCGCGTGCCGTCCGGCGGTAGTCCCGCGCGGACAGCGAGTCGCTGGTCAGCACGGAACCTTGCCGCGCGCGGCTGGTCCGCGACGGCCTGGCCCAGTACAGCACCACAGTGACCGCGAGTACCGCGATGATCGCGAGCGAGATCAGCCCGAACCAGCCGCCAGGAACGACGTTGCCCGCGCTGCGCGGCAGGTGGGCAAGCCAGTTCAGGATGCGCTCCCAGACGCTCATCTCCGCCAGCTCGTGCCTGGCGAGATGCTGTCCGAGCCGCCGCCCGGTCAGCGGGCCGCCGGCCGGCACGGCGATCGCGAGGAGTGGACCTGGCATCAGCCGCTCACGCGCGCCCGTCAGGCCGCGGCCAGCCGGGCGGGGACTGGTAGCCAGGGCCTGGCGCCGCGCCGCCGGTGTACGCGCTGGTGAACCCCCTGGACGCGAACTCGTCTCCGGTCAGCTGACGGCTCTGAGCTGCCTGCCGCAGCTCCAGGTCCATGCCCTCCTTGCGCATCCGCATGTCCGCGTAGACCAGCACGAGGACACCGAGCTCGATCGTCGCCGTCAGGCTCGCGATCGCGACCTCGCCGATGGCCGACAGCACCACGGCAATCGACAGCGACGCCTTGCTGCCCGCTCCGACCCCGCCGATCAGCCCGCCCGCGAACCCGAGCGGCAGGTTGACGACGAGGCTGATTGCCCACGTCATCACGTACGTCAGCAGGTAGATGCCCAGGACCCGCCAGTAGCTGCCCGATACCAGGCGCCACGACCTGCCGACGGCGGCGAACGGCCCGCGGCGCTCCAAAACGACGACTGGGACCGCCAGGCTGGTCATGACCGCTAGCCACGCCGTCAGCAGCAGGGCGGGGATCGCGCCCCAGCCCCGCAGCAGCCCGACCAGCAGCGCCCACATCGCCACGGCCGCCACCGCCAGCACCGCGATCGTGACCAGGACCCAGCCGGCCCGCGCCCGCCTGACCGCTTCGGCGATGCCGGCCTTCCTGCCGAGCAGGCCGCACCCCAGGGCCGCCGTGAGCCCTCCTGCCTGCACTGCGAACGCGCCGAGCACGAACGGCAGCGCGAGCAGCAGCATCGCGCCCGTGGTGCCGATTGCGATCACGAAGATCACCAGAACCGCGATCGCCAGCGTCGTGACGATCATTGCGGTGAGGCCGAGCGTCGCGGCGGGGTTCTGCCTGATCAGCGTGAACGCGCCGCTCAGGATGTCGCCGACGCCGAGCGGGCGTAGCGGGACGCCGCCGGGCCCCGTTCCCTGCCTCCACTGCCCGGGCGGCGCCGCCTGGCCGTAGCCGGGATAGCCCGCCTGCCCGGGATGGCCCTGGTATCCGGGGTAGCCCTGGTATCCGGGGTAAGCCAGGTACCCAGGGAAGCCCTGATACCCGCCGGGCTGCTCCGGCCACCCTGACGCTCCTGGCTGGCCGAACCCAGCCCCCGGCGGCGGGCCTGTCACGGCTGCCGCCAGGGAGGCTGTCCTGGCCGCCAGAGGCTCATGAACTCATCGCCGCTGAGCGCCCTGGTCTGAGCGGCCTGGTTGAGGGCCAGGTCCAGGCCCTCCTTCCTGATCCGCATGTCGGTATAGAGCAGCACGGTCACGCCCGCGCTGATCGGCCTCGTGCACGTCGCGGCGATGATGCTGCCGATCGCTCCGATGGCTATGCCGAGAGCCGTGGGGGCGGCGGTGACCGCCGCCCCGGAACCCGCGTTGAACATCGTCGGGAACCCGCTCCCGCCGCCCGCCAGCGAGCCCACGATGCTGAACGGCAGCTCCAGGATGAAGCCGATGAAGGCGACCACGATTCCGGCCAGCAACGTGATCCCGAAGACCCGCCACCAGCTGCCCTGAACCAGCTGCCAGGACCGCCTGAGCGCATCGACCGGCCCGGCGCCCTCCAGCACGACAGCGGGCACCGCCAGGGTCAGCCGGATCGATACCCAGATGCTCACGACGAGGGCTGCCAGGAAGCCGACGATGGCGATCACCACGGCCAGCGCGGTGAGATGCGCGACCAGCAACACGACGACGACGATTGCGACGGGCGCCCAGATGGCGATGCCGATCAGCGGGACGAGCAGGCTGACGCCGATCACGGCCGGCAGCCTGGCGATCCGCCACGCCTCGCCGATCGTTACGTTGTGGCCGAGCAGGCCGTGGCCGAGCGCCCCGGTCAGCATCCCGGTCAGGACGGCCTGGAACACGAAAAGGAGCACGATCTGAAGCCCCGCGTACGGCGCGAAGGACGCGGCGAAGTGGCCAAGCGCGCGCAGGGCCTGCGTGTCGGTCGGCTGGGAAGAGATGCTCACGCTGAGCTGATGGGCCGCGCTGAGTTCCTGGTAGGAGATCACGGCGCTGGCGATGCCGTACAGGGTCTGGACGATGGCGGCGAGGCCGAGCGTGGCCACGGGGTTCCGCCTGATCAGCGTGAACGCGCCGCTGAGGATGTCGCCGACGCCCAGCGGCCTCAGCGGCACGCCGCCGGGCGCGGGGGCGTGCGGCCGCCCGTAGCCAGGCTGGCCGTACCCGTACGGCGGGGGCTGCCCGTAAGGCGGCGGCTGGCCGTACCCGGGCGGTGGCTGGCCGTACCCGGGCGGTGGCTGGCCGTACGGCGGGGGCTGACCGCACCCGGGCGGTGGCTGGCCGTGCCCCGGCCGCTGCCCAGGCTGGCCCCACTCGACGTTGTCGTTCATCGCCTGATCTCCCACCGCCCGACGCCTGGCCGCACGCCCATAGTGGCACGCGCGCGTCCGTCAGCAATGATCCTGGACGCGGCGCAGCACAGCGCCGACAAACTCCCAGATTCTGACAGATTTCCTCAACGGACTGCCCGGTCCTGGATCAGAGCACGCTGTCGAGGACACTGGCAGGGTGAGCATCGCCGCGCTGCGCTGGCGGGACCCGCCCGCGGGCCCCGCAATCGAGCTGCTTGACCAGACCGCCCTGCCTGCCGTCGAGAGGTCCGTCACGTGCGCCGACGTGCCTTCCCTTGTCGACGCGATACGGCGGCTCGTCGTTCGCGGCGCGCCGCTGCTCGGCATCGCGGGCGCGTACGGTGTCGCTCTGGCGGCCGCGAGGGGGGAGGACGTGGCGGAAGCCGCGGCCGCGATCGCGGCGGCCAGACCGACGGCGGCAAACCTCGGGTGGGGTGCCAGGCTGGCGCTCGCTGCCTATCAGGAGGCGGAACAGGACGCACCCCTGGCTGCCCTCGCGCAAGCCCGGTCGATCCAGGACGCCGACGAGAAGGCATGCGCGCAGATGGCAGCCCTGGGCATGGACCTCGTGCCCGCGGGTGCCAGGATCCTCACCCACTGCAACACCGGCGCGCTGGTCACGGCCGGGGAAGGAACGGCGTTCGGATTGGTGCTCGCGGCGCACAGGGCGGGTTTGCTCGAGATGCTCTGGGTGGACGAGACGAGGCCGCTGCTGCAGGGATCGAGGCTGACCGCGTACGAGGCTGGCCGCGCGGGTATGCCGCACCGGGTGCTCGCGGATTCCGCGGCGGCTTCGCTGATGGCGGCGGGTCAGGTCGACCTGGTCGTGGTCGGCGCCGACCGGATCGCCGCTGACGGCAGCGTGGCGAACAAGGTCGGCACCTACGGGCTCGCCGTGCTCGCCCGCCACCATGACGTGCCGTTCGTGGTCGTCGCGCCGGTCTCGACGATCGACTTCGGCACCAACGACGCCGCTTCGATAGTGATCGAGCAGCGGGCGGCCGAGGAGGTGACGTGCGTCGCCGGTCATCAGGTAGCCCCCGCGGGCAGCGGCGTGCACAACCCGGCCTTCGACGTCACACCGCCCGGCCTGATCAGCGCGATCGTCACTGAGTCCGGGGTCATTCAGCCGGTCACAAGGGGTAATCTGCGTGTGCTGGATACCGGCTCGTAACTCGCGGGCTTGGTTGCTGCCGTTTCCGTGGAACGATGGGGAGTATGAAAGGTCGTGTGCTGGTCGTCGATGACGACGCCGCCCTGGCCGAGATGCTGGGCATTGTGCTGCGTGGTGAGGGTTTCGAGCCGACGTTCGTCGCCGATGGTGACCGGGCCCTTGAGGCTTTCCGTGAGACCAGGCCGGACCTGATCCTGCTGGACCTGATGCTGCCCGGGATGGACGGGATCGACGTCTGCCGCCAGATCAGGGCCGAGTCCGGCGTTCCGATCGTGATGCTCACCGCCAAGAGCGACACCGTGGACGTCGTCCTCGGGCTGGAGTCCGGCGCCGACGACTACATCGTCAAGCCGTTCCAGGCCAAGGTCCTGATCGCGCGCGTCAGGGCCAGGCTGCGGCGCACGGACGACCCTGCTCCCGAGATGCTCTCGATCGGCGACGTCTCGATCGACGTGGCCGGGCACTCGGTCCGTCGCAATGGCGAGGTGATCAGCCTGACGCCGCTCGAGTTCGACCTGCTGGTCGCGCTCGCACGCAAGCCGCGCCAGGTCTTCACCAGGGAAGTGCTGCTCGAGCAGGTCTGGGGCTACCGGCACGCTGCCGACACCAGGCTGGTCAACGTGCACGTGCAGCGGTTGCGCGCGAAGATCGAGAAGGACCCTGAGCGCCCGGAGATCGTCGTGACGGTTCGCGGCGTCGGCTATAAGGCAGGGCCCGGCTGAGCACCGCGGGCCAGTCCAAGTCGCGGCTGGCCTGGCTGGCCGACGGTGATCGACCAGGCCGGCGGTTCAGCGTGCGCGGCCTGGTTGCCTTCGTTCCCCGCATCCGCAACCTGCGGCGGCGGGTGCCCGCGCACCCGGTCGCCAGCCTGCGGGCCGGCACACTGAACCTGACCAAGCGGCTGCAGTCGCGCTGGCGCAGCTCGCTGCAGGTGCGCGTGGTGTCCACCACGCTGGTGGTTTCGGCCCTGGTCGTGTCCGTGCTCGGCTTCTTCCTGATGCAGCAGATCGCCTCCAACCTGCTCACACGTGCCAAGGTGCAGGCATATACGCAGGCGTTCGGCGGCACGGAGATCGCGCAGTCGGAGCCGACCGCGGCGAGGCAGCCAGGACCGGCGTCGCAGGGCCTCGTCCATCAGATCGTCAGCACCCTGGAGGCGAACGGCCAGAGCACGGGCGCGGACTACGGTGTCGCGGTGACCGTGGAGACCGCCGCGTTCCAGCCCGGCAGCCCGGCCGCCGGCCAGAACAGGCTCGGCGTTCACAACGTGGCGCGATACCCGCAGCTGGCCGGGCGCCTGAAGACGCCACAGATGATCTTCGCGAGCATGCCGTATCCGAACGCGCACAGTCCGAAGACCTCCGGATTCTTGTACGCCGCGTCCTTCGGCAGCGCGTACAAGGTCTACTACTTCTTTCCGCTCACTCAGCTGCAGAGCGAGCTGGCCCTGATCCAGCGCACGCTCGTCCTCGTCGGGCTCGCGCTGGTCTTCCTGCTGGCCGGCATCGCATGGCTGGTAACGAGGTGGGTCGTGGTACCCGTCGCGAGGGCCGCGCAAGGCGCTCGGCTGCTGTCGACTGGACGGCTGGACGAGCGGCTCGCCGTGCACGGCAAGGACGAGATCGCGGCGCTTGCCACGTCGTTCAACCACATGGCGGCGAGCCTGCAGGACAAGATGCGCGAGCTGGAGGAGCTGTCCCACGTCCAGCGGCAGTTTGTCTCCGACGTCTCGCATGAGCTGCGCACCCCGCTGACCACGATCAGGATGGCCGCGGACCTGCTCTACGAGGCGCGCGAACAGCTGGAGTCGGCGGCATCGCGGTCCGCAGAGCTGCTGCAGAGCCAGCTCGGCAGGTTCGAGTCGCTGCTTGCCGACCTGCTGGAGATCAGCAGGTACGACGCGAACGCGGCCACGCTGGACGCCGAGCTCGTCGACGTGTGCGACGTGGTGCGCCAGTCAGCCGACGATGCCAGGCAGCTGGCAGAGCGCCGCGGTGCGCGGATCGAGTTCCAGCTCCCCGCCGAGCAGTGCCTCGTGGAGATGGACCGCAGGCGGGTGGAGCGGATACTGCGCAACCTGCTCTGCAATGCCGTCGAGCACGGCGAGGGCAGGGACGTGGTCGTGGCCGCGGCCGCCGACCGCGACGCGGCGGCCGTGACGGTGCGGGACTTCGGCGTCGGCCTGGCGCCAGGGGAGGAGCACCTCGTCTTCGACAGGTTCTGGCGTGCGGACCCGGCCCGCGCGAGGACGACCGGCGGCACGGGCCTGGGCCTCGCGATCGCGCTGGAGGACGCCAGGCTGCACGGCGGCTGGCTGGAGGCCTGGGGTCGGCCTGCCAGCGGGTCGGTCTTCCGGCTCACGCTGCCGCGCACCGCGGGAGCGGAGCTGGCGGGCTCACCGCTGCCGCTGGTGCCCGTCGAGGCCGACGTGAGCGCGCTGGCCGAGCACGCCGCTGACCTGACTGGCACCAGTCTCAGCGACGGAGCGGCGGCGTTCAGGGAGCACCGATGAGCTCGCGGTGCTGGCTCGCGGCGATCGGCGCCGTCGCCATGACCGCGACGCTCGCCGCGTGCGCGAACCTGCCGACCAGCGGGACGATCCAGATCAGCACGCTGCACGGCGCGGGCCAGATCGGGCAGAGCGGCGTCCAGATGGTGCCAGAACCACCAGGCAAGGGCTGGAGTCCGCAGGACATCGTCGAGGGGTTCATGGCGGCGAGCGCCGACTACGACCCGAACCACCGCGTCGCGAAGGAGTTCCTGACCTCGGGCAAGGGCGGGTTCGCGCACCGGTGGCGGCCCGGCTGGGCGGCGACTATCGTCGATGCGCCCACGTTTGCCGAGACGGCGCCGTTCAAAGGTTCCTCCCAGCAAGGAGGCGGGCCGCAGTCCGTGGACGTGGGCGTGACCAGTAAGCACGTCGCCGCGCTGCGGGCGTCAGGCAGGTACCAGGCGGGCAGCGTGGTGGTCATGCCGTCGACGACCAGCTATCACTTCGAGCTTGTGCAGGTCGAGGGGCAGTGGCGCATCAACAACATCTTCGTCAACAACTCGCCGGCGAGCCCGTCGCTGCTACTGCTGAGGGAGTCCGATTTCGAGCGCGAGTATCAGGCCCGCAACCTGTACTTCTATCCCGCCACCGGGCCAGCAGACGCCCTCGTCCCTGACCCCGTCTACATTCCCGTGCAGGTCGGCAAGCAGGGAATTAGCGGTCTCGTCAAGACGCTCCTGCGGCCAGCGCTCGACCGAGGCTGGCTCTTCGCAGCCGCCAGGACGGCGTTTCCGGCAGGCACGAAGCTGCTGAGCGCTCAGGTCGTGAGCGGCGTCACGGCCGTCGTGAACCTCGGCGGCGCCGCAGCGAAGGCGGACCGGGCGCAACAACAGCGCATGGCAGCCCAGCTCTACGCGTCACTCGTCTTGGCGCCGTACGCGGCAGAAACCGCGAACCCGATCAGGACGGTCGTTCTCAAGGTGAACGGCCACGGCGTGCCGCTCCACCCGCAGGCTTACGCCGGCTGGGTGCCGCGCGGACCGAGCAAGGCGATGATGTACTACCAGATGCCGGCCGGCCCGGCCGGGCCGGCGGCTGTGGCGTACCGCGCCAGGCCCTCGCAGAAACTGACCATGCCGTTGCCCAAGACTCTGCGCGGCAAGACGTTCGCGGCCATGGCGGTTTCGCCCGCGCATGCGGGCTCGGCGGTGCTGGCCGGGTGCAGAGGCGCGACCGTGTACCTGATGCCGCAGTCTCACGCCGGGCGGGTCATCACCGGGCGCCTGCACTCGACGTGCACGTCGCTGAGCTTCGACGACCAGGGAGAACTCTGGATCGTCACGAAAATGCAGATCTACGTGATCCCGCGGGCAGGCACCGAACCGCCAGCCCGCCCGGCGCTGACCGGGGTGCTCAGCCCCTCGATGGACAAGGCGAGTATCCAGTCGCTGCAGGTGGCGCCGGACGGGGTCAGGGCGGCCCTGTTGATCAATACTCGCAGCGGTATGAAGATCAGGATCGCGGCGATCAGCCAGAACAGGGGCCAGTACACGTACGTGGCCCAGAACACCCAGATGCTGCGGGTCGGGACCGACGTTGCCGAGCCCATCGCGCTGACCTGGCTGGACCCTGATCATCTGCTCGTGGTCGGCCAGGTCGGCACGAGGACGCAGCTCTACGAGGTGCCGCTGAACGGCGGTCAGTCGGTACCGATCGCCACCCCGCACGGCGCGAAGTCCGTGGCAGTGAGCTGGCCGGCTGGCCAGATCGCCCCGTCGATCGCGGTCGCTATCCCGCCGACCGACAACTCGCCAGCGGTGATTCAGATCTCGAAGACCGGGCTGCTGAGCCCGGACTGGCGCCAGGTCGCCAAGGGCATCACTCCGGTCTTTCCTGGCTGAAAGCCGATCCTGTCTGGCCGGATTTGATTACGAGCAGATAAACACGAGGCGACCCTGGTCCTGACATCGGGCGCGCAGGCGGCTACCGTCATTGTGTGGCACCCGTCCGGGTCCGTGGTTGCGCCGGGAATGCTACCCCGATCGCGGGGTGGCGGGCCCGGCAAGCCGATGCCAGCCGCAGGCGAAACGGCCCACGTAAGGCGACTTCTCGTCGACTGATCACGGTGCGGTTTAGATGTAAGCCCTGCCTCGTCCCGCCGGCCAGACGCCGACGGGCGCGGGAGAAGGCCAGTAGTGGCACAAGCAGGCCGCGAACTCCTCAGCAGGCGGATGTGGGGTCGAAGACCAGGTCGGCCGGACGGGTGCTCTTCCACTCCGAGGTAAGGGGGTTCGGGCATGGAAATCATTTTCAAGGGTCGCCAGACGGACGTGCCTGCACGCTTCAAGGAGTACGCCGCCGCCAAGCTCAACAAGCTGGAGAAGCTGGACCAGAAGGCCATCAGGGTTGACGTCGAGCTCTCCGTCGAGCGCAACCCCCGCCAGGCCAGCCAGAAGGAGCGGGTGGAACTCACGATCAGGTCGCGTGGCCCTGCGATCAGGGCCGAGGCCGCGGCGGAAGACCGGATGGCTGCCCTTGACCTTGCCCTCGCCAAGCTCGACTCGCGCCTGCGGCGAGCCCTCGACCGGAGGAAGAACCACTACGGAGCCGCGGCCGGCCCCGCGGCTGGTAACAGCACCGCCCAGGGGGCCGGCGCCGCCGACGAGGACCTCGCCGTGCAGGACGAGGACTATCTGGCCGGGCCGGCCGCCGACGAGGACGTCGCGGCCGACCGCGACAGCGTGGTAGCGATCAAGATGGAGGGTGACGGCCCCCTCGTCGTCAGGCAGAAGTTCCATCACGCCAAGCCGATCTCGATCGACCAGGCGCTGCTCGAGATGGAGCTCGTGGGCCATGATTTCTACCTGTTCCATGACATCGAGGAGGGAACGCCGAGCGTTGTCTACCGGCGCCACGGCTACCAGTACGGGGTGATCAGGCTGGTCGAGAACGCAGCGGCGCCTGGGCTTGTGGCCGAGTCACCGCCAGCCGCGCTGGGCGCGAGGATTCCCGGCAGACGGCGGCCCGAGCAGGCGGCGCCGATCAGCCGGGACGCCGCCAGGAGCCAGCCGTCCGTGCTCTGGTCTGGGTGACGCGACCCAGGCGGGCTGGCGCGCCGGCGGCGCGCTTGCATGCCCGTGCATGGTCGGACAGAGTTTGGTTACATGCGATCTTCGGTGCCGCGGGCGGCACGGCTGCGCCGTGCCGCCCGCGGCGGATGAGCTTCAGCGACGAGAGGTAGGCCATGGCACCGAGCGCGACTGGTGACGGGGCCGCTGGGACCGGGCGTGGACCGGACCCGATCCGCACGCTGATCGTCGACGACCACGCGCTGTTCCGCCGCGGACTGGAGATCGTGCTCGTCACCGAGCCCGACATCGAGGTCGTCGGGGAGGCCAGCGATGGCGCCGAGGCGGTCCAGAAGGCTGGCGAGTCGCTGCCGGACGTCGTGCTGATGGACATCAGGATGCCGCGGAGCAGCGGCATCGAGGCCTGCCGCGCGATCAAGGACGTGGCGCCCAGCGCCAGGATCGTCATCCTGACGATGAGCGATGAGGAGGAAGACCTCTTCGACGCCATCAAGGCTGGCGCGAGCGGCTACCTGCTCAAGGACATCCCCCTGGATCAGGTCGCCGAGGCGGTCAGGTCCGTGCACGGGGGACAGTCGCTGATCAGCCCCTCGATGGCGGGCAAGCTGCTGACCGAGTTCGCGTCGCTGGCCAGGAGGGACTCGGAGGAGCCGCCGCGGCAGGTTCCCGCGCCCAAGCTGACCGATCGCGAGATGCAGGTGCTGAAGCTCGTCGCGCGCGGGATGAACAATCGTGATATCGCGAAGGAATTGTTCATTTCAGATAATACGGTGAAAAACCATGTCCGCAACATTCTCGAGAAACTGCAGATCCACTCGAGGATGGAGGCGGTCATGGTGGCCGTGCGGGACAAGCTCATCGAGCTCGGATGAGGATTATGCCGCCGCGGCTAGGGCCGCGTGGAGGCGAGAGGCTAGCTCGGGCGGGTTGACGCGCTCGAGGGCGATGTTGTCGCAGCCGACCCACGTGGCGGCTTCCAGCAGGGCACGCGCCATGGGCTCGGCGGCTCGGGGGGTATCGAGGGTCAGCTGGCGGGCTATGAGGGTCTTTCCCTCGCGGGCTGGGTCGACGCGGCCCAGGAGCTTGCCGCCCGCGAGCAGGGGCATCGTGTAGTAGCCGTGAACGCGCTTGGGCTTGGGGACGTAGGCCTCGAGGCTGTGATCGAAGCCGAACATGCGCCTGGTGCGCTTGCGGTCCCAGACCAGCGAGTCGAACGGGGAGAGCAGCGTCACGCGGTGCCTGCCCGCCCTTCCGGGCCGGCCGGCCGGCTCCGCGAGGCCGGCGACGGCGGCTGGGTCAGCCCAGGCGGAGGTCGCCTGGCCGGTCTTGTTCTCGATCGCGACGGGGATGAGCCCGGCGGCGACCGCGGCGTCGTCGGCAGACAGGTTCGCTGTGTTGCGGCCTGAACCGAAGTTCGCGAGCCGCTGATAGTCGGTCAGGTCAGCCTTCGCGACGACGCCGAGCGCCCTGGCGGCGACGCCCGTCAGGTGGATCAGGCACTCCGCGTCGGTGGGGTCAGCGTTCAGCAGGTCAGCGGGCAGCACGCGCTCCGGCAGGTCGTAGACGCGCCGCCAGCCGATCCTTCTGGCGCAGATGACCTGGCCCATGTCGAGCAGCCACTCCACGGCGATCTTCGTCTCCGACCAGTCCCACCAGGGACCGCCGTTCTTGGCGCCGCCCAGGTCCGTGGTCGTGAGCGGGCCCTCGGATCTGATCTTCGCGAGCACTTCCTCGCAGACCGAGGCGTGGTTGTCGTGCCAGCGCCTGCCCCTGGCAATGAACGCTCGCCGCCGGAACGCGTAGTACGGCCACTCCTCGATCGGCAGTACGCAGGCGGCGTGCGACCAGTACTCGAAGGCCGTCGCGGTGCGCGGATGCCAGTACGCCCGCTCGATCGCCGAGCGCGACACGGCCCCGAGCCGCGCGTACGCCACCAGCTCGTGCGACCTGGCGAGCACGCTTATCGTGTCGAGCTGAACGGCGCCGACCCGGCGCAGCATGGCCGCGACGCCCCCGGTCCTCGCCTTTGCGCCGATCATTCCCTGAGCCTGCAGCGTCAGCAGCCGCACGTCATCGGGCGTCAGCTTGTATTCGGGCAGCGGAGAGGGAGTTCGAACCACAAAAGCACTGTAACGGCCACCACTGACATCCCCGCGCGCTCCAGCGCCGCTTCGGATCCGATTCCAGGGCGCAAAAGCCGCAAACCGCCTCCACGATCACCCTGGTTGCGGGTCCGAAGTCGGGCTCCGGGCCGGTTTAGTACCAGTCCTCGAACATGTTAGTCGCGAGGGAGATGAGCAGGCCGAGCACGGCCACGCCGGCGCCGAGCCAGAACGCCCACCAGGTGGGCCCGCCGTGGCCGAGTACGAGCCCGAGCCCGCCGACGATGAACCCGAGTGTCATGAGCCCGACGGCGACCCAGGAGACGGTACGCCCGTGGTAGGAGGGAAACGGCCCGAGGGAGGACGCAGACTGGCCACGCGCCAATCCGCCCTGCCCGGTCTGTCCCCCGGGCGCCACGGATGCGTCTTGCATAGCTGCCTCGCTCTGCGATGTCACGTTGCCGGCCGGAGGGTCGTCCACGGCGTCGCGGTCAGGGTGATGCTGCATAGTCCCTGCTCCTTCCGCTTGCCTGGACAGACGTGCCTAATATTGTGGCGAGGCCGGTGCGACCGCTCGCGGTCGGCCCCCTGGTACTCGACGCAGATCATGTTATGCGCGCTGGCCAGGCCAGCGGGCATTGCTGCGTCGGGTCGGCAAGGCCCGCCATCTCGCCTACCATGGCAGTCAAAGAGTGGTTACTGGCGGCCCTGCCGTGAGCCCGATCGGCACGGAACTCTACCGGGACGCGGGATGCACCTGGTCAGCCAGTCAGACGAATCCGCGAGGAGCGCGACAAGACGTGCCAGCAATCATCGATAAGGTCCTGCGCGCTGGCGAGGGCAAGACCCTGCGCAAGCTGCAGCGGATCGTTGAGCAGGTCAACTCCATCGAAGAGGACTACGAGGCGCTGACCGACGCCGAGCTCCGGGCGCTGACCGACGAGTTCAGGGAGCGCCACGCCGACGGCGAGTCCCTCGACGACCTGCTCCCCGAGGCCTTCGCCGCCGTGCGGGAGGCGGCCAAGCGCACGCTCGGCCAGCGGCACTTCGACGTCCAGATCATGGGTGGCGGCGCGCTGCACTTCGGCAACATCGCCGAGATGAAGACCGGTGAGGGCAAGACCCTGACCAGCGTGCTCGCCGCCTACCTGAATGCGCTGCCCGGCACCGGCGTGCACGTCGTCACCGTTAACGACTACCTGGCCAAGCGCGACGCGGAGTGGATGGGAAGGATCCACCGGTTCCTCGGGCTCGAGGTCGGCGTCATCCTCGCCGAGATGGAGCCCGAGCAGCGCCGCAAGCAGTACGCCGCCGACATCACCTACGGGACGAACAACGAGTTCGGCTTCGACTACCTGCGCGACAACATGGCCTGGGCGCTCGACGAGTGCGTGCAGCGGGGCCACAACTTCGCGGTCGTGGACGAGGTTGACTCGATCCTGATCGACGAGGCAAGGACGCCGCTCATCATCAGCGGCCCGGCCGACCAGAACAGCATCTGGTACTCAGAGTTCGCCAAGATCGTCCCGCGACTGCGCCGCGGCGAGGACGGAGAGGGTGACTACGAGGTCGACGAGAAGAAGCGCACGGTCGGCATCCTCGAGCCCGGAGTGGCTAAGGTCGAGGACTGGCTCGGCATCGAGAACCTCTACGACCACTCGAATGCCCACCTGGTCGGGTTCCTGAACAACGCCATTAAGGCGAAGGAATTGTTCAAAAAGGACAAGGACTACGTCGTCTCGGGCGGCGAGGTCCTCATCGTCGACGACTTCACGGGCCGCATCCTGCACGGCCGCCGGTACAGCGAGGGCATGCACCAGGCGATCGAGGCCAAAGAAGGCGTCAAGATCATGGACGAGAACCAGACGCTCGCCACGATCACGCTGCAGAACTACTTCAGGCTCTACGACAAGCTCGCGGGCATGACCGGCACGGCCATGACCGAAGCGAACGAGTTCCACCAGACCTACAAGCTCGGCGTGGTCCCGATCCCGACCAATATGCCGATGATCAGGATCGACCAGCCCGACGTCGTCTACCAGACCGAGCAGGCGAAGTTCGACGCGCTGGTCAATGACATCTCAGAACGGCACGACATCGGGCAGCCGGTGCTGGTCGGCACCGTCAGCGTCGAGAAGTCCGAGGTGCTGTCCCGGATGCTCAAGCGGGCTGGCGTGCCGCACGAGGTGCTGAACGCCAAGCACCATGAGCGTGAGGCAGCGATCGTGGCCCAGGCAGGGCGCAAGGGCGCCGTAACCGTCGCGACGAACATGGCGGGCCGCGGTACCGACATCATGCTCGGCGGGAACCCCGAGTTCCTCGCCGACCTCGAGCTGCATCAGCGCGGGCTGTCGCCGGTCGATACGCCGGAGGACTTCGAGGCCGCGTGGCCCGAGGCGGTCGAGAAGTCCAGGCGCGCGGTGGCCGAGGAGCACGAAGAGGTCGTCACCCTCGGCGGGCTGTATGTGCTCGGCACCGAGCGGCACGAGTCCAGGCGCATCGACAACCAGTTGCGCGGCCGGTCAGGCCGGCAGGGCGACCCCGGTGAGTCGCGGTTCTACCTGTCCTTCGAGGACGACCTGATGCGCCGGTTCAACGGCGACCGTGTCGCGCAGTTCCTGGAGTGGGCCAAGACCGGCCCCGACGTTCCCATCGAGTCCAAGACCGTGAGCCGGTCGATCAGGTCCGCCCAGACCCAGGTCGAGGCGCTGAACTTCGAAATGCGCAAGGACCTGCTCAAGTACGACGACGTGATGAACCGGCAGCGGGAGGTCGTGTACTCCGAGCGGCACAGGGTGCTGGCGGGTGAGGACCTGCACGAGCAGATCAGGAACATGATCGACGAGGTCATCGCGGACTACGTGGCGAAGGCCACGGCCGAGGGCTTTGCCGAGGAGTGGGACCTGGACCAGCTGTGGACCGCGTTCGGGCGGCTGTACCCGGTCGGCTTGACCGTCGCCCAGCTCGAGCAGGAAGAGGGCGGGCTGCACGCCCTGACCGCCGAGATCCTGACCGAGCGCATGCAGGAGGACGCGCAGGCGGCCTACGACAAGCGCGAGGAAGAGCTCACACCCGAGGTGATGCGCGAGCTGGAACGGCGCGTGGTGCTCTCGGTTCTCGACGTCAAGTGGCGCGAGCACCTGTACGAGATGGACTACCTGCAGTCCGGCATCCACATGCGCGGCCACGCGCAGCGTGACCCGCTGGTCGAGTACCAGCGCGAAGGCTACGACTTGTTCACCGCGATGATGGACGCGATCAAGGAGGAGTCGGTCGGCAACTTGTTCACGCTGCAGGTCGAGGTCGCGGAGAGCCCCGTCGCCGGTGAGGCTGGCCCTGACGGCGAGTGGATCGGGCCGCAGGTCAATGCCCTCGGCGGTCAGGTGCAGGACGCTGTGCCGCTGCCGTCGTTCGACGGCGGGGCCGAGCCCGCCGAGCCGGAGCAGCCGAGCCTGCCAGCGGCCTTCATCTCGCCAGGGCTCGCGCAGCCGAATCGCCCAAGCCGCCTGAGCTACAGCGCGCCGAGCGACGACGCGTCTGGCGGGTCCGTGCAGATGGCCGGGTCGGCCGGGCCCGCCGACTTCAGCAAGGTCGGCAGGAACGCGCCATGCCCGTGCGGGTCAGGCAAGAAGTTCAAGCTCTGCCACGGAGACCCGCGCAAGCGCTGACCGCGGCGGTCTACGCCCCTTCTATCGCGGTGCAGAGCCAGGCGCCGGCGGGCAGCGGCTGGCGCCCGCGCAGGTACCGAGCCGGCGGGCCGGCGTCGGCTGACGACGGGCGCTCGAGGCGGACGGCTACGGCGCGGGCGCGCGAGCCGACGTCCACGATGACCGTCATCTCCAGGACGCCCTGGACCGGCGAGCTGACGATGACGCGGCGCACGCGCGGCTGTGGTGCTGGCCCGGCCCGGTGGGCCGGAGCCGCCCGGGTGGCCAGGAGCGGGCCGAGCTGGCCGATCCGCTTGCGCGCCTGTTCCGTTGTCCAGGGGGTCAGCTGGCTGGCGGGCCGCGACCCGGCCAGCGCCTCGCTCAGGACTTGGGCGAACCGGCTCGGCCAGGTTCCCGGCACCGCCACCGCCTGGCCGCCGGACTCACGGCCGTTGCCGTGCGCGAGGTTCCGATGGCGGCCAGGCCGCGGCCGGGCAGGGATCTCGTCGTCATAGGGCGGCGCCGCCTCGGGAACACAGAACGGACGGATGGCCTGGGCGTCAGGTAACGGCCTGCGGCGGTGGCTCTGCTGCGAATCTGGCATGGCTGAGTTCTACCTCCCGCCGGTGACACTCAGGGCACCTGCGACCCGCTGGCGCAGGAATGCGGGGACTGCCGCGGTCGTTCACAGTAGGTGGCTAAGCCGCTCGTTATTACAGGAGATCACCCGTGACTCTGCCGCCGCTGGTCGAACCCGCTGCCGACCTCACCGTCGATGAGGTCAAGCGTTATTCCCGGCACCTGATCATCCCGGACGTCGGTATGACGGGACAAAAGCGGTTGAAGAACGCGAAAGTGCTGTGCGTAGGCGCTGGCGGCCTCGGCTCGCCGGCGCTGCTCTACCTGGCGGCGGCCGGCGTCGGAACGCTCGGAGTCATCGACTTCGACGTCGTCGACGAGTCCAACCTGCAGCGTCAGATCATCCACGGCCAGTCCGACATCGGCCGGCCGAAGGCACTGTCGGCGCGCGACAGCATCAAGGAGATCAATCCGTACGTCGACGTCATCGTGCACGAGGAAGCCCTCAGCAACGACAACGTGATGCAGATCTTCTCCGGGTATGACCTGATCGTCGACGGTACAGACAACTTCGCGACCAGGTACATGGTCAACGACGCGTGTGTCCTTCTGGGCAAGCCATACGTCTGGGGCTCGATCTACCGCTTCGACGGGCAGGCGAGCGTGTTCTGGGCCGAGTACGGCCCCTGCTACCGCTGCCTGTACCCCGAGCCGCCGCCTCCCGGCATGGTGCCGTCCTGCGCAGAAGGCGGCGTTCTCGGCGTTCTGTGCGCGTCGATCGGTTCCATCCAGGTCAACGAGGCCATCAAGCTCCTGATCGGGATCGGTGAGCCGGTCGTCGGCCGGCTGATGATCTACGACGCGCTGGAGATGAACTACCGGAGCCTGAACATCAAGAAGGACCCGGACTGCCCTATCTGCGGCGAGAACCCGACCATCACCGAGCTGATCGACTACGACGCGTTCTGCGGCGCGATCTCGGCCGACGCCCA
>DASUHI010000276.1:0-4574 GCA_036273575.1 Streptosporangiaceae bacterium | reverse complement strand
CAGGATCATCAACAACGCGCACGCCGACGTGGCCATTGACATTCATGCCGACGGCGGGCCGGTATCGGGCCGCGGTTTCACGGTGCTCGAGCCGATTCCGGACGGGCCTAACGACGGCGTCATCGGCTCTTCGCTGCGGTTCGGCAGCTACGTACACCGGGCGTTTGTATCCGATACGCCGTTTCAGATCTCGGACTACTACGGCCACGACGGCTACATCCGCAGGGACGACCTCGCCGGCCTGAACCTCACCACTGTTCCCAAGGTGCTGATCGAGTGCGGCAACATGCCCAACGCCGCCGACGCCGCGCTGCTGACCTCGCCGAAGGTCCAGAAGGAAATAGCGCGGGCGCTCGAGGCGGCCATCATCCGCTTCCTGACGGGTCGGTGGCCCGGGGGCACCGGCTGACATGCGATGGTGCGGCGCTCGCGCTCAGGCGATGAGGCTGAGCCAGACGTAGCTGACGGGCTGCGAGGCGTTCCATCGGGCCGCCAGAGTCGGCTCGACGGGCTCGAAGTTCGCCGCGGCGTAGCACCGCCGCGCGGCGATGTTGCCAGGATGCACCCGCATGAAGACAAGCGGATACCTAGACCTGGCCAGGTCGGCGAGCCCGCTCGCGAGCCACCGGCCGACGCCCTGGCCCCGTGCGGCGGGATCGACGGCCAGCCGCGCGATCTCCACTCGTGCCTCGTCGTCATCGACCCACAGCTCTCCGTACGCCACGAGGCGTTGGCCGCGGTAGAGCCCGAATGGCAGCGCCCAGTCCTCGTCGGCCCATGCGTTTATCTGCTCGGCCGGTACCGGCGCGGCGGGATGGCCGCACCACATGAGGACTTCCTCGCATGTCCTGGCCCAGCTGGAGACGACGTCGGCCGCGTCGCCTGGGAAGGGTCGCAAATGCAGTGTCATCGCGGCCGAACTCCGCGGGGCAGGCCTAGCCGGGACCTCAGAGGTTGCCGGGCGCCACCGTCGGCTCGTTGTACGTGGGCGCTATCTGGTTGTTCCAGATGGTCGCGAAATTGCTTTTCGCGGCGTTGGCCTGGGTGGAATCGTTATTGGCCGCGTTATAGGCGCTCGACTGGCTGGACACGAAGCAGCCGTTCTGTTCCTGCTGCGCCCAGGTCAGGTAGTTGTTGTCAGCCTGGAGGGAGTAGAACAGAGCGCGGGTGAGGTTCGCCTTCGCGGTGGTTCCGCTGGGCAGCGCGCTGACGGCCAGGCCCTTTGCCTGGTTGTACTCGGACTGACGCTGGCCCGCCGCTGTCCTGATCGCCGCGACGTCGCTCGACATCTGGCTGGCGGACAGGCTCGAGCAGTTGTCCTCGATATCGAGCACGGCCGTCTGCAGCGCCTGGTGCGACTGGGTCATCTGCGACAGGAGGCTGCTCATGGCCGCTGCCTGGGTCTGGCCATCCGCAGGCGCGCTCGATGAGACAGGCGGCGCGGACGACGACAGTCCGTTGCGTGGCCCGTTGCCGCTGCTGTTGTTGTTGAGCAGCGTCACCGCGACGGCCGCCGCCGCGCCCGCGACCACGAGCGCGCCCACCACCGCGCCGACGAGCACGCCACGGGCGCGCTTCTGCGGCTGCTGCTGCGGCGTGAACTGCGGCCAGCCGGTTCCGCCGCCTCCTGGCCCTGGTCCGCCGGGGCCGCCCGGCTGCGGATACGTCTGGAGGGGCTGATACTGCCCGTACAGTGCTTGCTGACCAGGGGCTTGCTGACCAGGGGCTTGCCGACCAGGGGCTTGCTGACCAAGGGCTTGCTGACCATAGGCTGGCTGACCATAGGCCGGCTGGCCAGGACCTGCCTGCCATTGTTGCTGCGCGCCGGCGGGCGGAGCGTACAGAGCCTGGCCGCTCGCCGCGCCTGGCATGCCGGCCGTCATGGTCTGCTCGTCCGTCACGGCCGGTGCGCCGGCGCCCGTCGGAGTCGCACCAGGGGCAACTGCCGCCGCGGGCGGCGGCGTTCCTGCCGATTCTTGTGCTGTCCGGGCGACCAGCCTGGACTGGTCGCCCAGCGCGGCTGCGACGGCGGGGCCCGCCAGCTCGGTCGCCTGGTGGTGCGGTTCGGCCTGCTCGCCGGCGCCCGCTGGCGTGACCGTCCGGCCGCCGTCGGCGTCCAGTGGTCCTGGGACCAAGCCGAGCGCGCGGCCCAGGTCAGACGCGAACTGCGCGCAGGTGGCGTACCGCCTGGCGGGCGTCTTGTCCATCGCCTTCGCCAGCACCCGGTCGGCATCCGGCGGGAGCGCTGGCCGCAGCTTCGTCGCCGGCGGAGGCTGCTCCGACAGGTGCGAGTTGATCAGCGCGAAGACGTTGGGGCCGGTGAACGGCGGGGCGCCGCACAGCAACTCGAACGCCGCGCAGGCCAGCGAGTACTGATCCGCCCTGCCGTCGATGCTCTGGCCCTCGATCTGCTCGGGTGCGATGTAGTCGAGCGTGCCGACGAACTGACCGGTGCTGGTCAGGTGGCTGGCGACGGTCTGCTTGCTGATCCCGAAGTCCGACAGGTAGATGTGCTCGGTCACCGGGCCGGAGGTGTTGACGTCGCGCTGCACCTCTTTGGCGCTGGCGTCGATCAGCATGTTGGCGGGCTTGACGTCGCGATGCACGAGGTTGTGGCTGTGCGCCATATCGAGCGCCGAGGCAACCTGGTTGATGATGTTCCACGCCCTGGCCGGCGGCAGGCCCTTGCCGTCGGCGAGCAGCGCCCGCACGTCGCCGCCTTGCACGTAGCGCATCGAGATGAACAGGCAGCCGCCAGCGTCGCCCGCGTCGTAGACCGGGATGATGTTGGGGTGCTCGACCGTCGCCGCCGCCCGCGATTCCCTGATGAACCGGGTGCGGAACGCGTTGTCGGCGGCAAGGCTCGGCGCGAGAACCTTGAGCGCGACCCTGCGGTCTAGCCGCTCGTCGTAGGCGCGGTAGACGACGGCCATGCCGCCCTGGCCGATCTGTTCCTCCAGCAGATAACCGGCCACCTTGTCGCCCGGCCTGACATCTGCGCGCGCTGGCGCGTTGTCGTCGGTCACCGCATCATCCTCTGGGCCAGGGCAAACGAATGCAGGCGTTCACTGTAGCCTCTCGGGGGCCTGCCTGAAATAGGACAGTAACTTGGCCTCTGATTAGCCTGGAGCCCAATGTCGAATACGTGATGTCACACTGGGCGCGATGTCACACAGGCGGCACCTGTGTTGTCTTCCCTGCAGGTAACGACGTCGGCGGAGGCAGCTCATGGCGCGGATATCCCTTGAACCCCCTCGCACTGTTCTCTAACGCGTGCTCGAAACGGATTTCGGCGCGTGCGTACGGAGAAGCGCCGCCATCCGCCCGCTGCGCGGACCCGATAAGGTCGCGCGCTGGGTTCTCGGGGTCATTGCCAGACAGCTTGCGGGCTTCGACGCCACGCGCGCGCTCGTCAACGGCCAGCCGGGACTGCTGCTGACGTCGGCCGGCGCAATAGACAACGTCGTCGCCGTCGACCTCGACCGCGACGGCCTGATCACTGCGATCCGGCTGATCCGCAACCCAGACAAGCTCAGGCATCTCGCTCCGCGCGATTCAGCGGCGAGCCGGTGACCGGCGGGAGCGGCGTCGTCTCGGCTGTGCTGACGTCGCTGAGGAGGTCCCCTGGCAAGGAGTCCTCGATCGGTTCTCCTTCGAGATCGCCCATGAGGTCCTCTTCAGGCCACGGGGTCGCGCCGACCGCCTCGAGAGCGGCGAGCGCCGGGTCCAGCTTCTCGTACAGGAACAGCACCGGCGCGCCGGCCGCGAGACCGACCGCCGCGCGCAGCGCGGCTGCCGGGCCGTCCGCGAACGTCACGTGCACCTCGGGCCTGATCTTGCGCATCGCGTCGGCGATGAGCTCGCGCATCGCGCCAGGCGCGCGCCCGCGCTTGTCCTCGTCCTCGTAGACGACGACCGTGCCGAACCAGGACGCGACCGCCTCGGCGGACTCGGTGACCAGGTCGTCGCGCCGGTCGCCGGGGAGCGTGATCGCCGCGACGGGTTCGCCCTGCCAGACCGCGGCCACCATCTGGCCGGTCGCGTGCAGAGCGGCCGCGTTGTGCCCGTAGTCGACGAGCACCGGGCCCGCGGCCGCGCTGGCTGACGGGCCCGCGGTGACCGCGTAGACGTTGCCGCGACCTGGGTTGACCGCTCCTGGCGTGAACGTGCCGAGCGCCTCCCTGATGTCCTTGACCGTGACGCCGGCTGCCCGGCAGGCGGCTATCGCCGCGAGGGCGTTCGCGACCACGTGCTTCGCGCGGCCGTTGAACGCTCCTGGCAGGTCGGAGATGTTCATGATTAGCCGCTGCAGGCCGGCCGCCGTCTCGATGATCTGGCCGTCGGACGCCTCGTAGCAGATGCCGCCCGCCCGCTTCTGCCTCTCGATCACCGCGTTGCCTGGCGTGATGCTGAAGTACCTGAGCACCGGCTCGTTCTTGCGCACCGCAGGCCGGTCCGCGATCGCGGCCGTCGGGTGGTCGGCCGCGTTGAGCACGAGGTTTCCGCCCCGGCGGAGCTCCTCGGCGACGAGCGCCTTGACGCCGATCAGGTCGTCCACGTCGTCGATGCCGTCC
>DASUHI010000275.1:0-4741 GCA_036273575.1 Streptosporangiaceae bacterium | reverse complement strand
ACGGCGCGTCCGCGCTGCTGACCACCAGTCCCTCGAAGGTCAAGGTCACCGTGCTCAACGGCACGACGATCGCGCAACTCGCTGCCAAGGTCGCGGCCGGCCTCGCTGACCGCGGGTTCACGATCGCCGGGCCGCCGGCCGACGCGGCCACGTCGAACTACGTCCGGTCGGTGATCGAGTACGGCTCGGCCGCCGAGCATCCGGCGGTCGACACGCTGCGCGAGCAGTTCCAGAACGCGACCGTCAAGCTGGTGCCCGGTCTGACGCCCGGACGGCTGCGGCTGATCGTGGGGACCAGCTTCCACGCCCTGGCGGCGCGGTCTTCCAAGCCGCTCGGCTCGATCTCGGGTGGCTTCAAGGCGAGCAGTCACTGCCGGAATGGCGCGTTCTTCGGCCCGAACCTGGCGAAGCCGTCGGGCAAGCTCCGCTGCGCCTGCTGATACCGTGCCCGCATGAAATACGTGAACCTGGGCAAGACCGGCCTGCGCGTGTCGCGGGTGTGCCTCGGGATGATGAGCTACGGCAACGACAGCGACCGGCCGTGGGTGCTCGATGAGGACGCCGCGGAGCCGATTGTCAAGGCGGCCGTCGACGGCGGCATCACCTTCTTCGACACCGCGGACGTGTACTCGGCCGGAGCCAGCGAGGTGGCGACAGGGCGCTTGCTCGGCAAGTGCTTCGGCCGCGACCAGGTCGTCGTCGCCACCAAGGTGCACGGCGCGATGGGGCCGGGCGAGAACGACAGGGGCTTGTCGCGCAAGCACATCCTGGCCGGCATCGACGCCTCGCTGCGCCGGCTCAACATGGACTACGTGGACCTGTACCAGATCCACCGGTGGGACGGCCGGACCCCGATCGAAGAGACCATGGAGGCGCTCAACGATGTAGTGCGGGCCGGCAAGGCCAGGTACATCGGCGCGAGCTCGATGTACGCGTGGCAGTTCGCCAAGGCCCAGCACTGCGCCGACGCGCACGGCTGGACCAGGTTCAGCTCCATGCAGAACCACTACAACCTGCTGTACCGCGAGGAAGAGCGGGAGATGATCCCGCAGTGCGTGGACCAGGGCGTCGGGGTGATCCCGTGGAGCCCGCTGG
The DNA here is from genome assembly GCA_036273575.1 of Streptosporangiaceae bacterium. GTDB lineage: Bacteria > Actinomycetota > Actinomycetes > Streptosporangiales > Streptosporangiaceae > Chersky-822. The sequence goes on along the minus strand of DASUHI010000275.1, from coordinate 3,646 downwards.
CCAGAGGGGTCCTGGCCGGCAACCGCACCAGGTCAGGCGACCGTCACACGACCAGGGCGGGCACCGATCCGTTCAGCGACTCGCTGTACGCCGCGCCATCCGACTTTGACGTCGTGGACCGCGTCGCGGCGGTCGCCTCGGCGCGCGGCGTCCCGTCCGCGCAGGTCGCGCTCGCCTGGCTGCTGCAGCGGCCTGGGGTGACGGCGCCCATCGTCGGCGCCACCAAGCTCGGCCACCTCGACGATGCGCTCGCGGCCGAGCAGCTTGAGCTCACCGATGACGAGGTTCGCCAGCTCGAGGAGCTCTACGTCCCGCATCCAGTTCTCGGTCACTAGCGCCGCGGTTTACGCAAAGGCTCGCCAGGCGTCAGTCAGGGCGCTGAGCCGGGCCAGGGCCGCAGTCGGGGCACAGCCCGAACAGCTCGACCGTGTGCCCGACCTGCGAAAACCCGGCCTGCCGCGCGACCTCGTCTGCCCACCGCTCGACGGCCTTGCCCTCGACCTCGACGCTGCGCCCGCAGCTACGGCACGTCAGGTGGTGATGGTGAGCATCGCTCTGGCACCGCCGGTACAGGTTCTCCCCGCTCGCGTCCCTGATCGCGTCCACCCGGCCGGACTCGCTGAGCACCTGCAGGTGCCGGTAGACGGTGGTCAGCCCGACGGGCTCGCCCGCCTCGCGAAGCTCGGCGTGGATCTGCTGAGCGCTGCTGAACCCCGGCAGCCTGTCCAGCACGGCGGCCACGGCCTCGGCCTGCCGAGTGCCGCGGACCCTGGTGCCGTGCGGCCGGACGCCCGGCGCGCGCTCGGGGAGACTCACATCTCGCACGGTACCAGCAGCGATGGCCAGGTCCCCGGTGCGCGAGGATAGGGACATGGCTGACCGGCTGCGGAACGCGACGAGCCCGTACCTGCTCCAGCACGCCGACAACCCCGTGGACTGGTGGCAGTGGGGCGAGGAGCCTTTCGCCGAGGCGCGCCGCCGCGACGTGCCGGTCCTGCTCTCCGTCGGCTACTCGGCCTGCCACTGGTGCCACGTCATGGCGCACGAGTCGTTCGAGGACGAAGGGACCGCCGCTCTGATGAACGACCTGGTCGTTCCCATCAAGGTGGACAGGGAGGAACGCCCGGACGTGGACTCCGTCTACATGACCGCCACGCAGGCGATGACCGGCCAGGGCGGCTGGCCGATGACGGTGTTCCTGACCCCCGACAGGGAGCCGTTCTACTGCGGCACCTACTACCCGCGCGAGCAGTTCAAGCAGCTCGTCACCGCCGTCGCGAGGGCCTGGCGGGAGAACAAGGACGCGGTCACCGGTCAGGCCGGCAAGGTGGCGGCCGCGCTGGCGGGGACGGCGGGGCAGCGTCCTGCTGGCGGGCCGGACGGTGCCGGGTCTGACCTGGCCGCGCTCTGCGACGCCGTGGTCGGCACGCTGGCCAAGCGCTACGACGCGCGCCTCGGAGGGTTCGGCGGCGCCCCGAAGTTCCCGCCGTCGACGGTGCTCGAATTCCTGCTGCGGACGTCGCAGCGGGACGCGGAGACGAGGCAGCAGGCGCGCGACGCGCTCGCGATGGCGGCCGGTACCGCGGGGGCGATGGCCAGGGGCGGCATGTACGACCAGCTCGGCGGCGGGTTCGCCAGGTACAGCGTCGACGCCGACTGGGTGGTGCCGCACTTCGAGAAGATGCTCTACGACAACGCGCAGCTGGCCAGGGCCTACGCGCACTGGTGGCGGCGCTCGGGCGGCGACCTCGCCCGCAGGGTCGCGCAGCAGACCTGCGACTGGATGATCGCGGACCTGCGGACCACCCAGGGCGGCTTCGCGAGTGCCCTCGACGCCGACAGCGACGGTCAGGAAGGCGCGTTCTACGTCTGGACGCCGGCCGAGCTGGCCGGGGTGCTCGGCGCCGACGACGGCACCTACGCCGCCGAGCTGTTCGGCGTGACGCAGGCGGGCACGTTCGAGCACGGCCGCTCGGTCCTGCAGCTCCCGGCCGGCCCCGCCGACGAAGAGCGCTACGACCGGATCAGGTCGGCGCTGCTCGCGGCCAGGTCCTCGAGGGTCTGGCCGGGCCGCGACGACAAGGTCGTCGCGGCGTGGAACGGGCTCGCGATCGCGGCTCTGGCCGAGGCCGGTCTGCTGTTCGGCCGGCCTGACTACGTCGAGGCGGCGAGCGGCGCCGCTGAGCTGCTCGCCGCCGTGCACATGCACGCGGGCCGGCTGGCGAGGACGTCGATGAACGGAATCGCGGGGCGCAGCGCTGGGGTGCTCGAGGACTACGCGAACGTCGCGGCTGGGTTCCTCGTCCTGGCGGGCGTCTCGGGCGGCGACCGGTGGGTCACGCTCGCCGGCGGACTGCTGGAAACGGCGCTGCAGCGATTCCGCGCGCCGGGCGGGGGTTTCTACGACACCGCCGATGACAGCGAGCGGCTGATCTACCGCCCCGCCGACCCAGGGGACGGCCCCACACCGTCGGGAACCTTCGCGCTCGGCGGGGCGCTGCTCAGCTACGCGGCGCTGACCGGGTCGGCCCGTCATCGCGAGGCCGCGGTCGCGGCGATCGGCACCCTCGCCGACGTTGCCGCGAGGTATCCGCAAGCGGCCGGGTCGGGGCTCGCGGTCGCTGAGGCGTTCCTGGCTGGTCCCGACGAGATCGCGATCGTCGGCCAGCCAGGCGATGAGCGGACGGCGGCCTTGCATCGCGCCGCCGCGCTCGGCGCGACGCCAGGTGCGGTGCTCGCCGTCGGCGATGGCGTCAACGGCGGCATTCCGCTCCTGGCAGGACGCGGCCTCGTGCAGGGCAAGCCAGCCGCATACGTCTGCCGGAATTTCGCCTGCCGGCTGCCGGTCACGAGCCCGGAAGACCTGCTCACGGCTCTCGGCCGGTAACCGCTCCGCCGCCCGTTCGTCATCGCGCGGCCACTTGGCCCTCACGCGCCCCGAGATAGAATAGAAAAGCAGGAATGCCGCCGACGGCCAATCTCTCCCGTTTGCGGGGCGGCTCGCTGGCGCATAATAGCGGTGGCGCACGGTTTTGCCCCCGAGCGGAAGGGAGCCGAGGTTGCCCTCCTTGGCGCGTCGGCTGCTCCCGGTCATCACGTTCGCGACGGGCCTCTGCCTCGGCGTGGCGGTGGCTGGACAGTCCGCGCTGGCGGTGACCGGCACCCTGCCCGCTGGCCATCGGCACACGGCCGCGCTCACGTCCCCGGCCTCTATCAGCTCCCACGTCGGCGCCATTCCCGGCGCGAGCCAACCGGCACCGGGCCGCGGCCCGTCCGGGTCAGGGCCGGTGCCGAGCGGGGCGGTGCTCACCGGCCAGTTGCCAAGCGCCGCGACGTCGCGGCCAGCCAAGCTCACCAGGCTGCTCCAGGCCGATGTGCTCCTGGTCGCTCAGAAGTCGCTGCCCGCAGGCCTTGTCAGCAGGCTGCGGCAGGTCGGCGGCGTGGTGGCGGCGGTGCCGGTCGACGCCGGCCGGGTCAAGGTCAACGGCGTGTTCGTGAACGTCCTCGGCGTGGACCCGACGGCCTTCAGGCCGTTCGCGGCTGGCCCGACAGCGCGCTCGGCCTCGCTGTGGCAGAACGTCGCGGCCGGCGGCATGGCCGTCTCCTACACGATGGGCCACCAGGACCGGCTCACGCTGAGCAAGCC
>DASUHI010000274.1:0-7791 GCA_036273575.1 Streptosporangiaceae bacterium | reverse complement strand
GTTCTTCCTTGGCATAGAAACTCTCAGGGGTGTGGAACTGTAACTCGAACCTGCCGCCGCCAGCCTGCTGCCAGCAGGTGTTGATGCCGTTGTACTCCGGATCGTCACCCCATCGGTTTCTTGGGATCTCGATCATCTGATAGCCAGCCGACTCCAATCGCTGGCAGACGGCAAAGTAGCCTGAGACGTACTGTTCTGGATTGAAACAGAACGTGTACCGGATGGCGTCTTTGATCTCGTTAACCACGTCGGTCAGGCTGCCGCCGAGATCACCCTCAGCGCGCGTGATGATCTTCTCCTTGAGCCGGTCGGTGCCTTTGAGGCGGTGCTCTAAGCCGGCTAAGACACCGCCGTGGCTGTTGTCGCGCTCGATCTCCTGCAGGAGCTGTGTGATCTGCGGCTCTGGACGCTGCAGGTCCGCGATGAGACAGTCGGCCTCGGAGTTCTCTCGCGGGTTGAGGTAATGGTCGCCGCGGCCGCGCCAGGAGCCGGGCGGATCGTCGTGGCGAGTCTTGTCCGCGGGCTTGTCTGGCCAGCGAGCTTCATGTGACTTCCACCTCGCCTCGAACCGCGGGACCTGGTCCGCGAAGGAGAGAGACTTTCCTTCTGGCCGGTCGGCGCGGGGCGAGCTTGGGTGCCACGGCGGCAGGTCAGCCAGGCGCTGCCGCAGGGCATCGCGGGCGGGCGCAGCCGACGTCGGCGAATCCGGGCGGTCGACCGGGTCGCGTGTTGGTTTGTCGAGCCGGCGCACCTTCCCGTCCCTCTCCGTCAGGAAATCCACGCCGCACGGTCATTAGAGCACCGAACTTGGTGTTTTGCCCGCACATCTCGGGCCAAGCGGGTGTATGGATGGGACACCCATCGCGGTTGGTGGCGATGGGTGTCCCATCCATACACAGGGCTCGCCGTGGTTGGCTTCTCGCGGCGTAGCGTTGCCGACGGAGGTCGGGTGCGATGACCTTTCAGAAGACTCCAGGCGGGACCCGCGGCGGCAGGGGCATGCCGTCGAATGGGTTCACGCGCTTCGTGAACAAGGCGATGATGGGCTGGCACCGGCGGTCGGGAGACAAGTTCCAGGGAATGGACCTGCTCTACCTGACGACGGTCGGCGCCACGAGCGGGCAGAAACGGAAGTCGACTGTGGCCCGTTTTTCCGACGGCGAGAACGCCTGGGTGGTGGTGGCGTCGGCGGGCGGCGCGATCAGCAATCCAGCCTGGTACCACAACATCGCGGCGCATCCCGACCAGGTGTGGGCGGAGTTCGGCGGCCAGGAGTTCCGCGTGACCGCGCAGCAACTCGAGGGTGAGGAGCGGGCGCAGGCGTGGCAGCGGATCACCACGGCCAATCCGCGCTACGCGGGCTACGAGACGAAGACCGACCGGCTGATCCCGGTGGTCCGGCTGACCCGCGCCGACGAGGCCGGTTCCTAATGGCCCGGGTGGTCTACACGGCGAAGGCCACGGTCACCGGCGGCCGCTCCAACGGGCACGGGCGCACCGACGACGGCGCCCTGGATGTCCAGCTACGGTCACCGCCGGAGATGGGCGGCGAGGGCGGGGGCACCAACCCTGAGCAGATGTTCGCCATCGGCTACGCGGCGTGCTTCGAAGGTGCGCTCGGGGTCGTCGGCAGGCGGGAGCGCGTCGAGGTCGGCGACGTGTCGATCGACAGCGAGGTCGGCCTCATCGCGGGCGATGACCGGCGGTTCACGGTGAGCGTCCGGCTCGACGTTACGTTGCCCCAGGTCCAGGACGCGGAACAGGCCGCGCGGATCGTCGCGGCCGCGCACGAAGTGTGCCCGTACTCGAACGCGACCAGGGGCAACATCGAGGTGACCCTGACCGCCAACGGCCACGACGTCGAGGTGTCCGCTAAGCCGCAGGCGTAGCCTTCCGCGGGTCGAGGAACGGGATCGATGCGGTCCTTGCGGCTGCCCGGCTACCGTCCTGCCACTCGATCTCGAGGTCGTTGCCCGGCCCCGCGAGGCCGATCGGGACCCAGACGTACCCGATATTGCGCTCGAGCCTGGGAGACCAGACCAGGTCCGTGACGTGCCCGACGCGCTCGCCGCCGGCACGCACCGGACGCGCCTCGCTGAGCTCGAAGAACGACGGATCGCCCGCGGCCTCGATGCCGACGAGCCTGCGGGTCACGCCTTCCGCGCGGATCCGTTCGAGCGCGGCCTTGCCGACGTAGTCGGCCTCCTGGGGCTCGACCAGCCTCTCGAGTCCCATGATCTCGAACGGGTTGTTCTGCATAGTGAAGTCAGAATTGCAGTTGAAGATCCCTGCCTCGATGCGCCGGGCCTCGCACGGCGCGATCGGCCTGATGCCGTAGCGCTCGCCCGCCCGCATGATCGTTTCCCAGAGCTCGTCACCGCGGCCCGGATCGGTCAGGTAGACCTCGTAGCCGATCTCGCCGGTCCAGCCGGTGCGGCTGATGACGACCGGGATGCCGGCGACGGTCGCGTCGGTGCACCAGTAGTACCTCAGGCCGCTGATCGCCTCGCCCGCGAGGTCGCGCATGAGGTCCTTGGCCTTCGGCCCCTGGACCTGGACCGGGTAGACCTCGGGGAGCGACACCGTCGCGTTGAGGCCCAGGCCGTGGGCGAGGCCCATCGCGTACAGGTGGGCGTCGCCGTCGGCGAGGCAGAGCCAGAACGTGTTCTCGGCCCGGCGCAGCAGCACGGGGTCGTTGATGATTCCGCCGTCCGGGGCGATGATCGGCGCGTACTTGCCCTGTCCGACCGCGCACCTGGTCAGGTCACGGCAGGTCATGGCGTTGGCGAGCTCGAAGCCGTCGGGGCCGCTGATCTCGACGACGCGCTCGACGCCGACGTCCCAGAGCGTGACGTCGTTCACCAGTGCCCAGTACTCCGCGGCTAGCTCGTCGTAGTACGCGGGCAGATACATGTGGTTGTAGATGTCGTAGGCCTGGCAGCCCCATCGCAGCGTCGCCTCGAAGAAGGGCGACTTGCGGTACCACGGGCCGAAGTAGAGGGTCGTCGATGAGGCATCTGGGACGGTTCCGGTCGTCATGCTCGCTGCTCCCTCCGGGCTACGCGTCGTATCAACTGAATGTTTAGTCAGTTGAGGCCTTCACGCAAGTCCTCTCTCGGTGGTTGACAAGTTAGTGATGACTCACTATTTTGATGCCATGAGTCAGCCGGGCAGGGTGCGGATGAGCGCCGAGCAGCGCCGCGAGCAGGTGCTCGAGGCGGCGCTCGGGCAGTTCGCCGCCAGCGGGTTCGCCGGCACTTCCACCGAGGACGTCGCCCGCGTCGCCGGAATCAGCCAGCCCTACCTGTTCCGCTTGTTCCCGACTAAGAAGGCGCTGTTCCTGGCGCTTGTCGAGCGGTGCTTCCTGCGAGTGCAGGAAGCCTTCACCGCGGCCGCCGGAGATGCGGCTGGCGAGGAGGCGCTTGAGGCGATGGGCGACGCGTACCACAAACTGCTCGATAACCGGACGCTGCTGCTCCTGCAGATGCAGGCCTACGCGGCATGCGATGACCCGGAGATCCGCGCCGCGACGAGGGCCGGATACAAGAAGCTCTGGACGCTGGTCGAGCGGCTGACCGGACTGCCCTTCGAGCAGGTCGTGGAGTTCTTCGCCATGGGAATGCTCATGAACGTTGCCGCGGCCCTGGATCTCCCTGCCGTCGACGAGCGCTGGGCGATCTGGGCTCCCGAAGCAGAGCAAACGTAATTTTTTTTCAACCCAGAAGTTAGTGAGTAATCACTTCTAGGAGGATTCGATGACCGCGAGAGCTCGCACGATCTGGACGTTCGTGATCACCTCGACGGCGTTGTTCATGGCGTCGCTCGACAACCTGGTGGTGACGACGGCGCTGCCGTCGATACGGGAGCACCTGCACGCCTCGCTCGAAGGCCTGCAGTGGACGGTCAACGCCTACACGCTGACCTTCGCGGTGCTGCTGCTCACCGGCGCCGCGCTCGGCGACCGGTACGGCCGGCGCCGCATGTTCGTCGCCGGTCTCGGGCTGTTCACGGCCGGCTCAGCCGCTGCCGCGCTCGCGCCGGGCATCGGCTGGCTGATCGCCGCCCGGGCCGTCCAGGGCGTCGGCGCCGCGGTCCTGATCCCGCTGACGCTGACGCTGCTGTCGGCTGCCGTGTCTCCGGAGCGGCGCGGGCTGGCGCTCGGCGCCTGGGGCGCGGTCGGCGGCCTTGCCATCGCCATCGGCCCGCTCGTCGGCGGCGCCGTCGTCGAAGGCGCGTCGTGGCAGTGGATCTTCTGGCTGAACGTCCCGATCGGCCTGGCGCTGCTGCCGGTCGCCATCACGCGCCTGACCGAGAGCCGCGGGACCGCGACCCGGCTCGACCTGCCCGGCCTGGTCCTCGCCAGCCTCGGCCTGCTCGGGATCGTCCTCGGCGTGATGCGCGGCAACGACCACGGCTGGACCAGCGCCACAGTGCTGCCGCCGATCGTCGTGGGCGCAGCGCTGGTCGCCGCGTTCATCGCGTGGGAGACCCGGGCGCCCGAGCCGATGCTGCCCATGCACTTGTTCAGGAACCGCAGCTTTACGCTGACCAACGCCGCCTCGCTGCTGATGTTCTTCGGGATGTTCGGCTCGATCTTCCTGCTGGCGCAGTTCCTGCAGGTCGTGCAGCACTACAGTCCGCTGCAGGCCGGGCTGCGCACGCTGCCGTGGACCGCGATGCCGGTCTTCATCGCGCCGGTCGCCGGCACGCTGTCCGACCGGATCGGCGGCCGGCCACTGCTGGCCATCGGGCTTGGCATGCAGGCCATCGGGATCGGCTGGCTCGCCGCGATCTCGAGCCCGACGGTTGCCTACGCGGCGCTGGTTCCCGCGTTCGTGGTCGCCGGGACCGGGATGTCGCTGTTCTTCGCGCCGGTCGCGAACATGGTGCTCGGCTCCGTGCGCCGCGACCAGGAGGGGATAGCCTCCGGCGCGAACAACGCGATCCGCGAGCTCGGCGGCGTGTTCGGGATCGCCGTGCTCGGCGCGGTGTTCGCCGCGCAGGGCGGGTACACGAGCGGGGCGTCGTTCGTCTCCGGCATGTCATCCGCCGTCTGGGTCGGCGCGGCGGCCGTCGCGGCGGCAGGGGCCGCTGCGCTCGCGCTGCCGCGGCTGCGCCGGGCGGCTCCCGCGAGTAACGGTCCCGCTGGCGAGCCGGTGCCCGAGCTCGCGCGGGTCCGCTAGCCGGGCAATCTCAGGCAGGCCGGCCGGGCTGCTGGCTTCTCAGTCCGTCGAGGACGAGGGCCAGGATCCGGTCGGTCTGTTCGCTGTCGCCGCCGGCCCACTCCGTCGTCATGCTGATCGCGTGGACCAGCCGCATCAAGTCGGCCGGGTTGGCGTCCGCGCGCACGACGCCGGCCTGCTGAGCGTGAGTGAGAACGTCGGCCGCTGCCCCGCGAACCATCGCGCTGCCGGACGACATGAGCTCTGAGTCCTTGTTATGCGTGGTTAGCAGTGCCGTCGTCAGCTTGCGCTTGGTCTTGCCGAAGTCGACCAGGTCCCGCAGCCACGTGGCCAGGGCCTCGGCGGGCGGCTTCGTGGCGATGAGCTCCTCGGCCCGCGCCCGCAGCGCCTCGACCTGGTCCCGGTAGACCGCCTCGAGCAGCGCCTGGCGGGTGGGGAAGTGGCGGTAGAGCGTGCCGATCCCGACCCCGGCGCGCTTGGCGATCTGCTCCAGCGAGACGTCGTCGGCGCCGTGCTCGGCGAATGCCTCGGCCGCGGCGGCGAGCAGCTTCTGATAGTTGCGCAGGGCGTCAGCGCGCATGCCCCTTGCCGCGGCGGGCTCGGCGGGCCGCGCGCCCGGTTCCGGCGCCTGCATCGTGCTCACCTCACACAGCTACGTGCCTAACTCGACTTGCAAAGCGGAGGTGGCCTCCGTATAGTTACCGGAGGGATCCTCCGAATAGATACTAGCTCGCTCAGCGGCCGTTGGCGACCCATGGGGCCAACGCGCTGGGCACACCGCGCCTGGAAGGAACCTGGTGCCTACGTCCACCATCACACGTCCCGCAACTCAAGGCCCCGAGCTGCGCACTCCCCGGCGCGACCGGCGGGGCATCGCGCTGGCCATCGTGCTGTGCGCCCAGCTCATGATCGTCCTCGACCTGACCGTGGTGAACATCGCGCTGCCGAGCATCGCCCACGGTCTGCACTTCTCCGCGCCCAGCCTGGCCTGGGTGCTCAACGCGTACTCGCTGACCTTCGGCGGCCTGCTGCTGCTCGGCGGCCGGGCCGGCGATATCCTCGGCCGGCGGCGCATGTTCATGGCCGGCATCGCCGTGTTCACGCTCGCGTCGCTGGCAGGCGGCCTGGCCACGTCCGCCGCGTGGCTGCTCGCCGCGCGCGCCGTCCAGGGCGTAGGCGGCGCGATCGCCTCACCCGCTGTCCTGGCGACCATCGTCTCCGGGTTCCCCGAGGGACGGGAGCGGACCAGGGCGCTCGGCGTCTTCACGGCCGTCATGATGGGCGGTGCCTCGCTCGGCCTCGTGCTCGGCGGCATGATCACCGAGTGGGCGTCGTGGCGCTGGGTCCTGTTCGTCAACGTGCCCATCGGCATCGCGGTGCTGCTCGCCGCCCCGAGGTTCCTGCCGGAGTCGGCGCGCCAGCCGGGCCGGTTCGACCTCGTCGGCGCCCTGACCTCGACGGCGGGGATGTCCGCGCTGGTGTACGGCTTCCTGCGCGCGGCGGCGGACGGCTGGACGGACCGGCTCACGATGGCGGCGTTCGCCGCGGCCGCTGCCCTGCTCGCCGGTTTCGTCGTCAACGAGGCCCGCAGCCCGCAGCCGATCACGCCGCTGCGGCTGTTCGCGGACCGCAGCAGGTCGGCCTCGTACGTCTCGCGGCTGCTGCTGGTCGCGGGCATGTTCGGGATGTTCTTCTTCCTCACGCAGTACGTGCAGGAGGTGCTGGGGTTCAGCCCGCTCCGGGCTGGCGTCGCGTTCATCCCGCTCACCGGGGCGCTGTTCGCCGTCTCCCGGTTCGCGCCGCGTCTGATCGCGCGGTTCGGGCCCAAGGCGCCGATGGTAGCGGGGCTGCTGCCGGTCGTCGGCGGGATGACCTGGCTGAGCCAGATCACTCCCGGAACCGGCTACGTCCAGGGGATCCTTGGCCCGATGCTGCTGCTCGGCACCGGGATGGGCGTCACGTTCGTGCCGCTGACCATGGCGTCGCTGGCCGGCGTCCGGCCCGAGGATTCCGGGGCGGCGTCCAGCATGGTGAACGTCACCCAGCAGGTCGGCGGGGCGCTGGGTCTCGCGATCCTCGTCACCGTCTTCGGCACGGTGCGGAAGTCGGCCGCGCAGCACGCGTCGCACGCGCTGATCGGCGCCAGCCCGATCGCGAGGGCTCATGACGTCCTGACCCAGGCGATGGCGGGCTCGTTCACCACGGCCGCGGTCTTCGACGTCTGCGCGCTGGTCGTGATCATGCTCGCGATCAGAATGCGCATGACGGCCGCCGCCCCGGCGACCGCTGCCGACGCGTCCTGACCTGCCCCGCTCCTCGCACATCGATGGACCCCTGCTGGGCTCCTGGCACCAGCAGGGGTCCATCGATGTGGCGGATCTTTGGGGGCTTGCCCGGTTGGGGCGGATTGTAGGAAGGTCTAGGGCAGGCGGGTGAGAACACAAGCCCTGGGGGTTGGTCGTGGTGCGTCGCGGTCGTGTATGGCGCCGAGGGCTGGTCGTGGCGAGCGCCGTGGCCGCCGTCCTGACGTTCGCGTGGCCGGCCATGGCCGAACCCGCCACGCCGGTCAGCTACCCGGCCTGGGCGAGCGCGACCAAGTACACAGGTC
>DASUHI010000273.1:0-20799 GCA_036273575.1 Streptosporangiaceae bacterium | reverse complement strand
TCATCGAGGAGCAGCAGCCAAGCTTCCTGCTCGACGGGTCGGTACTGATCACGGGCGAGGTTCCGCGGGTGACGGGTTACGAGCCAGGGTTCCCGCCGCAGCAGGCGTGGCTGGGCGGTGCGTGGGACCTGACCCGCTCGTCCTCGACGACCAGGCGCTGATCGTCAACGTCGCGGGGAAGGGACTGGTCGTCATCACTGGCTGCGGGCACGCGGGGGTTGTCAACATCTGCCGGTACGCCAGGAGACTGACCGGCGACCAGCGGCTGTACGCCGTCATCGGCGGATTCCACCTGCAGGGCCCCATCTTTGAGCCGCTGATTCCGCAGGTCCTCGACGACCTGGCCGAGCTGAACCCCCGGGTGCTCGTTCCTGCGCACTGCTCGGGCTGGCGCGCGGGCCACGCGATGGCGGCGCGTTTCAGCGAGGCCTACATCCCCTACAGCGTCGGAACCCGCTACTTGCTGTGACTCCCGCGCGTGGCGCGGGAACAGCGCTCAGGCGTAGCGTTGGCGCTTAGGCGAAGAGTCTGGACCCTATGCGGCCGTTTTCTCAACCTCTAGGCACCTTGTCGACGTCTAAGCCGCGGCGTTGGCAAGCACCCGGAGGGTCGGTGCGCGTCGCCGGGTAACCGGGGGCAGTCGCAGGTCCGGCTGGCCGGGCGGGGTCGCCTCTCGTCCGACCCTCGCCGCCGCTGCCCTCACCGCCGCGTCAGCGGGCTTCGGTGTCCAGGCCGTGCTCGATCGCGTACCTGACGAGATCGACCCTGTTGTGCAGGTGCAGCTTGCTCAGCGTGTTCTGGACGTGGTTCTGCACAGTGCGGTGGGACAGGAACAGCCGGTCGGCGATCTGCTTGTACGACATGCCGGTGCCGACCATGCGCAGGATTTCGGCCTCGCGATCGGTGAGCCGCGGCGTATCGGGGGCCGGGTCGGTGGCGAGCCGGCGGAACTCGCCGAGCACGAGGCCGGCCAGCCCAGGGGAGAACACCGCGTCGCCCGCTCCTGTCCGCCGCACGGCGTCGAGGAACTCGGTGCGGCTCGCCGATTTCAGGATGTACCCCGTCGCGCCCGCCTTGACGGCGTCGAGGACGTCGCGGTGCTCGCCGCTGGCGGACAAGATCAGCACCTTGGCGCTCGGATGCGCGGCGAGCACACCGCGGGTGACTTCGACCCCAGAGATGTCCGGCAGCTGCAGGTCGAGCACGACGACGTCGGGGCGCACCGACGCGGCAATCCGGACGGCCTGCGCTCCCTCGCCCGTCGCCGCGACCACGTCGAGGCCGGCTTCGCCGAGGTCCCGGCTGACCGAATCGCGCCACATCGGGTGGTCGTCGACGACCATCACGCGGGTGGCGGATTCGGTCACCGCATCGCCGCCATTGCCGGGCGTTTCCACAGCGACACCTTAAGCCGGAAGAGATGCCCGCGGCAGCCGGAGCCTGACCTCGGTGCCCGCGCCAGGCGTGCTGGTGATATCCGCGGAGCCGCCCAGGTCCCGTATCCGGCCGGTGATGGACTGGCTGACCCCCAGGCGCCCTTCGGCCGCCGCGTCGGCCAGCCGCCCGGCCGGGATACCTGGCCCGTCGTCGCGGACCGTCACGGTCACCGCCGCGCCCTCGTCGTCGACGAGGACCCAGACCCGCGCGGTGGCGCCGCAGTGCCGCCGCACGTTGTCGATCGCAGCCCTGACGGCGGCTGCCGTTTCGGTCACTGCCCGCTCATCAAGGAGAACGGGACCCACCGGGGTGATCACCGACACCAGCGCCGATGCCTCCCGGCTGAGACGAGCGCTCAGGTCGAGTTCGCCCGATTTGGAAGATACGTCCGCGTCGCCGGTGATCAGCGCGCGCAGCGCGGCTTCCTGCTCCCCGGCCATCCGCCCGATCTCGGCGGCCTCGCCACCGGCTTCTGCGCCGCGCCGCTGCACCATCGCGAGCACCTGCATTACAGAGTCGTGGATCGTCCTGGCCAGCCGCTCCCGTTCCCGGCTCGCCGCCTCTATCTCGGTCGCACGCTGCAGCGCGCGTTCCGCGCGGCCCGACAGCGAGGAGACGTAGCCGACCAGCGCCGCGGCCAGCAGCAGGATAACGGGCCCGTCGAGGGCCGTGCCGGAGTCCTCGCCGGCCAGCGGCCACCTGAGCAGGACCACGGCGCTTCCGGTCACGAGGGCGGCCACCGCGCCGGCCCGCACGCCCCTTGAGACTGCCCACGCCAGCGCCGGCCCGGCCAGCCACGTCGCGGTGACCGGCATCGCGCCGATCCTCGTCGCGTGCGCGGTCTGCAGTGTCGCGGTCGACAGCACTGCGAGCGTGGTCACGAGCAGGTCGGTGCCCAGCAGCGGCCACGTCCGCCTGGCCGGCTTCGCGTACGCCTCGGTGCTGATGACGGTCCAGGCGGTCATCGCGGCGAACGCGGCCCAGGCCCAGCCCCAGCGCACGTAGAAGTCTGGCCGGAGGGCGATCAGGATCGCGGCGTAGACGAGCGATGCGAACCGGAAGACGGCGATCGAGCGCCACAACGGCGCTTGCAGGCTCACGATCGGCTAACTGGCGGGGGAGATGACCACATATCGAAGCGTATCGGCTGACCGCGCCCCCGGGTCCTGGCTCTGGTGCGAGGTACTCAGTGCCGCCCTACGTAGGCAGGCAGGACATTGAGCAGGACGGCGGCAATCGCGCGCGCCGGCGGCGGAATCGGGCCCCCCGGCGTTCAGTTTGGGCATCACTGTGACTAGCCTGAACGATGAGACAGTCGCCAAGATCGCCCCTGACCGGCTTGACGCAACATGCTGGCTCGGGGATTCCCCTAGACCACGGGATCGATGAGTCATGGCAACAGTTGTGAGGGAACGGGGCGTACGGTTCGAGTTGCTGAGGATGCGCCCCCACGACCACATGGGCTGGGTCTTCGCCGGAGCCAGTGAGTTCGCCGCGCTGGCCGCGCCGTACCTGACAGAAGGCGCGGCGCTAGGCGAGCGGCTCATGTACGTCGCCGAGGACCCTGATCCGCAGGATCTGCCCCAGCTCGCTGGCGTGGTGGACCCTCGCTCGCTGCGCATCGCCACCGTCGCGGACGTCTACGGGTCACGAGGGATCGTCGATCCGCCGCGCCAGCTCGCGACGTTCCTTCGTGAGGTCGCCGACGCCAAGGCGGCCGGGTATTCCGGGCTCAGGGTCGTGGCCGACAACACGTCCCTGGTTACCGACGACGAGCGGATGAAAGCGTGGATTCAGTGGGAGATCATCGCTGACCACGCCGCCGCTGAGCACCCGTTCACGGCGCTGTGCGCGTTCAGCAAGGACAAGGTCGGGGCCGGCACGCTCAGCCAGATAGCCACGCTGCACCCGCTGTCGTCGGCGTCTGGCCCGGTGCCGCAGTTCCGCCTGTTCTCCGACGGGGAGGCCGTGCACATCGAGGGGCGGGTCGACTCTTACGCCGTCACCAGGCTCTGGCTCGCCCTCGAGACGCTGCCGGTGCGCGTCGACGTCGTGGTGGATCTCGCGACGGCGCGGCTCATGGGTCCAGGGGTGCTGACAGGACTGACGCAGCTCTGCGACTGCGGGATCAACGTGCGGATCCGTGGCGAGCGCGCCGCGCTCGACGAGCTGCTCGAGTCCGTGCCTGAGTACCCCGACCGGCTCGTCCTGGAAGAAACCGCGATCAGGCCTCGCGCAAGATCGTCTTCAGCGTCTTGAGGCTGTTGGCCGGCGTCTGCGCGTCAATGCACAGCCGCTCCATCACCGCGAGGTAACCGTCCACGACGTCTGGCTTGTCCAGGTACTGGGCGCTCGTCAGCTGTTCCAGGTACACCACGTCAGGGATGTCGTAGTCGGCGAAGCGGAGCAAGCTGAACGGCCCGCCCGCGGCGGCGTGACCGCCCGCCTTGAACGGGATGACCTGGACGCTGATGTTGGGGCGCTCTGACACCTCGATGAGGTGCTTCAATTGCGCGCGCATCGCGTTCGTCCCGCCGATCGGGCGCCGTAGCAGTGCCTCGTCAAGGACGACCCACAGGCTCGGCGCGTCCGCCCGGTCCAAGACAGCCTGACGAGCCATCCGGAGGCTGACCCTGCGGTTGATCTCCTTGGGATTGGAGTACCCGAGCATCGTGACGCCGCGGGCGTAGTCCTCGGTCTGCAGCAGGCCAGGAACGAACTGGAGCTCATAGGCGCGGATCTGGCTCGCGGCGTCCTCAAGACCAACGTAGGCGTCGAACCAGTTCGGTACCACGTCCGCGTAGTCGTGCCACCAGCCGGGTGAGTTCGCCCTGGCGGCCAGCGAGCGCAGAGCCTCGCGCTCCTTCTCGTCGGTCAGTCCGTAGAACGTCAGCAGGTCGACGATGTCGCGGTCCTTAAAGCCCACCCGGCCGGTCTCGAGCCTGCTGATCTTCGAGTGTGAGGCTCGGATGGCGTTGCCGGCATCCTCGAGTGACAGGCGCTTAGCCTCGCGAAGACGCCGCAACTGGGCTCCGAGCAGAATGCGGAGCACCGTCGGGCTGCCCGAGCCCGGCGGCTCGATAACGCTCTGCACCGGGCCCCCGCGAGGTCCGGCTGTAGTGACCATTGCATCCCCCTGCGTCGGTCAGCTCACATAGGTTGACTACCAGAGTGTCCCACGCATGGTGGCCATTGCGCCATAAGCGCGATGTTAACCGCTGCGAAATGCCGAAAGTTCCTTACCGCGCCCTTGTCAGCCATTGTCGGGACGCGGCTGCGTGGCTCTCAGCCGAAGTCGCCGTTCTTGACCCCCAGCAGGAACGCGTCCCATTCCGCTCCCGTGAAGACCAGCGCAGGCCCGTCAGGGAACCTGGAGTTCCGCACCGCCACGCCGTCGGCCAGCGGGGCAGCCTCCACGCAGTTGCCGCTGGGGTTGCTGTAGCTGCTCTTCCGCCACGCGGCCGCGCGCAAGAGCGATGCCCGGACCCCGTTGAACGCTCGATCCACTTTGTCATCCCTTCGACGCCCGTGCTCAGCTCCGCGGGCACATCTCCGGGGATTCGGAAAGTGTGAGCGGGCCGAGGTCCTGTGCAGACTCCTGTGCAGACGCACGTGCATCTGCACGTCTGAAGGCCATCATAGCGGGACGAACTCGCCTGAACACCCCCGGCTCAGTGTGCGATGGCACTTGCATGTGCACACCGATTAATGGCATCGTAACGGACGAGCAGCCCCGAATAGCTCGGCCGAGACCACGCTTGAGTTCTTACTCATGCATAAGGGACACAAAATAGTGACTTCCGCGCAGGCACGGGACTTGATCTATGGCGGCCCTGGGCTGGGTGCCAATGACGACCTGCGCCAGCCGCACCGCCTGCGGCAGCGCGAGATGCCGTTGCCCGGTGTCACTGAGCCGCGCGATGCGGTTGCCCTTCCTCGTGAGCTCGTACTGAAGCCGGGACCGGAATCGGTGAAGGCGGCGCGCGAGTTCACTTCCGCCACGCTGCGAGATTGGCAACTCGACGATCTTGTCGAGGAGGCCGTGATCGTCGCTTCCGAACTCGTGACGAATGCCATTCGGCACGGCACCCGGTGCACGGTACCGACCGAGGACGATGCGATCGTCGCGCTTGCATGGCAGCGCCAGGCCCACCGGATCGTCTGCATCGTCACGGACAGCAGCGACCTTCCGCCTGTGCTCGAAGATGCCGACATGACCGCTGAGTCCGGTCGCGGCCTGCAGGTGGTGCACGCGCTGACGGCGGCGTGGGGCTGGGCCATGCTCGGCGCGTGCCAGAAGGCTGTCTGGGCAGCGTTCTTGCTCCCGTAGCCTCGCCCGTCGCGCCGGTCTCATTCTCTGACTACAGTCAGAGAATGAGTGAGCAAGCGATGATCGATCAGGTGCGGAGCTTCAACCGCACCGTCACACAGCGAGTTGGCGCACTCGACGAGGCGTTCCTGGCCAGCGGGCGGCCACTCGGTCAGTCGCGCGTGCTGTGGGAGATAGGGCCGGACGGATGCGACGTCCGGCAGCTACGGGCCAGGCTGGAGCTCGACTCTGGCTATCTCAGCCGCCTGCTCAGGTCGCTGGAAGACGCCGGGCTCGCCGTGATGGAGCAGAGCACGGCGGACGGCCGGGTGCGGATCGTCAGGCTCACCGCGGCGGGCGCGGCCGAGCGGGACGAGCTCGACCGCCGCTCCGATGCCGCAGCGTCGAGCATTCTGCGACCGCTCAGCGACGGACAGCGCACGCGCCTGGTCGCCGCGATGGCCGAGGTGGTGCGGCTGCTGACGGCGTCGGCAGTCGACGTGCGTGTGGCAGATCCACGGGAGCCCGAGGCTCGCGCCTGCATGGCGGCGTACTTCGCCGAGCTCGCCGAGCGGTTCGACGACGGCTTTGACCCCGGCCTCAGCATCCCGGCAGGCGAAGCGGAGCTGACGCCGCCCGCGGGCCTGCTGCTGCTGGCGACGCTGCACGGTGAGCCGGCCGGGATGGGGGCGCTGAAGCTGCACGCCGGCGAGCCAGCTGAGATCAAGCGGATGTGGGTCGCAAGGGCCGCGCGCGGCCTCGGCCTCGGACGGCGCCTGCTCAGCGACCTCGAAGGGTGCGCCGCCGAGCGCGGAGCCCGCGTCGTCAGGCTCGAGACGAACGAATCCCTGCACGAGGCGATCAGCCTGTACAGGTCCGCGGGCTATCGCGAGGTGCCCGCCTTTAACGACGAGGCCTACGCGCACCACTGGTTCGAAAAGGAACTCGGCCGGGAACCGCGGGGGGAGCGGTGAGCGGGCCAGGCGAAGCGGGCTGGATGCCGGAGATCGACGAGATCGTTCGCCGGCGCGAGCTCGCCCTTGCCATGGGCGGTCCAGACAAGGTGCGCCGCCAGCGCGATTCTGGACGGCTGACCGTCCGCGAGCGCATCGAGCGGGTCGCCGACCCCGGCAGCTTCGCGGAGATGGGCGCGCTGACGGGCTTCGGCAGCTACGACGAGGAAGGACGGCTCGTCGCCGTCCTGCCCGCCAACTTCGTCGCGGGGACGGCCACGATCGGCGGCCGGCGGGTGATGCTCGGAGCCGACGACTTCACGGTGCGCGGCGGCTCGGGCGACGCCGCCATCCACGCCAAGCAGGTTTTCTCCGAGCAGTACGCGGCCAGCATGCACCTGCCGGTGGTGCGGCTGCTCGACGGAGCGAGCGGCGGTGGCAGCGTGAAGACCACCCTGGATACCGGCTACACCCACGTTCCTGTCAACCCGGCCTGGGACGCCGTCGTCGGCAACCTGTCGCTGGTGCCCGTGGTCGCAGCCTGCCTTGGCCCGGTCGTCGGGCTCGGTGCCGCCAGGCTCGTGATGTCCCACCTCGCGGTCTTGGTCGCAGGCGTCGGCCAGCTGTTCACGGCGGGTCCGCCGGTGGTGCGCAGCGGCACCGGCGAGGACCTGACCAAGGACGAACTAGGCGGGGTCGCCGTGCACCGCCGCAACGGCGCCATCGAGCGGTTCGCGGCGAGCGAGGACGAGGCATTTGCGATCATCCGCGACTTCTTGTCGTTCCTGCCTGCCAGCGTCGCCGAGACGCCGCCCGTGACGGAGTGCCAGGACCCGGCCGATCGCCGGGACGAATCGCTGATCGATGCCGTCCCGCGCGACGCGCGCCTGCCCTACCGGATAGCACCGGTGCTGGACGCGATCTTCGACCGCGGGTCGGTGTTCAGGTACGCGGAGTACGGCGGCGCCACCGTCACGGCGCTGGCCAGGCTTGACGGTCACCCGGTCGGCGTGATCGGCACCGACCCGTATCGCGGCACGACGATGTCGCTTGAGGGCGCGCTGGCGCTGACCAGGCTGGTCGACCTGTGCGAGACGTTCCACTTGCCATTGGTCAGCCTCACCGACCAGGGCGGCATCACGATCGGCAGGGTCGCCGAGGAGCGCGGCACGATCAGGCACGCGGCTCGCGCGATCGCCGCGGTCTACCAGGCCACGGTTCCTCAGGCCGAGCTGATCGTGCGCCGGGTCTACGGCGTCGCCGGCGCCGGCATGATCAACCGGCACCGGGTCGGCCGCAGCTGGGCCTGGCCGTCAGGCGATTGGGGCTCGCTGCCCGTGCGGGGCGGCGTCGAGGCGGCCTTCCGTGCTCAGATCGAGGGCGCGGCCGATCCAGGGGCGGAGGTGGAGCGGATCAGGCAGACGCTTGCCGCCGTCACCTCGCCGTTCCGCACCGCGGAGCGGTTCGGCGTGCAGGACATGATCGACCCGCGGGACAGCCGGCCGCTGCTGTGCGACTGGGTGCGCGACGCGTACCGAGTGCTGCCAGCGCTGACGGGCCCGCCGTCGTTCGGCACGCGCCCGTGACCGCTGGCCCTGGGCCATCGCCGCGCTTGCTACGGTGCCTGCGTGGCTATCTCGTTCAGTGACGCGACGCTCAGGCTGCTCGACGGCAGGAACTACGCGGTGCTAGCGACCGTGAACGCTGATGGTAGTCCGCAGACGTCGGCGATGTGGGTCGGCAGGGACGGCGAGGACCTGCTCTTCTCGACCGTGCAGGGGCGGGTCAAGCACAAGAACATGCTCCGCGACCCGCGGGTCAGCGTGACCGTGCTGGACGCCGCCAACCCGGAGAACTACGTCGAACTGCGCGGGCGGGTCACGATGACGCCGGACGTCGGGCGTGTCGTCGACACCCGGCTGTCCTGGAAGTACGACGGCAAGGACCCAGAACCCGACAAGCCAGGCGCCGTGCGGGTGGTCGTCCGCATGGCGGTCGAGAAAGCAACCGGCTACGCCGCCTAGGCGCGGCGGCGTCAGCCTCACGGCTGCTGGAAGTCCTTTGTCGTCCAGATCTTCTCCCGCAGGTACTGCCTGACCTTGGCGACGTACTGCTGGGCTGGCTGGGTGTGCCAGCGCCCGGCGACCAGCGCCCGATGCATCCCCAGGCGTTGCCCGCTTGGTAGGTCTTGATGTACTCCGGTCGTGGGACCGCTGGAACGCGATCGAACGAACGCGTTTCATGTCCGTTTATTGAGGTACCTCGCCAACTCGGGATCCGTGCAAACCGTGACCCTCGTGACCCTCGTGATGGAAGGTAGAGATGCTGGCGGCCCTGCTGCTAGCCGGGATGGTGGCAGCGCCGCTCGGCTCGATACTGCTGTTCATGCCGGCGAGACGACGCCGCCGGTCCGTCGGGACCTGGCCCGCGATCCGCCGGGTCGCGACCGCGGTTGTGGGGACCGTCGTGCTGGCCTGCGCGGTCGCCGGTGTGATGAAGCTCCTCTCGGTGTCCGAGCGCAACCTCGTGATCGGCGTCGCCAGCGTCGTGGTCGCGAGCCTGATCTGGCTGCCCGTGACGAGGCGCTGGCGGGCCAGGGCCCACCTGTGCTGGGCGTCGAGCATCTTCTTGTTCGTGACGTACCTGGTGTTCGCGTTCGAGTGGACGTTCGCGAGTCATCTCGGCGTAGCCAGCACCATCGGCGCTCTGCTGCTGTGGGTGTTCGAGTTGTTCGCCGCCGTCATGGCCTGCGCCTACTTGTGGGAAATCTGCGACGCGCTCGGCACCGAGCACTGGACGAGGCGGGTGACCCCGCAGGTCAGGTTCGACGTGCCGGCCGGCGACCTGCCCATGGTCAGCCTGCACGTGCCCGCGCACAACGAGCCGCCGGACATGGTGATCGACACGCTCAGGTCGCTGCTGCGGCTTGACTACCCGCGCTACGAGATCATCCTGATCGACGACAACACCGACGACGAGACGCTGTGGCGCCCCGTCGAGGCCTGGTGCGCGCGGCACGGGGTCAAGTTCAAGCACCTGGCCGACTGGCCAGGCTATAAGTCGGGCGCGCTGAACTACGCGCTGCGCGAGATGACCGATCCGGCCGCCGAGGTCATCGGCGTCGTCGACTCGGACTACCAGATCGAGCCGGGTTTCCTGCGCCGCTGCGCGCCGGCCTTCGCCGAGCCCTGGGTGGGCTTCGTCCAGTCCCCGCAGGACTACCGCGGCTGGCAGAACGCCCCGTACTACCGGCGGCTGTACTACTCCTACAAGTACTTCTTCGCGGTCTCGCAGCCCTCGCGCAACGAGCGCGACGGCGCGATCTTCGCGGGCACAATGGGGCTGATCCGCCGCGTCGCACTCGAGCAGCTCGGCGGGTGGGACGAGTGGTGCATCACCGAGGACGCCGAGTTGTCGCTGCGGCTGCTGCGGGCCGGGTTCTCCGGGCTGCACGTTGACCAGTCATGGGGGCACGGCATCATGCCGCTGACGTTCGAGGCGCTCAAGGGCCAGCGCTACCGGTGGTGCTTCGGCGGCATCCAGATCCTGCGGATGCACTTCCGGTCGCTGATCCCCGGTCGCACGTCAAAAGAGAACCACCTGACGACGGCGCAGCGCTGGGCCTACCTGGCCGGCGGCGTCCAGTGGTACGGCGACTTCCTCGGCCTCGCGTTCCTGGTCTTCCTGCTGGCCGGGGCCGCCAACGAGGCGCTCGGCGGCGGCGCGCTGTTCCGCAAGCTCACCGTGTTCCTCGTCGCGACCGTTCCCGTGCTCGTCGTGCTCGGGCTCGTCAGGGCCGTCGCGCTGCTGCGCCGCGGCACAGGCGCGTCCTGGCGGGACGCGATCGGTGCCTTCTTCATCTGGCAGTCGACGTCGCTGGTGGTCGCGCGGGCGTCGGTGCTCGGGCTGTTCTCGCGCAAGGCGGCGTTCCTTCGCACGCCCAAGACCAGCGAGCGGGCCAGGTGGTGGGAGGCGCTGCGCGCCAACTGGGCTGAGTCGCTGCTCGCCGTGCTCGGGCTGGCTGGCATAGCCGCGGCGCTGAGCAGGCCAGCCGTGCTGAGCGGGTGGCTGCTCGCCGCGCTGCTGGTGTTCCCGACGCTGGGCATGGCCGCGGCGCCATTCAACAGCTGGGCAGCGCGCAGGGCAGCCCTGCCGG
Source organism: Streptosporangiaceae bacterium (assembly GCA_036273575.1). GTDB lineage: Bacteria > Actinomycetota > Actinomycetes > Streptosporangiales > Streptosporangiaceae > Chersky-822. The sequence continues at coordinate 9,944 of DASUHI010000273.1, read as the reverse complement.
CCGCGCTGCGTGCCAGGCGGACGACCGAGTACCGCCGCGACCGGCGCTCGTTCGCAGCGGGCGCCGCGGCCGGCGGCCTCGTCACGGTCGGGGCCGTGGTCGTCGCCGCCGTGGCGCTGCTGCTCGCGCCCAGCCATCACTTCAGGTCCCCGACCGTCGTGGGCCCGGCGCAGGGCCAGCACAGCCACCCGGCCTCGCATACGCCGGCGTCGCACAGTTCGACGCCGACGACCACTCCGACGCCCACGCCGTCGCCGTCGTCCTCGAGTTCGACCCCGACTCCCACGCCGACGCCGACACCGACACCCTCGGCGTCCGCGACGTCTGGCTCGCCGTCGACCTCGGCCAACCCCGCGGCGTCCCCGTCCAGTTCGCCTTAGGCGCCTGCTGCCGCGGGCCTCAGCTGGGGTTTCTCAGCCGGGCGCGACCGACGACCAGTCGGCGAATCCGGTCGGGTCGTGCCGGCCGATGCTCGCGTGCTCAAACATCCCCCAGCCCTCTTCGTCGTCCATGCTCGCCCTGACCAAGTGGTCGGTCACCCCCCACGGGATCCGCCCGGCGACGGCGGGGTCCGCGAGCTCGTAGACGGCCGCACTGCTCCAGCCCCGCCCCATCCACCGGCCGTGCGTCCAGTCTGGGTCGCCGTTGTACCCGGCGCCGACGTGCAGCGGCAGGGACGTGATGATTTCCAGGTCAACGCAGACCGGCTTGCCGGTGCTGTCCGCCAGGTGGATCCGCGCCGACGTTGGCTGCCTGGTCCCTGGCGCGTAGCTGATCTCGGCGCGCGGCCAGCCGAGCTGCTCAACGCGGCCGTCTGGCCATACCCGCTTGGCGTTGCTCAGCGTCCGGTAGCCGTCGGGGTTCTCCTGCAGGATCACGATCAGGGCGCAGCTCTCGAAGCGCAGCGGCAGGTACACCCACCAGAACCCGGTCAGCGACTCGGCCGCGGTCCTGCCAGGCGGCTCACCCTCGCCGACCGGCCTGATGCCCCAGGACCTGTCCCGCGCACCCGCCCAGCAATCGTCGCTGACCTCGAACTCCCTGTCGCCGACGCGCAGGCTGCCACGCCAGCCGCCGAGCTGGCAGAACCTGGACGAGTCGATGATCGCCCGGTCGCCGGACAGCATGAGGTGCGGTTCCTCGGCGATGGCCGGGAACGAGCCGGTCCAGTGCAGGTCGAAGTCCAGGCTCGAATCCGGCGACGAGCAGGTCAGGTGCAGCTTGCTGAGCGGCTCGAGCACCTCGATCCGGTAGCCGCCGACGCGCTGGTCCAGGCTTCGCTCGCCGAGCGCGTCGGAGAATCGGACGCTCCAGATCCGGTCCCCTACCCTGGCCGCGGCGTAGGCGTCGATGACGCCGAGGTTCGGGTAGACGCCGAGCCCGGTGACCAGGAAGACATCGCCGCTGCGGTCGTGCGCGTTGAAGTAGCAGCGGTCATAGAAGTTACGGTCGCCGGTCACGACGCGGTTCATCGGGAGCGGCGTCTGGTGGATCGGGTACTCGTCGATCGGTATCGGTCCAGCGGAAAGCGACAAGGTATCAGTCCCATCGATAAGTACCGGCGAGCAGCTTGTCCAGGCTGGCCCTGTGCATCACGTAGTCGTCGATGTCGTCGGGAACCTGGTCCTCGCCGAAGTGGATCATCCGGCGTTTGATCCTGGCCATCACGATCGCGTGCCGCAACGCCGCGTAGACGAGGTAGAAGTCCATGTCACGCAGCTGATGGCCGCTGAACTCGGTGTACAGGCGCTCCACCTGAGAGCGGCGGAGGAAGTCGGGTAGCCCGGGAACCTCGAAGAACTCGGCGATGTCTTGGAAGAACCTGTGCAGGAAGATGAACCACGCGACGTCGATCTCGGGCGGGCCGAGGCCGGCCATCTCCCAGTCGAGCACCGCCACCGGGGTGAAGCCGTCATAGATGATGTTGCCGATCCTTGAGTCGCCCCAGGACAGCACGTCCGGGCCCGGCTCGGCCGGCCAGTGCCGCTCCAGCCAGTCCAGGCTCCGCTCGATGATCGGGATCGTGATGCCGTCGTCGGCCAGCGCCCAGCGGTAGTACGCGTACTGCTGGTCGACGTGCCAGCGCAGCGCCGGCGTGCCGGCCGGCGGCCTGAGCCAGCCGAACGTCTCGAGCGGATCGGGAATCGCGTGCAGCCGCGCCAGGATCTCGACGCTGGTCCGCTCCAGGTGCGCTCGCTCGTCGGGCGCCGCCTCGAGCAGCCAGCCCCCGAACACGTACGGCGGGTTGTCCAGCGGCACCCTGCCGTCCACCTGGTCCATCACGAAGAACGCTGTGCCGAGCGGCTCGCCGTCAGGCTGGTTCCAGCGCAGGCCAGGCAGCGGCACGGAGCAACGCCTGGCGACCTGGTCGATCAGCCGGAATTGGCCTGGCAGGTCGTAGCGCGGGAACACCGGCACCGCGCTCTGCTCCGGGGCCATCCTGGCGACGTATGCGCCGCGGCCTTTGGTTCCGCCGGCGGACCATTCAGCCTCGAAGAGCAGCGAGGTGCTGGACAGGCCGCCGCTCGGCGGCATCCGCACGCCGCTGATCGCCGGCGGCTCGGTCAGCGTGAGCTTGCGTGCCAGCCAGCCCTGCAGCGCGCTGGCCAAGGCGGCAGGATCGCGCGTGCTGACCGTCATCTGGATCCGCTCTCCGCGCACCGCGGGGGGTTCCTGGGGGTGGTCCTCCCGGGATAGCACCGCGGGGGGTTCCGGGGGGTCCTCGGGAGCCAGGACGGGTTCAGACATGGCGCCTCCGGACGAACTGAAACGTGTTCCAGCGGACGGTAGCACGGAGCAGTCGGTGAATGAATGAGCCATTCAGTGCGGAATTCACCTATGAATGTCACTTTCACTCCCTCGGTACTGATCGGGCGACGGTGGCCGGGCGTCCGCTATCTTGCGGGCATGTACCTCACTCCGACCGAGGAAGACCGGCTGCTGATCTTCACGGCCGCCGAGCTAGCGCGCAGGTCGCTGGCAGACGGCGCCCGGCTGAACGCCCCGGAGGCCACGGCGCTGATCTGCGATGAGATGCACCGCGCCGCACGGCGCGGCGCGTCGGCCGACGGCGTGCTGGCCGCCGGGCGGTCCGCGGTGGGCCCGGAGGACCTGATGGACGGCGTCGCGGCGCTGCTGGCAGAGATCAGGCTCGAGGTGCTGCTTGGCGACGGCATGCGCCTGGTCGTGCTGCGAGACCCGTGGCGGCGGCCGTGACCACGCCCGAAGTTCCCGAGCGGGCCGTTCCCGAGCCGGGCGAGGTCCGCAGCCCTGACAGGCAGATCGAGCTCGCGGCGGGCCTGGCCAGGCTGACGATCACGGTGACCAGCTGGTCGTCCCGGCCGATCAGGGTGTCGTCGCACTACCCGTTCTGGCGGGTCAACCAGCGCCTGGAGTTCGACCGCGCGGCCGCGACCGGCTACCGCCTCGACATCCCGGCCGGCACGTCGGTGCGCTGGGCTCCCGGTCAGAGCCGCGAGGTGCGACTGGTGCGGCTGGGCGGAACGAGCGGAGCCGGGCGGTGAGCGTCATCGGCCAGCGCGATTACGGCGCGAGCTTCGGCCCGACCACCGGCGACAGGGTGCGGCTGGGCGACACGAACCTGTGGCTGCGCGTCGAAGACGACCACGTCGGCTACGGGGACGAGCCGGTCTGGGGATACGCGCGCAACATCAGGTCCAGGATGACCCAGCAGGACCGGGTCAGCGCCGACAGCGAGCTGGACGTCCTCGTCGCAGGGGTCTTGCTCGTTGACCCGCTGCTTGGCGTCGTGAAGACCAGCATCGGCATCAAGGACGGCAGGATCGCCGGGATCGGGCGGGCAGGCAACCCCGACGTCACCAGCGGCGTTGACCTGACGATCGGGCCGAACACGCTGCCGGTGATGGGGTATGGCCTGATCGCGACCCCCGGCGGGGTGGACTCGCACGTACACCTGATCACACCGCGGCTGATACCAGTCGCGCTGGCAGGCGGCGTGACCACGCTGATCACCGCGGGATTCGAGGAGCCGCCAGCGGCGATGACCGCCACGCTGCGAGCGTTCGAGCAGCTGCCCGTCAACCTCGGCCTGCAGGCGAGCGCCAGGAGCGAGGTAAGGGACGCGGCTCGGCGGGTGATCGAGGCGGGGGCGATCGGCCTGAAGATCCACGAGGACTGGGGCGCCTACCCGGAGATCATCGACGCCGTCCTGGACATCGCCGACGAGCACGACATCGCCGTCGCGCTGCACACCGACGGCCTGAACGAGTCATGCGAGCTTGAGGACACCGTGGCCGCGATCGCGGGGCGCGCGGTGCACGCCTATCACGTCGAAGGCGCGGGCGGCGGGCACGTCCCTGACCTGCTCGGCCTGGTGCGCGAGCCCGGCATCATCTGCTCGTCGACGACGCCGACCATCCCGTACGGCACGAGCACGGCCGCCGAGCACCCCGAGATGATCCTCGCCGTGCACGGCGGATCGGGCGCCGACGCTGGCGACCTCGCGCTCGCCCGCGAGCGGGTCAGGCCGGCAACGCTGGCAGCCGAGGGTCCGCTGCACGAACTCGGCGCCATCAGCATTATCAACAGCGACTCGCAGGGCATGGGCAGGATCGGCGAGACGATCAGGCGAACCTGGCAGCTCGCCGACGCCATGAAGGCGTGGCGGGCCGAGCCCGGGGGAGCGGACTGGCCGCACGCGCCTCACGTGCGCAGAGCACGCCCGCGCCCGGCCGCGTCGCTCGCCGACGACGGCCTCGGACCCGACGACAACGAGCGGGTGCTGAGCTACCTGGCCAAGTACACGATCGACCCCGCGATTACGCACGGGGTCGCTGACCAGGTGGGGACGCTGGCACCGGGCCGGCTGGCCGATATCGTGCTGTGGCGGCCCGGCTACTTCGGGGTGAAGCCCGAGCTGATACTCAAGGCCGGCCACTTCGCCTGGGGAGCACTGGGAGAAGGGAACGCGACAGTGGAGGGTGCCGAGCCGCGCCGGTACGCGGCGCACTGGGGCGGGTACGGGCGCACGGCCGCGAGCCTGTCAGTGACGTTCGTGTCCGCGGCCGCGATGGACGCGGGCATCGCGGCCAGGCTCGGCGGCGAGCGGCGGCTCGCCGCTATCGGCGGCACCCGCGCGGTCAGCCGGGAGAACCTGGTCGCCGGGCGGGCCAGTCCGGCCATCACGATCGATCCGGCCGGCGGTACCGTGCGGCTCTACGGCAGGCGGCTAGCCTGCGACCCCGTCGCCGAGGTGCCGTTGTCACGCAGGTACCTGCTCGCATGACCAGCAACGGCGCGGACCAGGAGGTAACGCCACGGGCCTGCGGCTTCCGGATGCCGGCCGAGTGGGAGCCCCATCAGTGCTGCTTTATGGCGTGGCCAACCAGGCGGAGCCTGTGGGGAGACCTGTTCGGCCAGGCCAAGCGGGACTATGCGGAGGTCGCGCGGGCGATAGCTGCGTTCGAGCCGGTCGTGATGATATGCCGGCCAGGCGACGCCGGGGACGTACGCGACCACTGCGGGTCGTCCGTGCAGGCCACGGAGATCGAGATCGATGACTCCTGGACCAGGGACAGCGGACCCGTCTTCGTCGTCAGCGATCGAGGCGACATCGCGGCCGTCGACTTCGGGTTCAACTCCTGGGGCGGCAAGTACCTGCCCTATGATCACGACGCCGCTCTCGGCAAGGCGCTGGCCGACGTGCTCGGCATCAGGCGTTTCGCGGCACCCTTCGTGCTCGAGGGCGGGTCGTTCTACGCCGACGGGCAGGGCACCCTGGTGACGACCGAGGGACCAGTGCTCGATCCGGCCCGCAACCCGGCAGCCTCACCAGACCAATTCGAGCGGGTCGTGGCCGAATACCTGGGGATCGACGCGGTCCTGTGGCTGGTCGCCTACCCGGACCGGGACACCGACGGCCACATTGACGGGATCGCGCAGCTCGCGGAGCCTGGTCACCTGCTGCTCCTGGTGCCGTCGGAGGTCAGTCACCCCAACTACGAGTTCGCGCGGGAAAATCTGCGCAGGCTGTCGGGCGCTGTAGACGCCAGGGGCCGGGCAATGCGGGTCAGCCCCTTCGCGCTCACCGCTTCCGCCCCGGCGGGCGGTGAGATCGTCGACGTGCCGTACCTGAACTGCTATCTGGCCAACGGCGGCGTCATCGCGCCGCTGGCGGGAACGCCGCAGGATGAGGAGGCGCTCGCAAGGCTGCGCGAGGTCTTCGCCAGCCGAGACGTCGTCGGTGTGCCAGGCGCGGCGCTGTCTTACGGCGGCGGCGGGCCGCACTGCATCACCCAGCAGATGCCGCTTGGCCGCGCCGTGCCCGCTTGATGCGCTCCGAGGGCTCGCTAGTACCCGCCAGGGCCCGTGTTATGGCTCTTGTGCGACGGGCCGCAGGCGGCCGCGCCCGCGACCGTGCCGGTGATGGCGATGGCCACGAACAGCGCCCGAAGGGCCTTCTTCAGCTTCGAAGCCGGCTTCGGCCGGACCGTTGGGTGCTCCACTGCATTCCTTTCAACCCGACGCACCTGGCTTGGCGGCAGGTGCGTGTTTGACGCCGCGTGCGAGCGCTAGGCGTGTCCCTGGATCAGCTTGGAGGTGCCGAGCACCTTGCCGTTGGCGTCCAGCGCCTGCACCTCGAGGACGTTGTTGTCCACGTTCACCGGGATGGCGGTCTCGAAACCGGACTTGGTCACCGTCGTCACCGGCTTCAGCTGATCCGCGCTCGGTCCAGCCAGCACTCGCCATGAGGTTACCCGGGTCGCGCCGTTCCAGCTGGCGTACACCGTGGTCTTACCGTGGACGTGGCGCACCTTGGCGTCCGGCGGCGTCAGCGGCGAGCCGACGAAGGCCCTCTCCGGGATCTTGATGGCGCGGTAGGTCAGGTCGGGCCCTGGGAACATCGCGTCCATCACCAACTTGCCCGACTTTGTGTACTCGGCGAAGAACGGCAGGTTGCCGTAGCCGACGAACACGTTGCCGTTCGGCAGCAGTTCCGCCGAGCCCATGTACGACGCGTCGGTTCCCTGGCGTCCGTCCTCGTCGTGGTGCCGGTACTGGCTGACCAGGTTCGCCGTGTGATCGCTCACGTTGATCCTGAGCACTTCCGCGCGCGACGGGCCGGTCGGCGGCAGGTAGGTGCCGCCGCTCTCCAGGAAGCAGCAGTGGTCGTCGAACATGCTGAGGTCGCCGTTCGGCAGCAGCATGACGTCGTGCTGGTACTTGAACTCGGCGTTCGGGCCGAACGTGAAGTCGGAGTGATTGCCGCCGAGCGTCCAGTCGATCTTCCCGCTCACGGTGTTGATCTTGTAGACGCCCCAGGTGTCGCGCATGGAGACGAGAGCAGCGTTCTTGCTGATCAGATCGATCGAGTTGATGTGGTACGCGTCCCACGGGAACCCGTTGCCCGGCGGCAGCGAGTGGGTGTCAGCGAGGCCGATGTGCTTGTAGGCGTCCCACGTCCACAGCAGCTTGCCGGTCTTGAGGTCGTATTCCTGCAGGGCCGAGTCGACCAGGGTGCCGTTGTAGACGCCGCCCCACTTGGACAGGTTCATGGGCACGTTCTTGTTGGCCGTCACCCAGGCGTGATCGCCGTCGATGACCATCGTGTGCAGCGTTAGCACCCAGCCGTTCGCGCCGTGCAGCGTCGCGACGGTCTTGTAGTGCTGGTTGACCACGACGTACTTGCCGCTCGAGGTCTGCCCGGTGTTGGTGACCACGCCCTGCCACCAGGTCAGAACCGGCTGGCCGCGATAGGTCTGCTCGTCCAGGTTGGCCGCAACGACGTTCTGGGGCACCGGCCGGAACCACACCGGCTGCAGGTCGTTGTCGAGGATCAGCGGGCCGCTCTGGCCGCGCATGGGCGGCTTGCTGAGGTCGTAGAACGCCCCGGTCAGGATCAGCCCAGGCGCAGGGGTCCCGCTCGTCGCGTGCGACGCGGGCTTGATGACCGGCGGGTGCAGTGCGGGCGCCGACACGAACGAGTAGGAATCATCGAGCTTGTATGCACCGATCGGGGGGCCAGGCTTGGCGCCGACGGTGAAGTCCAGGATGGCGAACACCGCCAGCACGCCGACGATGACGGCCGCGAGCCGCCGCGGCGAAGGCATCTTCCGCCCGGCACCGGCGTGCGGGCCGGCGGCCTGGCCGCCGCCCGGACCGCCGGGCTGCGCAGCGGAAGCTGGCTTGCCCTCAGTGCCGGATTCCGGTGCTGCCTGAGCGCTACGCTCCGCGGCTGCGGGAGCGGCGGGCTGAGCGCCAGGCTGACCGGCTGGTCGACCGCCGGGCCCGGCACCCGCGTGAGCCGGCGCCTGCGCGTGCCGCATCAGCGTGAACGTCAGCACGGCCGAAAGGGCCGCGAGACCGGCAGCGATCAGGTAGGCGAGCCTGAACCCTGCCGTCAGGGAGTCAGGAACGGGCCTGTTCTGCCCGATCTGGTGCGTGGTGTAGGAGGTCGCGAACGAGATCAGCAGCGCGATGCCGAGACCGCCGCCGGCCTGCCTTGACGTGTTGACCAAGCCGGACGCCAGGCCAGCCTGAGCCGGCTGCACGGACTGGGTGGCAGCGATCGTCGATGCGACGACCGAGAGTCCGATGCCGCCGGCAACCAGGATTCCCGGCAGCACGACGTAGCCGATCGAGCTGCCAGACGGCCCGATCCTGGCGAAGAGCAGCAGCCCGCTCGCCAGCAAGACGAGCCCGGAGGTGAGCACGGCTCGCAAGCCGAACAGGCCGACGAGCTTGCCGGCCTGCCTGGCGGTGAGCATGATGACCACAGCCATCGGGAAAAACGCGAGGCCCGCGTTGAGCGGGGAAAGCCCGAGCACTTCCTGCAGGTACAGCGAGCTGACGAACCACATCGGGAAGATCGCGGCGCTGAAGACGAACACGATGGTGTTCGCGTCCGCCAGCGGCTTGGTGATCGCCTTGAACGGCACCAGCGGCGCGCTCGCCCAGCGTGCCTCGATGAGCGTGAACAGCACGAACAGCGCGATCGAGATGATCACGGGCACGTAGAAGTCGGGGGAACCCCAGCCGTGCGTGCCGGCCTCGACGATGCCGTACACCAGGATCATCTGGCCGAGCGTCAGGGTGATCGCGCCTGGCAGGTCGAAGTTGCGGGCGGCGCCCTCCTTCTTCTTGATCTCCGCGATCACCGCCCAGGCCACGCCGGCCGCCGCGACGCCGATCGGCGGGTTGATCAGCAGCACCCAGCGCCAGCCGAACTCCTGCGTGATGATCCCGCCGAAGAGTGCGCCGGCGGCGCCGCCCGCTCCGTTCATCGCCCCCCACAAGGCGATGGCGCGATGCCGCGCCGGGCCCTGGGGGAACGACATCGCGATCGCGGCCAGCGACGCGGCCGCCATCAGCGCGCCGCTCAGCCCCTGCAGAGAGCGCGCGACGATGAGCATCGCCTGGGTGGTCGCCGCGCCTCCGGCCAGGGAGGAGAATGCGAACAGGACAAGGGCCGCGGCGAGCATGCGCCGCGGCCCGAACCTGTCACTCGCGCGTCCGCCCAGCATGAGGAAGCCGGCGAACACGATCGCGTAAGCGTCGACCACCCACTGCAGATTCACCGGGGTGAAGCCGAGGTCGGACTGGATCGAGGGCAGCGCGACGTTGACGATGGACAGGTCAAGAATGACCATGAACTGCGCCACGCAGCAGACGGTCAGCAGCAGCCCCAGGCGGGTGCCTGGCTCGCTCCTGGTTGCCGGCTGCTTGTCCTCTGTCCTGTTCCGCAGGGTGCCGACGCGGAAATTCATTTGGCAGCGGCCTCCGCCTGCTTAGCCTGCCACGCGTTGAGCACGGCGAGGGAACCCTCGACGATCCGGCCAGCGAACATGGCCGAGTCGTTCACGTGCGGGATCGGCGCCTGCGGCACCGGCACTTCGAGGAACTCGCACAGCGGCTCCCACCCGTCGGCCGGCTTCCACTCGAGCAGCCGCTCGGCCGGGACCGTG
>DASUHI010000272.1:0-8306 GCA_036273575.1 Streptosporangiaceae bacterium | reverse complement strand
AACAGGCTCGACTTCCCGACGTTGGGCCGGCCGATCAGCGCCACCCGGCGCGGCCCAGCCTCGTCCCCGGCCCGGTCCTCTGGCGCCTCTGGCAACGCGTCGAGCACCGCGTCGAGCAGGTCACCGCTGCCCCTGCCGTGCAGCGCGCTCACCGGGACCGGCTCCCCGAGCCCAAGCGACCAGAGCGAAGCGGCGCCGATCTCGGCAGGAGCGTCGTCGACCTTGTTGGCGGCCAGGACCACGGGCTTGCGCGAGCGACGGAGCACGGCGGCTACGGCGTCGTCGGCGTCGGTCACCCCGACCACGGCGTCGGTCACGAACAGCACGGCGTCGGCGGCGTCCACCGCGACCCTGGCCTGCGCGGCGACCCTTGCGGCGAGCACGGGCGATCCTTCGACGGCCGGTTCCCAGCCTCCGGTGTCGACGATCGTGAACGCGCGGCCGCGCCAAATCGCGTCGTACGCCACCCGGTCCCTGGTAACTCCCGGCGTGTCCTCGACGACGGCCTGCCTGCTGCCGAGTATCCGGTTCACTAGCGTCGACTTACCGACGTTGGGCCTGCCGACGACCGCGACCACCGGCGCGCTGCCTGCCCCCTCCGGTCCTGCGATGACTTCCTGCCGCTGCTCGCTCATGAGTCCGCTCGCCTGGCCGTCACGAGACCGACGATGTGCCGTATTACGTCGTCGAGGCCGAGCTCAGTGGCGTCGATCTCGATCGCGTCGGCGGCCATCTGGCTCTGCGGCGCGTCCTTGCGGTCGCGCTGAGACTGCTCGGCCATCGTGATCGCCGCGCTGGGCGCCTCGACCAGCTCCGCGGCCCTTCGTTCCGCCCTGATCCGTTCACTCGCGGTCAGGAAGACCTTCACCGTAGCGCCCGGTGCGACGACCGTCCCGATGTCCCTTCCCTCGGCGACGATCCCGCCCGCCGCCGCCGCGGCCGCGATGATCGCCTGCTGCTGGCCGACCAGCACGGCACGGACCTGCGGGACGGCGGCAACCAGGCTGACGACGTTGGAGACCCGCCGGTTCCTGATCGCCGTGGTGACGTCGATGCCGTCTACGCGCACCCGCTGCACCGCGGGATCTGTGCTGACGTCGATGGTCAGATCCCGCGCGTGCGTGGCCACCGAGACGGCGTCGGTCAGGTCGACATCGTGCTCGAGCATCCACCACGTCACGGCCCGGTACATCGCGCCGGTGTCCAGGTAGCGCAGCCCCAGCACGGTGGCGACGCCGCGCGCCGCGCTCGACTTGCCAGAACCGGACGGCCCGTCGACGGCGATGACCAGCGAGCGTCCGTCTGCCGTGCCAGACGTGCCCGGCCGGATGCCTGTCACCGAATGTGTCACGCAGGCGATGCTACCGGCCAGCCGGCCGCCGCCAGCGCGGCCGAGAGGGCCTGGGCGGCCTCGGGCCGGACCGACAGCTCGGCCACGCCGGCCGGCAGCCCTGGCGAGTGCTCGATTCTGACGTCCTCGATGTTGATGCCGGCCGCTCCGGCCGCCGCGAACAGCCTGGCCAGCTCGCCTGGCGCGTCCGCGATCACGACCTGCACCACCGCGTAGTCCGGAGGCGGCCCGCCTCGCTTGCCAGGGATCCGCGCGACGCCCTCACGTCCGGCATCTAGCGCCGCCGTCAGCTGCTTGGCGGCGTCATCGTCGCCTGCGGCCACAGCACCGAGCGCGTCCGCCACGGCGGCGAGCTGGCTGATCACGGCCCTGACGATGCCCTCCGCCTGGGCGGCGTTCGCCGCGAGGATCTCGGTCCACAGGCCGGCGTCGCTCGCGGCGATCCTGGTCACGTCGCGCAGGCCAGGACCGGCCAGTGCGAGCGCACGCGCCGGGGCGTCGGCGCACTGCGCCGCCATCGCACTGGCGACCAGGTGCGGCACGTGCGACACCAGCGCTACCCAGCGGTCGTGCTCGGCGGGCTGCATCAGGACTGGCTGGGCTCCGCACGCGCGGACCAGGCCCGTCACCGCGGCAACGCAGGCATCCGACGCCTCGGCCGCGGTGCAGACCACCCAGGGCTGGCCGGCGAACAGGTCTGCCCTGGCGGCCGCGGGCCCTGACCGCTCGCGGCCCGACATCGGGTGGCCGGGGACGAACGTGGCCAGGTCGCAGCCGGCCGCCACGGCCCGGCGCAGCAGCGACTCCTTGACGCTGGCCACGTCGGTGTAGCAGGCGGCCAGGTGCTGCCGCTGAACCTGCCCCAGGACCCCTGCGACCGCGCCTGGCGGCACCGCGAGCACGGCGACGTCTGCCTGGAAAGATCCGCCGCCCGGGCGGCCGCCGGCGGGCAGTACCTGGCCAGCACCGAGTTCGGCGGCCAGCCGCACCGCCGACTGGTCCTTGTCCGTCAGCCACACCTCGGTGCCTTGATCGCGCAGCGCGAGCGCGATGGACGTGCCGATCAGCCCGGTGCCGATGATGACCGCGGAACGTGGCGCCGTCGCAGCGCCGCTCACAGGCACCTCATGCCCGTCATTGCGCGATGTCCAGCCGCAGGGCGGACGCGCCCCGCAAGTAGACGTGCTGGATCTGCGCCCTGGTCAGGGTCGTCTCGACGTGCATCATCAGCCGCACCACCCGCGGCATCGCGCCGGGTACACCAATCTCCGCGCAGCACAGCAGCGGCACCTCCTGAAAGCCGAGCGACCTCGCGGCCAGCGCGGGAAACTCGGCGCACAGATCCGGAGTCGCCGAGAAGATCACGCTGATCACCTGGTCGGTGCTCAGGCTGTTCCGCTTCATCACCTGGGTCACAAGCTCGGCCGTGCCGTCCAGTATCTCCTGACGGTCATCCGCCCCGACCTGGATGGCGCCCCTGATGGCCCTGACCGCCACGATCGCTCCCTTCCCCCGCGGCTCTCCCGTGACCCTATCCGCCCCCGCCGGCCAGCACGTCCTGACGAACTCCTGCGTTCCCCCCCAGGCGGGCGGCTACATGCCCACGGCGGCGTAGAGGTTCCCGACCTCCGCGGTGGACAGCCGCCGTGACGTGCCTGGCCTGAGCGAACCGAGGCTGACGGGACCGACCTGGGTGCGTACCAGCCTGCTGACCGGGTGGCCGACGGCGGCCAGCAGCCGCCTGACGACGTGCTTGCGCCCCTCGTGCAACGTGATCTCCACAAGAACGCGGGTACCGGCCTGCTCGACCACCCGGAACCTGTCGGCGGTCACTGTGCCGTCCTCCAGATCCACCCCCGTGGTCAGCCGACGCGCCAGGTCCTTGCGCACCGGCCCGCGCACCTCGGCGAGATACGTCTTCAGCACCCCGTACCGCGGGTGAGCCAGCCGGTGCGCGAGCTCACCGTCGTTGGTGAGCAAGATCAGGCCCTCGGTCTCGTAGTCGAGCCGGCCAACGTGGAACAGCCGCTCGCTGCGGTCGGCCACCAGGTCAGCGATGGTCCGCCTGCCGCGGTCGTCCGACATAGTGCTCAGCACCCCCGCTGGCTTGTTCAGCGCGAGGTAGACCAGGTCCTCGCCAGCCGGTATCCGCTTGCCGTCGACGCGGATGACCTGGGTCTTCGGGTCTACCCTGGCGCCGAACCTCCGTACGACCTCACCATCGACCTCGACGCGGCCAGCGCCGATCAGCTCCTCGCAGCTGCGGCGGCTGCCGACCCCGGCCGCCGCGAGGACCTTCTGCAGCCGCACCCCGCCTGGCACGTCGGTCAGCGAGTCCCGCTGACCTGGTTCGGTCCCCCAGTCGTCGTCATCATCGTCGAGGTCGCCGGCCGCCCCGCTCTGCCGCCCGGGACCAGCGGGCCGTCGTCCGGCCGGCCCACGGTCCCGTGAGCCCCTGTCACGACGGGCGGACATGACCGCTGTCCTGGTCGTCGTCGACCTGGTCGGGCAGGAACGGCGCCAGCTCGGGCAGCTGGTCCAGGCCCGCCAGGCCGAGCCGCTCGAGGAAGTACGCGGTCGTGCGGAACAGGACCGCCCCGGTCTCGGCGTCCGTGCCCGCCTCCTCGACCAGGCCGCGCAGCGTGAGCGTGCGCATCACGCCGTCGCAGTTGACGCCCCGCACGGCGGACACCTGAGCCCTGCCGACGGGCTGCCGGTAGGCGACCACGGCCAGCGTCTCGAGCGCCGCCTGCGTCAGCCTGACCTCCTGGCCGTCTCTCACGAACCGCTCCACGACCGGCGCGTACTCCGCCCTCGTGTAGTAGCGCCAGCCGCCCGCCACTTCGCGCAGATCGAAGCCGCGGCCCTCCTGGGTGTACCTGGCCGCGAGGTCGTGCAGGGCCTCGGTCACGTCCTGCTGCGCGATCTCGAGCACCTGCGCGAGCACGTTCTCTGGCACCGGCTCATCGGCCACGAGCAAGATGGCTTCGATGGCCGGCTTCAGCTCCGACGGGGGCTCGCCGGTTCCCGGCAACGGCTCTTCTGTCATCGTGACGTGTCGTCCGCTCCGCCCGGCTCGCCGGGCCCGATGCTGGCAGCTTGCTGGTCGGCCGCGGGGTCCGGCGCGATCCAGGTGATGAACAGCTCACCGAGCGGGCTCTCCTGGTCGAAGGAGACGCACCTGTCCCGGTACAGATCGAGGACGGCGAGGAAGCGCGCCACGATCTCGTAGGTATCTTCGCAGTCTGCCGACAGCTCGCTGAACGAGGCCCGCCCTGCAGCGCGCAGCCTCCCGCTGACGATTCCGGCCTGCTCACGTACGGTGGTGCGCGGCACGTGCAGGTGCGCCGTGGAGACGACAGGCACGGCCCGCGGCGCGAGCATCGCGGCGGCGATCGCCGCGAACTGCCCGGCCGTCAGCCCGAGCAGCACCTCGGGCAGCAGCTCGGCGAACCTGGGTTCCATCGGCACCCGGCGCGGGAAGCGCCGGCCCTGGTCGGCCATCTTGGCCGAGAACATCGCCGCGGCCTCCTTGTACGCCCGGTACTGCATCAGCCTGGCGAACAGCAGGTCCCTGGCCTCGAGCAGGGCCAGGTCCTCTTCGTCGTCGACCTCGCCGGCAGGCAGGAGCCTGGCTGCCTTCAGGTCAAGCAGCGTGGCCGCGACGACCAGGAAGTAGCTCGCCTGATCGAGCTCCCACCGTCCGGCGAGTGCGCCGATGTAGCTGATGAACTCGTCGGTGACGGCCGACAGCGCGATCTCCGTGATGTCGAGCTTGTGCTTGGAGATCAGCGCGAGCAAGAGGTCGAAGGGTCCCTCAAAGACGTCCAGGTGGACCTCGAAGCCACCGGGTCCGTCTGTCATGCCTGAAGTCAACGTCCGTCCCGCAGCCGCCTTGCCATCAGACTGTCGGCGCCTTCAGCGTCCAGGTCAGCGAGTAGCACCGCGATCGCTTCCCTGACGATCCGTCCCCGGTCTGCCGACATCCCGTAGCTGCGCAGCGTCAGCCTCGCTCGCTCAAGCTCAAGCAGTTCTGCCTCTGATAGGTACACAGTGATCTTATGGCTGTGGCCCTCCCGGCCAGTCGCTTGCCGCTGCTCGATGCTCGCCGGCAGCGCCGACGCGGGGCGCAGCAGCTCGGCTATGCCAGGGACTCTTACTCGCCGTTGACTTGACCTGCGAGTTCGGCCCTGCGCCACCGGTCAAGCACCTCCCTGGCGAGCTCCCGGTAGGAAGCTGCTCCAGCCGACGACGGATCGAAGATGGTGATCGGCTCGCCGGCGACCGAGGCATCAGGGAACCGGACCGTCCTGTTAATGACGGTATGGAAAACCTTGTCGCCGAATCCGGCGACAACGCCGGCAAGGACCTCTCGCGTGTGCAGCGTACGCGAGTCATACATGGTCGCGAGGAGCCCGTCCATACCCAGCTTGGGGCTCAGCCTCGTCGAGACCTTGTCGATCGTCTCCATCAACAGCGCGACGCCGCGCATCGCGAAGTACTCGCACTCCAGCGGCACGAGAACACCGTCCGCGCACGCCAGCGCGTTGACCGTCAGCAGACCGAGCGAGGGCTGGCAGTCGATCAGGACGATGTCATACTCGGGCAGCAGCGGTGCCAGTACCCGGCCGAGCACGAATTCCCTGCCGACCTCGTGCACGAGCTGGACCTCTGCTCCTGAGAGGTCGATGTTGCTCGGCAGCAGGTCCATGCCCTCGACCTTGGTCTGGAACAGCACGTCCCTGGCCGTGACGTTGGCGTCCATGAGAACGTTGTAGACCGTCGCGTCGAGCTCGTGCGGCTGGAAGCCGAGCCCCACCGAGAGCGCGCCCTGCGGGTCGAAGTCAACTAGGAGCACCCGGCGCCCGACTTCGGCCAGAGCCGCACCAAGGCTGATCGTGGTGGTCGTCTTGCCGACGCCGCCTTTCTGGTTGCACACGGCCACCACACGGGCCGGGCCATGCTTCAGCAGCGGTTCTGGCGCGGGGAATACCGGAAGCGGGCGACCGGTCGGGCCGATGATGCCGGCACTGGCTTCCGTTGTCCCTGTTGCTGACACGGTAACGAGCACCTCCCCGGCGGCCTCGCACGCTGCGGGCCGCTGCCTTCCGGACTTTAGAGCCTGCATGGGGTGGCGGCAAGCCGACTCACCCTTTGCGGAGAAACGGGCTCGCGCATTCGCCCTGGTCTGCGCCAGCCTGCCGGTTCGGGATTTGGCAGGCTTCAGCGCAGGGCGCGCGGATGCGACGCGGCGTACACCTCGCGCAGCTTATCCACCGTCACGAGCGTGTAGACCTGCGTGGTGCTGACCGAGGCGTGGCCGAGCAATTCCTGTACCACCCGGACATCGGCGCCGCCGTCGAGCAGATGGGTGGCAAAAGAATGGCGAAGCATATGCGGCGAAACCTCCGGCAGTCCTGCCCGCTCGGCGGCCGCCCGCAGCGCGCCCCAGGCGCCCTGCCTGGTCAGCCGGCCCCCCCTGGCGTTGAGGAAGACGGCTGGGCTCGGCTGGCCAGATCGCGCGCTGGCCGCTAGCACGGGCCTGGCCTGGACCAGATACGCCTCCAGCGCCGCCTGCGCGTAGCTGCCGACGGGCACCACGCGCTGGCGGCCGCCCTTGCCCGCCAGCCGGACCGTGGCGATCACGCCATCGTCGCCTCGCCCCTGCCGCTGCCCTGGCAGGTCGAGGTCGTCGACGTCCAGGCCGACGGCCTCGGAGATCCGTGCTCCCGTCCCGTACAGCAACTCGAGCAACGCCCGGTCCCTGCGCTGTGCGGGCCCATCGCCCGCGATCTGCAGCAGTCGCTGCACGTCGGGAATCGACACCGCCCGCGGCAGCCGCCTCGGCGGGGTCGGGGGGCGCACCGGCCTGGCCGGGTCAGCGACCGTGAGGCCCTCGGCCAGCGCGAACGCGTGCAAGCCTCGGACGGCCACCACCGCGCGGCCCGCCGAACTGGCGGCAAGCGGCCGGTGCCGCTCGTCGCCCTCGCGCAGCGTGACCAGGTAATCGGCTACGTCCTGCGTGCTCACGTCGGCGATCTCGGTCCGTCCGGCTGCCGCCATCGTGGCGACGTACCGCTGCAGGTCCCTGCGGTATGCCTCGATGGTGTGGGCGGCCAGTCCGCGCTCGACGGTCAGGTGATCGAGGTAACGACGGGTCGCCGCTGCGACGGTGGTCAGCCTCGGTCTCCTGCCCTCGCGGTTCGGCTGGTCCGGCGGCTCCCGCTAGGCCAGGACATCGGACAGCGAGGTCCACGACAGCCCGTGCGCCTCGGCGACCGGCTGACACGTCACGACGCCGTCATGGGTGTTCAAGCCTGGCGCGAAGTACTTGTCCGCCCGCAAAGCGTCGCGCCAGCCCCGGTTCGCGATCTCGATCGCGTACGGCAGCGTCACGTTGGTCAGCGCATACGTCGACGTGTGCGGCACCGCTCCCGGCATGTTGGCCACGCAGTAGAAGACCGAGTCGTGCACCCGGTAGGTCGGGTCCGCGTGCGTGGTCGGCCTGGAGTCCTCGAAGCAGCCGCCCTGGTCGATGGAGATGTCGACCAGCACAGACCCCTGCTTCATCCGCGATACGAGTTCGTTGCTGATCAGCATCGGCGCCTTCGCGCCCGGGACGAGCACAGCGCCGATCACCAGGTCGGCGTCGATGACCGCGCGCTCGATCTCGTAGGTGTTAGACGCGACGGTCTGGCAGTGGCCCTGGTAAATCGCGTCGGCGGACCTGAGCCTGGCGACGTTCTTGTCCACGAGCAGGACCTCTGCCTGCATGCCGAGCGCGATGGCGGCCGCGTTCATGCCCGACACGCCGGCTCCGAGCACGACGACCTTCGCCGCGTAGACGCCGGAGACGCCACCCATCAGCACTCCCCGCCCGCCGCCTTCTCGCTGCAGGGCGTGAGCGCCGACTTGAGGTGCCATCCGGCCAGCCACCTCCGACATCGGCGCGAGC
>DASUHI010000271.1:0-5571 GCA_036273575.1 Streptosporangiaceae bacterium | reverse complement strand
GCCCGGCGACCACGGGGAGCCCGCAGGCGTCCGCCGTCAGCTGGCAGAGCAGCGGGTTGCGGCGTACAGCCGCAGTACGTCGGTGTGCATGGTTCCCGCGACGAAGACCGGCGCGTTGGCGAACCTGTGCACCTCGTGCAGCGCGAGGCGGTCGGACCCGACCTCGGCTACCATGACGCGGCCGCCCGACGCGCCGAGGTCGGCGGCCGCGGCTAGAAACGGCATCCCTTCATGATCGCGGACGACTTTCGGCTATGGTGCGGAAAATCGCCCGTGATCATGGTTGGGAGGGCGAGGTAGGTGCGCGTTGCGCTGTTCGTCACGTGCCTGGCCGACACGCTGTTTCCGCAGGTCGGCCGGGCCTGCGTCGCGCTGCTCGAACGGCTCGGGCACAAGGTCGAGTTCCCGGCTGGCCAGACCTGTTGCGGGCAGATGCACGTCAACACCGGGTACCAGCGCCAGGCGCTGCCGCTGATCCGCCGCTACGCGGACACGTTCACGGGCTTCGACGCCGTAGTCGTGCCGTCTGGCTCGTGCACGGGGTCGGTCAGGCACCAGCATGCGATGGTGGCCAGACGGCACGGCGACAACGACCTCGCCTGGCGGGCCGAGCAGGTCGCGGCGAAGACGTTCGAGCTCTCGGAGTTCGTGACCGACGTGCTGGGACTCGAGGACGTGGGCGCGTACTACCCGCACCGGGTCACCTACCACCCGACCTGCCACTCGCTGCGGCTCCTCCGCGTCGGCGACCGCCCGCTGCGGTTGCTGCGGCACGTGGCCGGCATCGACCTGGCCGAGCTGCCCGACGCGGAGGCGTGCTGCGGCTTCGGCGGCACGTTCGCGGTCAAGAACGCAGACGTGTCGACGGCCATGCTGGCCGACAAGATGCGCAACGTGCTGGCCACGAGCGCCGAGGCGTGCGTGGCCAGCGACAGCTCGTGCCTCATGCACATCGGCGGCGGGTTGTCCAGGCTGAACGCGGGCACCAGGACCGTGCACCTGGCCGAGATTCTCGCGAGCACCAAGGAGAAGCGGTGAGCACGTTCGGCGGCATGCCGGTTGCCCCGCGGGGCGTCGGTCACCTGCGCGGGGACGAGCCGTTCCCGGTCGCGGCCCGCCGCGCGCTGGCCAATCCCCAGCTTCGCCGCAACCTCGCGAAGGCAACGACGACGATCAGGGCCAAGCGGGCCAGGGTGGTCGGCGAGCTGCCCGACTGGGAGGAGCTGCGCGAGGCTGGCCGCGCGATCAAGGCGCACACGATGGCCAACCTGGCCGGCTACCTCGAGCGGCTTGAGAGCGAGTTCGCGGCGCACGGCGGCACCGTGCACTGGGCCAGGGACGCCGTCGAGGCGAACCGGATCGTCACCGACCTCGTCCAGGCCGCGGGCGCGACCGAGGTGGTCAAGGTCAAGTCGATCGTCACAGACGAGATCGGCCTCAACGAGGCCCTCGCAGCGGCCGGGATCACGGCGGTCGAGACCGACCTGGCCGAGCTCATCGTGCAGCTCGGCAGGGACCGGCCCTCGCACTTCCTCGTCCCGGCGATCCACAGGAACCGCGCAGAGATCAGGGAGATCTTCCTGCGCGAGATGGACGGCGTGGACCCCGCCCTGACCGACGAGCCCCGGGCGCTCGCCGAGGCGGCGCGGCTCCACCTGCGGCGCAAGTTCCTCTCGGCGCGGGTCGGGATCAGCGGCGCGAACTTCGCGGTCGCCGAGACCGGCACGCTGTGCGTGGTCGAGTCAGAGGGCAACGGCCGGATGTGCCTGACGCTGCCGGACACGCTGATCACGGTGATGGGCATCGAGAAGGTGGTGCCGAGCTGGGCGGACATGGGCGTCTTCCTGCAGCTGCTGCCGCGCAGCTCGACCGGCGAGCGGATGAACCCGTACACGTCGATGTGGAGCGGCGTCACCCCGGGCGATGGCCCGCGGCAGGTGCACCTGGTGCTGCTCGACAACGGCAGGACCGCCGCGCTCGCGGACGAGACCGGCAGGCAGGCACTGCACTGCATCAGGTGCTCGGCCTGCCTGAACGTGTGCCCGGTCTACGAGCGGGTCGGCGGGCACGCGTACGGCTCGGTCTACCCTGGCCCGATCGGCGCGGTCCTGTCCCCGATGCTCACCGGCATCGAGGACAACGCGAGCCTCCCGTTCGCCTCGTCGCTGTGCGGCGCCTGCTACGACGCGTGTCCCGTGAAGATCGACATCCCGTCGATACTCGTGCACCTGCGGGCCAGGCACGTTGAGGAGGCCGCGCGTACGTCCCGCGTGCCCAGCCCGGAGGCCGTCACGATGGCCGCCGCCGCGTGGGCGATGTCAGATCCCGCCAGGTTCGCCGCGGCCCAGCGCGGCGGCCGGTTCGGCAGGCTGCTCGGACGGCGGGGGGCGATCCGCCGCCTCCCGCCGCCGCTGTCCGGCTGGACCAGGGCCAGGGACGCGCCCGTTCCGCCCTCGGAGACGTTCCGCCAGTGGTGGCGGCGCGAGCACGGAGACGGCCCATGACGGCACGAGACGAGATGCTCGCCAGGATCAGGGCGGCGGTGGGGGACACGCCGCCCGGGCCCGAGCCAACGATCGCGCGCTACCGGACCAGCGGCGGGCTCGCGGCCGCTGAGCTGGTCGAGCTGCTCGCCGACCGGCTGCGCGACTACGGGGCCGGTGTGCGCCGGTGCGAGCCGGACGAGCTTGCGGTGACGGTGGGCGCCGCGCTCGAAGAGCGCGGCGCCCACCGCGTCGTCCTCCCGCCAGGCCTCGACGTGCCGCTTCCCGCGGGCGTCGAACGCGTGACCGACGACGGGCTCACCGCCTCCGAGCTCGACGCGTGCGACGGCGTCATCACGACCGCCGCCGCAGCGATCGCCGAGACCGGCACGATCGTCCTGGACGGCTCACCCGGCCAGGGCCGGCGTGCGCTGACCCTGGTTCCCGACTATCACCTCTGCGTGGTGCGGGCCGATCAGGTCGTGGGCCTGGTTCCCGAGGCGGTCGCGCTCCTCGATCCGGCCAGGGCCCTCACGTGGATCAGCGGGCCGTCGGCGACCAGCGACATCGAGCTCGACCGGGTACAGGGCGTGCACGGCCCGCGGACACTCGAGGTCATCCTCGTCGGCACCGGCCTGGTTGGAGCGATCAGGTCGTGCGGGTAGTTCCGCGCCATAGGCCTTCACTCAGAGGCCGGCGGGCAGCGTCTCCAGATCAGCGATGACGATCTCCCTGTCGGGTTCCTCCGCCACCTGCTCGCATGCGGCGCGGGCCAGCTCGGCCCAGCGGCGTGCCTCTGACTCGTCGCCGCCGAGCGCGCTCGCGCGGGCCAGCGCCTCGTAGGCGAACGCCAGGTCGAAGTCGGCGATGCCCTCCCGCTGACAGATGTCGAGCACCTTCTGGGCGTGGTAGAGGGCAGGCGCTGCCAGCCCGAGCACCGCGTAGACGCGCGAGCACTGCCATTCGCCGCGAGCGCGGTTGACCGGCTTGCCGATCTGCATCCAGTGGTAGGTCGAGGCGTGGGCCGCGTGGATCATCTCCGCGTCCTCGGCTTCGGTCCTGCTCTCCTGCTCAAGAAGCGTCCAGACGCGGTTGAACAGCGCGGCGGCGAGCTTGCGCTGGACAACGGGGTCAAGGGACGGCTTGTCGTTGTGCTCGTGCATGGATTCCCATTCCTTTCCTGTCACCAGGTGATCCAGGTCGTGGATCTGGCCTTGCATCCGTGTCACGCGGGCGACGAGCCTGCGCCGGTGCGCGACAAGCGCGTCGGTCATCGCCCCCGGATCCGCGGCGTACAGGTCCAGCAGCCGCCGCACCTCGGTGACCGGGAGGTCAAGTCCGCGGAGCCGGCGGATCAGCCGGGCCATGTCCACCTGGTCCGCGCTGTAGCGCCGGTAGCCGCTGGCCGAGTCGACGAACGCGGGGCCGAGCAGCCCGACCGCGTCGTAGTGCCGCAGCGCCTTCGCCGTTAGCCCGCTCGCCCGCGCGAACTGGCCGATGCTCAGCAACCGCTCCGGCGAATCCATGCTCAGACCGTACGCATTCCCGCTGCGGGAAGGTCAACGGCCATCTCCTGGCGTCTCGCCCGCCACGATCGTGCCCCACGCGATGTCGGCGACAACGGTGAGTTCCAGCACGCCGTCGTCCGCGTAGGGCGCGACCACCTCTTCGACGGCGCCGTCGAAGTCGGCCGATTCCTCGGCCGGCATGAGCTCGCGCGCGAGGCTGGACGTCGAGTGCAGTGCCTCGATGTAGTCGGCGACCCGCTGCCGGAAGGGCGCCGGCGCCGTGCGCACCCGGCCGGTCTCGGCCCACCGCCCGCTCGCCGACAGCGCGCCGATGACCTCGAAGGCCGCGTCGTACGAGTTGCTCCTGGAGTGCCGCCTGATGATGTCCGCGAGCGCTGACCGCCACGGGTCGTCCCGCGCTCCGTGCTCGACGATCGCCAGGTACGCGCCTGGCGACATCGCCGCGGCCAGCCGCGGAAGCGTGAGCTTCAGGTTCATCCAGTGCATGCTGGCGCCGGCTGTGACCAGCGCGTACGGTCCATCGAGCCGGGCCGATTCGACCGCTCCGACGATCCAGCGCAGGTTCTGGTGACCGCCGCCGGGGCGGCGCTGTCCGGCCGCGACCATCGCCTCCGACACGTCGAGCGCATCGACACGGTCGACGAGCTCCGCCAGCGGCCTGGCCAGCGCTCCTTCGCCGGCACCGAGATCCAGCACGGTTCTCGGCCGGTCGGTGATGAGCTGCACGAGCACGTCGAACACCTCGGGCGGGTACGGCGGGCGGTGCTGGTAGGCCGTCGCGACGCCAGAGTAAAGGAAGCTGGCCGCGAGGTCGGGCTGACCGGTTGCGCCTGTGTCCACGGCATACGATCCTGGCACGGGTTCACCGGACGCAGGGGAGCGCATATGCCAGCAGTGACGTCGCGCGACGGGACCGCGATCGTCTATGATTACCAGGGGAGGGGGCCAGCGCTCGTCATCGTGAACGGCGCGCTCACCACGCGGCACGCAAGCGCCGAGCTCGTCGAGCTGCTCGCGCCGCGTCTCACGGTCCTGACGTATGACAGGCGCGGGCGCGGGGACAGCGCCGACACGCCACCTTACGCCGTCGAGCGCGAGATCGAGGACCTGGCGGCCGTCATCGGCCAGGCGGGGGGCTCCGCCGCGCTGTACGGGCACTCGTCAGGGGCGTGCCTGGCGCTCGAGGCCGCGCTGGCTCTGGGCGCTGGGCAGGTCACCAGCCTGGCCATGTACGAGGCGCCGTACGACGACGACCCATCGGTCAGGCCGGCCTGGCAGGCGTACCTGAGGGACATGCAGGCCGCGCTTGACTCTGGCCGTCCCGGCGACGCCGCGGCGCTTTTCATGGCGTTCGTGGGCACGCCAGCCGAGCAGATCGAGCGGATGCGGCACGCGCCGTTCTGGGCGGACATGGAGGCGGTGGCGCCCTCGCTGGCCTACGACCATACGGGCCTGATGGGTGCCGACAGGTCGGTCCCTGCCGCCCGGGTGGCCCGGCTGAGCATGCCCGCGCTGGTGCTGCACGGGGAGAAGGGGGCGCCGTTCATGGCGCGGACCGC
>DASUHI010000270.1:0-3415 GCA_036273575.1 Streptosporangiaceae bacterium | reverse complement strand
TTCTTATTCGATCATTGACAATCCCGGCACTTGGGTGTTTCCTCCGAGGTAGGGGCTCGATCGGTCACGAGTGAAGGCCGGTGCTGCTGTGACGACTGGTACTCAGGCTGGCAATCTCTTCGTCAGGAACAGCACGGGATTGGTGCGCGAGGCCTCCGCGGTCGACGCGACGATATTCAACGCCGTGATCTCGGCGCCCATCGGGTCGACGATCGCGTACTCCATTTTCTTCACGCTGGTCGCCTTTCCAGGTGCCGACGTGGCCGGGGTGCTCGGCATCACGCTGATTATCAACATCCCCGTGCTAATCATGTTCGCGCTGCTCGCGGCCAGCATGCCGCGAGTAGGCGGCGACTACGTATGGGTCAGCCGGGTGCTCTCGCCGCCGCTGGCGCTGATCTCGAACGTCGCGATGATCTTCGGCGGGTTGTTCGGCGCGGCCTTCTTCGCCAAGTTCTTCGCGCTGTTCGCGCTCGGTCCCGCTCTGGTCGCGCTCGGCACGCTGACCAGCAATGACACGTTCGTGCGGTGGGGCAACTCGTTCCAGACCGACAAGGCCTGGATCCTGATCGCGTCGCTGGTCATGGTCGCGCTGCAGACGCTGATCCTGATCCGCGGCACGAAGGCGACGTTCAGGTGGCAAAACGGCGCGTTCATGATCGCGATGGCCGGCACGCTGCTCGCCTTCCTGGTCCTGGCGATCGGCTCCAAGAGCGGCTTCATCTCGCACTTCGACGCCGTGAACGCGAAGTTCGGCGGCGGAACCTTCCAGGCGGTGATCGCCAAGGCGCACGCGCAGAACGCCGCGCCGCACCTGAGCAACCTGAACGCGACGCTCCCGACGCTGTTCTCGATCCAGGGGTTCATGATGTGGAACTTCTGGTCGGTCTACATGTCGGGCGAGCTCAAGAGCGCCTCGAACAGGCGGCGCCAGCTCAGCATCATGTTCGGCGCCCTGATCTGGGACGTCGCGCTGCTGATCGTCGGATCCGAGCTGCTGTTCCAGGTGCTCGGCTACAACTTCATCTACGCGCTGAACACGCCGAGCCCGGCGTACGCGATCCCGTCGGGACCCTTCTACCAGTTCCTCGCCGCGCTGGTGTACAACACGCCGTGGCTGACCGTGCTGCTGCTCGGCTCCTTCCTCTTCTGGTCGCTGCCGTCGATGATTGCGAACACCTACATGCCGATCAGGTCGTTCTTCGCCTGGTCGTTCGACCGGCTGATGCCCGAGCGGCTGGCGAGCGTCAACGAGCGGACGCACTCGCCGATCCCGGCCATCCTGGTCGCCAACGGCATCATCGCGGCGGTGGTGATCTGGAGCGTCTACTCCAGCGCGTTCCAGCTCGTGCTCGGGCTGATCGTGCTCGCGGGCGCGCTCGCCGTCATCATCGTGGCGCTCGCCGCGATCGCGCTGCCGAGGCGCCGGCCCGATCTGTACCAGGCCTCGCCGGCCAACGTGAACCTGTTCGGCGTCCCTGTGCTGTACATCACGGGCGGGCTGTCGATCATCGAGTTCGCGATCTTGATCTGGGTCTCGTTCAAGTACCCGGCGCTGGTCATGAGCGGCGACCCGAGCCACGTCTGGTGGATACCGACGTTCTTCGCGTCGCTGATCGCTATCGGCCTGATCATCTACTACCTGCCGCGTTACCTGCGCAGGCAGCAGGGCGTAAACATCGACTTCGTCTACAAGGAGCTCCCGCCTGAATGACGGGCAACCCCGCGGAGGCTCCCTGGGCCATTTCCGACGACATCACGGAGGAGGCGGCGGCGCTCGGCGCCGCCGTGCTCGACCGGCAGATCGCGGCGAGGCTGCTCGGCGGGCTCGCGGTGTGGCTGCGCTGCCCGAGCGTCAGGACCGGGCGGTTCGCCAGGTCCTACGGGGATATGGATTTCGCGGTCAGCAAGGCCGACGCCATGAAGCTGCGCGCCATGCTCGAGGAGCGAGGGTACCTGCCGGACAAGTTCTTCAACGGCCTGCACGGCGCGACCAGGCTGTACTACGCAGCCCCAGATGGCCGGTGGTCCATCGACGTCGTCATCGACGGGCTGAACATGTCGCACAACCTCGACCTGCGCGGCAGGCTCAGCGGGCCGGCGCCATCGGTCAGCCTCGCCGACCTGCTCCTGACCAAGCTCCAGGTCTTCGAGATCACGGGCAAGGACCTCGGTGACGCGCTCTGCCTGCTCGCCGATCACGGCGTCGCCGACTCCGACGGTGACGCCGACGCGATCGGCCTGCCGCGGCTGACGAGCGTGCTGGCCGGCGACTGGGGATTCTGCCACACGGTCGAGGGCAACCTCCGCAAGGTGGCAGAGCTCTGGCGGCTCGTGCCGCTGGCCGGAGCACCGCACGACGTCACCGCCCAGGTCGCGGCCATCGAAGCCGCGATCGCGGCGGCGCCGAAGTCGCGGGCATGGAAGCTGCGGAGCCGGATCGGCGAGCGCATCAGGTGGTACGAGACCCCCGAGGAAGTGCGCCACTGACGGCCCGGCCCGAGTTTGACGGGAGCATTCCTGGGCAGTGTGCGCCGCGTGAGCCTGCCTTCCTACCAGCAGTCCCTTTTGAACAGAATGGATCGTGCACTCGAGGCGCGCGACCCGCGACTTGCCTCCATGTTCGCGCTGTTCACGCGGTTGACGAGGGATGACGGGCCGCCGCGTACCGAGCGGCTCGCTACTGGTTCCGGTCTCCAGCGGCTGCTCGGTGTGCCCGTGCGCCTGGTGAAGGCGTCGGCGGCCATTCCGATCGTGCTGGTGGCCGGGCTGATGGCCGCGATCATCGCCCTCGGGGTCGTGACGTCCCAGAGCAGCGCGTGCCCGTCAGGATCCCATCAGGTGCGGCAGGCCCGCACGGCGGTGTGCGAGTCCTCGGCGCACAGCATGCGTAAGTAGGGACGTACTGGTCGATGCGGACGCGGCGCACAGGTGGCTAAGCCGGCCGATAGCCCTCGACACAGTCCGAGGTGGCGCTCAGCGGGCTTTCAGGCTTCCTTCAGGTCCATGTTTAACCATGGCGGCAGAGCAAGCAGGGCAGTGCATGCCGAGGGAGCCGATCGCATGACAGGCATCTACGATCCGCCAGCCGGATCCCGACCACCGTGGGCGCCACCGGACGGGCCGTACGGGGGCCAGCCCGGGCAGCCGCCGTACGGGCAGCCGCCGTACGGTGCCCAGCAGCCTTACGGCTGGCCAGGGCATGGTGGGTCAGGCGGACCCTACGATCCGTACGGCTACGGCCGCGGCGGGCCGAACGGCCCGTTCCGGCGGTTGAGACGGCAGCTGCTCGCCCTGGTCGCCGTCGTCGTCATCGCCGTTGCCAGCTTCTGGGGGCTCGAATCAGCGCGCAGCCATCAGTCGGGCGGCGCGCCGACGACCAGAACGATCGCCGGCAAGGTGGACGGCGGCCTCG
>DASUHI010000269.1:0-14222 GCA_036273575.1 Streptosporangiaceae bacterium | reverse complement strand
CGCGATCTCGCGGTCACCCTGTACCTGTTCGCATCCCGCTCGCGGTTCCCTGCCAGGGCCGCCCGCGTCACCGTCGGCCGCTGCGAGCTTGCGCAGATTCCTGCGCGCCCGTGACAGCCGGGAGCGCACCGTCCCGGCCGGAACCCCGAGCGCTCGCGCCGCCGCTGCATAGTCCAGGCCGGACCAGACGCACAGCGCGATCACCTCCCGCTCGGCATGGCGCAGCCCGTCTAGGACTGCGAGGACCCTGCGCAGCTGGCGGGCGTCATCCAGTTGACCAGCCAGCTCATCGGCGAAGTCGGGAACAGGAGGCGGGGGCGGGAGCCTGCCCAGCGCGATCCGGTGGCGGCGGGCCGCCCGGTTCATATTGCGGCTGACGTTGATCGCGATGCCAAATAGCCAAGGTCGCAGGGACCCGCCTTCCGGCTCTACGCTGGCGCGCAGCCGCCATGCTTCGAGAAACGTCAGCGAGACCGCTTCCTCCGCCGTCGACCAGTTGCCGGTCAGCCGGAAGACCAGGTTGTACACCGCACGGGAATTCTCGTCGAAGAGCAAGCTGAAAGCATCTGGGTCACCCGCGCGCACGCGGGCACGCAAACTGTGCTCCATGTACCTTCACTGTCCGGCCGCGGCGAGGTGGTTCCCGGACTTGTCAGGAAAGCTAGCGCGGATCGCCCAGCCGCAGGCCGCGGCCTGAATACGTAGGCCGCGATCCACTGCAACCGGAGCGGGGATTCCGGTTGTGCTAGCCTCGGCTTGCTCGCTGTACCGGAATGGTCGTTCCGCTTTCAAGGAGGCTACGTGGCGGACCTGCGTGTGCGTTCGCATCCCTCGGTGACGTTCGCGGTGCTCGCGCTGGGTGTCGGGGCTTTCGCGCTGCTCCAGTCCCTGGTGGTCCCCGTGCTCACGACGGTCCAGCACGAGCTGCATACCACGCAGAGCACCGTCACCTGGGTCCTGACCGCCTACCTGCTATCGGCCTCGATCATGACTCCGATCCTCGGCCGGGTCGGCGACATGACCGGCAAGAAGCGGGTCTTCGTGGCGACCCTCGCCGCGCTCGCGGTCGGCTCGCTGCTTGCGGCTGTCGCGCCGTCGATCAGCGTCATGATCGCGGCGCGGGTGATACAGGGTTTCGCGGGCGGCATGCTCCCCGTCGCGTTCGGCATCATCAGGGACGAGTTCCCCGCGGAGAGGGTCGCGGGCGCCGTGGGCGCGATCGCGGCCCTCACCGCGGTTGGCGCTGGCCTCGGCATCGTGCTGGCCGGCCCGATCGTGGATGCCCTCGACTATCACTGGCTGTTCTGGCTGCCGCTGATCCTGACCGTCGTAGCTGCGACCTCGGCGACCTTGTTCGTCCCAGAGTCGCCGATGCGCACGCCAGGACGGATCAGCTGGGTTCCCGCCGTCCTGCTGTCCGGGTGGCTGGTCGCGGTGCTGGTCGCCCTCAGCCAGGCGCCGGCCTGGGGCTGGAGCTCTGGACGCGTCCTCGGCCTGCTCGCGGTCGCCGTGGTGCTGGCGGGCGCCTGGCTGAGGACCGAACTGCGCGCCGCCACGCCGCTGATCGACATGGCCATGATGCGGCGGACGGCCGTCTGGACCAACAACCTCGTCGCCCTGCTCATAGGCGTCGGCATGTACGCGACGTTCGCGTTCCTGCCGGAGTTCGTGCAGACGCCGTCCGTCGCGGGCTACGGGTTCGGCGCGAGCATCACCAGGTCAGGGCTCATGCTGCTGCCGTCGGCCATCACGATGTTCATCGTGGGAGTCTTCGCCGGGCGGCTCGCCAGCAAGCTCGGCGGCAAGACGCTGGTCATCGCGGGTTGCCTGACCGGCGCGGGGGCGATGTCGATCCTCGCGTTCGCGCACCAGTTCCAGTGGCAGATCTACCTGTCCAACGCCCTGATGGGGATCGGGTTCGGGCTCGTGTTCTCCGCGATGTCCGCACTGATCGTCGCGGCGGTGCCGCCGTCGCAGACGGGCGTCGCCAGCGGCATGAACGCCAACATCCGCACCATCGGCGGGAGCATCGGCTCCGCTGTCATGGCGAGCATCGTCACCTCCCAGCTCGCACCGACCGGCCTGCCTAGGGAATCCGGCTACACGACGGGGTTCGCCGTCATGACCGGCGGACTTATCCTTGCCGCCGCAGCCGCGCTGCTGATGCCGTCGGCCAGGCGCATGCTGCAGACGGCGAACGAGCCGGAGCACGCCGAGCTGGCCATGATCGCGGCCGGCACCGTCGTAGGCGACCAGGCGGAGTGACCGGCGTGGCTGGCACGCGAGTCACAGCCGAGCGCCCGCCGAGGGCGCTGCGGCGCGACGCAATCCGCAATCACGAGCGCATCCTCACCAGCGCCCGCGAGGTGTTCGAACAGTCCGGCGCCGACGCATGCATCGAGGAGATCGCGGCGCGCGCCGGCGTCGGCGTCGGCACCGTGTACAGGAGGTTCGCCAGCAAGGACGCCCTCATCGACGAGCTGCTGCGGCTGGCGATGGACGACCTCATCGCCGCCGCGGAGCAGGCCCTGGCCCGCGACGACGGGCACGGCCTCGAGCAGCTGCTGCGCGCGTTCGGCAAGTCCTTCGCCGAGCACGCCAGGTACGCGAACCTGCTCCTGGACCGCCAGCCCGACGCGTCGGCCGCCCGCCGGATTCGGGAGGCAACCGCAGAACTCACCGCGCGTGCCGTGGCTGCGGGCACCGTCGGGGCAGGTGTCACGCGCGGCGACGTGACGGCCCTCATCTCCGCGATGCGCGCGATGGCGCAGACGCCAGGCGAGGCCGCGCCTGAGCGCTGGCAGCGCTTCCTCGACATCCACCTCGCTGGGATGCGCGCGACCCGGGGACGCTGACACGCCGCGCCCCGGCTGGCAGGCTTGCATGAGTGAGGATGCGGCAGGGCTGGGAGGCCGAGGCGCAGAACTGGCTGATCTTCGCCAGGACTCCCGGTTACGACAGCTCGCACGAGAAGACGAACCTGCCGGTCCTGCGTGACCTGCTGCCACGGCCCGGGCGCAGGACGCTCGACCTGGCCTGCGGCGAGGGACGGCTGAGCAGGATCCTGGCCACGCTGGGTCATGACGTCGTGGGCGCCGACGCCTCGCCGACGATGGTGCGCGCCGCGGCCACCCATCCGGGCGCGCCGCCGGTCGTGCTCGCCGACGCCACCGGATTGCCGTTCGCGGGCGCGAGCTTCGATCTCGTCGTGGCGTATATGTGCCTGCACGACATCGACGACATGCCAGGGGCCGTCCGCGAGGCCGCGCGGGTCCTGGAGCCCGCGGGACGGCTGTGCGCGGCGATCCCGCATCCGCTCAACACGGCGGGCAGCTTCCAGGGCAAAGACGCCGGCGCGCCGTTCGTGATCACGGGCTCGTACCTAGATGCCGCACCGCTGCAGACTCAGGCTAGCCGCGGCGGCGTCGTGCTCACGTTTCACAGCGAGCACCGGCCGGTCGAGGCGTACGTGAACGCGCTCGCCGCGGCTGGCTTGCTCACCGAGGCGATCCGCGAAGTGAGGGCGTCCGGCCTGGCCGTGTCGTCCGATCCGGGCGAACGCCGGTGGCAGCGGATTCCCATGTTCCTGCACCTGCGGGCGATCAAACCGAAGTGAAGAACCCAGCGCTACGGTAAGTGTCATGCCAGAGCCGCGGCTTGAGCCGGTCACCAGACAGAACGTGCGGGCCGCGTGCGAGCTGACGCTGCGGCCAGGTCAGGAAGGCCTCGTCGCCCCGGTCGCGTGGTCACTGGCCGAGGCCTACGTTCATGGGGATGCCGCGTGGCCGCGCCTGATCTGCGACCGTGACGAGGTTGTCGGCTTCGTCATGGCCGCGTTCGAGCCGCAGAATCCGTCCGACCTCTACCACGCGTACCTCTGGCGGCTTAACATCGGCGCCGGCCACCAGGCCAAGGGCTATGGCAGGTTCGCTGTCGAAGCGCTCTGCGCGGAGGTCGAAAGCCGGGGGCTGACCAGGCTGACCGTGTCGTATCACGGTGGCGAGAACGGCCCAGAGGGCTTCTACCAGCGTCTCGGCTTCCGGCCCACTGGGGAGCACATCCAGGACGAGGTCGTCGCCGAGCGCATCCTGGCGCCGGGCTGACGGCTGCCGCCTCAGCTAGCTGGCCATGTGCACGGTCGCACCAGCTCGACGACTCCGTTGGTGCGCCTCGCGCCGAGCTTCGACATGAGCGCGCGAGACGCCGCGTTCGTGTCGTCGACCTCGGCGGTGCATTCCTTCTTGCCGCGCTCGTGCAGCGCGCGGAACGCCCGCGCCAGCAGCACGTTCGCGAGACCGCGGCGGCGGTACGGCGGGAGCACGGCTATCAGCCCGAGCCGCGGTCGTCCCGGGCTGTTCCACACCCTGACCAGCCCGATGTACTCGCCGCTACCGACGTCGACGGCCACAAGGTAGGTCGCGGGGTCGAAGTCCGAGCCAAAGGTCTCCTCGTTGAAGTCGGCAGGATCCCACTGCCATCCTTCGGCGCCCGGCACGTCCTGTCGCAGGGCGTCGTCGAGCAGCCGCAACTGATCCTCGAAGCCGTCGTTCGCGGAGATGATGACCACGCCGTCGGGCTCATGAGTGTCGTGCAGTCCGGTGACCTCGGGGTCGGTCGGTATGACGAAGAAGCCCTCGCGGCGGCTGACGGTGAAGCCAAGCCGGGCCAACTGGGCGAGGGACTGCTCATCGGCCTCGCCGGCAAAGGTGTACAGGTCGCTTCCCGTGTTCCCGGCGACGGCGGCGAGCAACGGCTCGTAGCTGTCATCCCGGCACTCGTCGAAATGGACGAACCACCGCCCGTTCGGGCGCAGCACGGCGGACACCGCTCCGACGGCCTGAGTCCCGTCGAGCGCACGCCAGATGAGGCCAGGCGGCGCTCTCACGATCTTGAGCCGGGGGTCGGTCATATCGCCAGACGGTAACATCCTGGCTGGCCAGCGGGCCAATGCTTACCTGTGGCGAACACCAGCACGGCTCGGCCGACGTCCATCAAGGCACCGGTCACAGCGGCGGCGGCCACGTAGGCGGCCACGTAGGCGGCCATTCCGGCTGATTCTGGGCACGACCGGCGGCTGCGAGGGCAGTCCCGCGAGCGGTTTTGTTGTGCTCAAAGCAGATTTAACCGCTGCCCGCCTCCAGGGTCGAAGGTCCCGTGACCTGGGCAGAAAGGCTCTACCTGGGATCCGCCCTGATCCGGATCCTGGAGATACCGCGGCGGGGTCGAGTGTCGAGCGGCGCTCGGGGGGACGGCGCTCCGCTCCCTCGCCGCGGCTTTGGCGACAGGCGCGTCCGCCCACGGGAAGGTGGATTCTGCGAGGCTGATGAGGTGAGCGGACCTGGACCGGCGCCACCTGGTGAGCCGTTTGCGCGGGTCGCCGAGACTCATTCGGCGGCTGTGTTCTTCGCCGGCGGGTGGGCATTCAAGGTCAAGAAGCCGGTCGACCTCGGCTTCCTGGACTTCTCCACCTCGTCGGCCCGCGAGGCAGCGTGTCACGCTGAGGTGGAGTTGAACAGGCGGTTCGCGCCCGACGTCTACGAAGGTGTCGGCGAGCTGCGGGACCCGGCCGGCCGGGTAGCAGAGCACGTAATCATGATGCGCAGAATGCCAGCCAGCCGGCGGCTGTCCTCGCTGGTCGTGGCCGGGGCGCCGGTGGCGGGTCAGCTTCGCGAGGTGGCGCGCCAGCTGGCCGCCGCGCACGCGGCATCGCCACGGCGACCCGACATCACCGAGCAGGGCAGCAGGGATGCCGTGCTCGGCAGGTGGCGAGCCAACCTGGCGCAGGCGCGGACGCTGCCTGAATCTGCGCTCGACCCAGCCGCCATAGGCGGCGTAGAGGCGCTGGCGGAGCGGTTCCTGGCCGGCCGGCAGCCTCTCTTCGAAGGCCGGATGCGCTCGGGCCGGATCGTCGACGGCCACGGTGACCTGCTGTCCGACGACATCTTCTGCCTCGACGACGGGCCGCGGATCCTGGACTGCCTGGACTTCGATGACTTGCTGCGCTGGCTCGACGGGCTCGACGACGCCGCGTGCCTGGCCATGGACCTTGAGCACATCGGGGCCGCTGCCCTAGGGCAGCAGTTCACCGGCTGGTATGCCGAATTCGCCGGCGATCCCTCGCCACCAGCCCTGGTTCACCACTACGTGGCCTACCGGGCGTTCATGCGCGCGAAAGTGACGGCGCTGCGAGCCGCGCAGGGCGAGGAGCCTGCCGCAGGCGAAGCGCGGCGACTCGCGGCGCAGGCACGGCGGCACCTGCGGGCCGGGGCGGTTTGCATGGTCCTGGTAGGCGGGCTGCCCGGCACGGGCAAATCTACCGTCGCCGGCCAGCTTGCCAGCCGGCTCGGCTGCACGGTGCTGTCCAGCGACCGCATCCGCAAGGAACTGGCCGGGATCCCGGCCACGCAGCCGTGCCCGGCTCAGTTCGGATCAGGCCTGTACACCCGCGAGTGGACCGAGCGCACCTACGCCGAGCTCCTGCGCAGGGCTGCTTTGCTGCTGGCCGACGGTGAGACAGTCGTCGCCGACGCGTCCTGGACCACCCCGCGGCAGCGGTCTGCGGCACAGGCGATGGCCGGAAGCGCGATGGCCGACGTGGTGCAGCTTCGGTGCACGGTCCCGCCGGAGGTCGCCGAGCAGCGGATCCGGGCGAGGACGCTCGGTCCGTCCGACGCGAACCCGGAGATCCTCAGGCGGATGGCTGCTGCCGCTAGCCCGTGGCCGGAAGCGGTCCCGGTCGACACGGCCGCTCAGGCGGACGCGCTAGCTCGGGCGCTGGCTGCGGTCAGACCTCACGGCGTCATCGAAGGCTGGTCCACCTAGGACCGGTAGCCTGCCACGCGCTGTCCCAGGCGGCGAGCCTGCGCCTGTTCACGGCGCCGAAGGCCAGCAGGCCGGCGACCAGCAGGACCAGCCCTGTGAGGATGAACGCGCTCACCGCGGCCAGCGTCTGCTGCGTGCTCACCTGACCGCGGCGCGGCGGCGGGCCGATCAGCTTGCCTGACCGGTTCGTCCAGATCGCGACCTTGGCGCCGGCGTGGCGGCGAGACGTCGCCTTGACCAGCCCAACCCGCGCTGCGCCGTCAGGAGCGGTCCACCTGGCCAGCGCCGGCATGGCGACCGGCCCGTACAGGGTGTAGTACGGCGCCGGCGTGTCCTGCAGCAGCACGGCCTCGACCTTGTACCTGGTGCTCTGTTCGGCGCGCTGGCCGGCTGCGGCAGCCCAGTGCGCGGCAGCCATCGACGCGGCCGGTGCGCCAATGAGGAAGGCGACGATCAGGCCTGCCACGATGGCCGTCTCGGCTCTGTCCGTCGACCGGCGAAGCGGATTGCGGCTTGGCCACAGCCCGCGGATGACCCTGCCAAGGGCGGACATCCGGATCAGTCGCAGGTTCCGGCGCATCGCAGCCGCCTCCTTACACGCGCTACCGTTCCAGGGTCGGGTGCGGGCTCGGATGCGGCCTACGGCCGATCTGCCCTTGTCCCCGGGACCTTCAGCCCGATCCGGGCAGGTAGCGCCGCGCGCCGGCGTAGTGGCCGAACCTCCACACCGACTCGATCCGCACCGGGGCGCCGGTGTGCGGCGCGTCGATCATTTTCCCGCTGCCTACGTACATGCCGACGTGGATGATCGGACCGGTCGCGCTGGAGCGGAAGAAGACCAGGTCGCCGGGCCGGAGCGAGTTCGAGGCGACGGACCGGCCGTGCACGGCCTGCCGGTCGGCGTCCCTCGGCAGCCTGATCCCGAACGCCGCGTACAGGGTGTGCGTGAACCCTGAGCAATCGAAGCCGAATCCGGACGTGCCCGCCCACAGGTACTGCAGGCCGAGGAACTTCTTCGCCTCGGCGACCAGCTTCGCGCCGGTCGCGTTCCAGGATGTCCCGGCCTTGTGCAGGACGACGTTGCCACGCCTGACGGCTACTTCACGCCCGCCGATCAGCTTGACCACCGCATAGGCCGGCGTCGATGCCACCACCGGCAGCCTCGTGCCGTAGCTGACTTCCATGACCCTGCTGCCGGCGGGGCCCGCGCTGGTCCAGGCGCTCCACAGCGACGCGGTCTTCGTCCTGACCACCGCGGACCTGGTCGCCGGCACCGGTGCCGTGCTCGTGAGCTGCCTGGCCGGGACGTAACCGGGGTAGCCGCGGCTATCCTTGGGCGTCGGCTGACCCGGTATCGCGATCTTGACCCAGCCTGGACGCGGGTGACCGGTGACGATCACCTTCGTGCCGTATAGCGCCTGCGTCTGGAGTTTGCCGACGAGCCATCTCTTCTGCGCGAGCGTCATCGACTTGATCCAGCCGCGCGGGTTCGCCGGGTTGGCCAGGGCGGGCTTGTCCACGGGGCGCGGGTAGACGCTCCTGACCCACAGCGTGGCCACGTTGACCGCGACGTAGCAGGTTCTGGTCGCGCACGGCTTCGCGGCGGTGCTGACCGCCGCGACCTCGCCGCGGCCGCTTGCGCCGGCGGGCGATCCGCCGTGTATGTAAGGTCCCGCCGCCCACGCTCCCGCGACGCCGAGCGCCAGCACGGCGATGCCGCTCGCCGCCGTTCGCGCCCAGCTACCCCCGCCCGTGGCGGTTACCGCCGACCGATCAGACATCGCTCGACCTCCGGTCCGATACGTCCCCGGTTACCACGATCCGGGCCACGGCGAGGCCGCAGTAGAGGCGTTGGCCGGCCGCACCCCGGCGAAGGTCACCAAAACGCCTGCGCGTCCCCGCGCGCCCGTCGCCGGCCCCTTACGCGAAGGCAAAAGGCCTGGCCGAAGGCTCAAGACCCTATGGCGCCCTTTTCTCTACCTCGAAGCCATTGAGAAGCGTCAAGGCGGGACGTTTGTCCCCCGTAACCGCTGCCATTCGGCGCTGCCGCTTCACGACACGGCGGACGGATCGTGGGAGACAACGGCCGCCGGGGCGTCCCGCGCGGTGCGTGGCAAAGATGGGTGGTGAGCCATGCATCCCGGCATCTACGGGCCGGCGACGAGTTCCGGGTTCAACCTGCCGTCCAACGCGCTTGTCGCGCTGCTGCCGGTCCTGATCCTGGTCGTCGCGCTGGACGCCTACTGCCTGGTCGACCTCGTCAGGGCCAAGTCAGCGCGCGGCGCTCCGAAGATCGTCTGGGCGATCATCATCTTGCTCGTCAGCGCTCCAATCGGCGCGATCCTGTACCTGTTCCTCGGCCGGAACCGGGGCGGACGTCAGGACGTACGTGCGCCAGGTCCGGTCCCCGCGCCGCCACAGCCGGCCCGTGCGCCCAGCGGCGCGCTCGCACCCGGCAGCGCGCTCGCACCCGGCAGCGCGCTCGCAGCCGGCAGCGCGCTCGCGCCCGACAGCGCCCTGGTTCCGGAGACAACGGCCGGCGCGGGGGCAGCGCCTCGCCAGCCGGCGGTGACCACTAGGGCGCTGACGAAGGACTACGGCGGTGCTGGCCTGTTCGACGTCGGCCTGCTGGTGCCAGAAGGTTCGGTCTACGGGCTAGTCGGCCTCAACGGCGCCGGCAAGACGACATTGCTGTCCCTGCTGGCCGGGACCAGGCATCCCACCCGCGGCACGGTAACCATGACCGTCGAGCGCAACCGGGTCGCGGTCTGCCCAGACGTCCCGGAGTTCGACGGATGGCTGACGGTCTTCGAAGTCGTCGACCTCGCCGGGTCGCTGGTAGCGCCGGGAGCGGGCGGAGGGGCTGTCGCCGCGGCCCTGCGGACCGCGGGCCTCGCTGACTCGGCTGGCCGCCGGGTGGCCGGGCTCTCGCGCGGCATGATCCAGCGGCTCGGGCTGGCGTGCGCACTCGTCGGCGACCCCGAGCTGCTGTTGCTCGACGAGCCGACCTCGGCCCTTGACCCGGCCGGACGAGCCGAGATGCTCGGCCTCGTCGCGGCGATGCGCGGCCGGCGCACGGTCATCTTCTCAAGCCACATTCTCGCCGACGTGCAGCGGGTCGCTGACCGGGTCGGCATCCTGCGCGATGGCCGCTTGCTGTACCAAGGGCCCACCAGAGAGCTGATCGACACCTATCTAAGGCCGAGCTGGCTGGTGCGGCTTGCCGGAGAGACCGCGCCGGTCGCCGCCGCGATGACCGGCGAGCGCTGGACCACCAAGGTCGAGACGATCAGCGCCGACACAATCAGGGTCGACGCCATCAGCGTCGAAGCGGGCGAACACGGCATCCCGGCTGTCATCGCCTCCTGCGGCGCGCGCCAGGTCTCCTGTGAGCCGGCCGCGGCCGACCTTGAATCTGCCTTCCTCGCCCTGACCGGCGCCGAACCCCTGGCGAGCGCCAGGGCCGGGACCGGGGCAGGGGCCGGGACGCAGGCCTCGCTGATCGGAGTGCCATGACGACGATGATCCAGACGGCGAACCGCAGCCGGATGAACCTCTGGCGGCTGGAATGGCTGCGGCTGACCCGCACGCCACGGGCGCTGACGCTCGGCGCCGTCTTCGTGTTCTTCGGGCTGCTCGAACCCGCCATGAGCCGGTACCAGAGCCAGATCTTCCGCCACATCGGTAACGGACTGCGCATATCGTTCCCGGCGGCCACGCCCGCGCAGGGCATCAGCAGCTACGCCAGCGAGATCAGCAGCATCGGGCTGATCGTGGTCGTCGTCCTCGCGGCCGGTGCGCTCAGCTTCGACTCGCACCACGGCCTGGCCACGTTCCTGCGCACGAGGGCCGGGAACATGTGGCAGCTGCTGGCACCACGGGCGGTCGTCTGCGCCGCGGCGGCGGCTCTGGCCTACACGGCCGGAATGCTGGCGGCGTGGGGCCAGACCAGCCTCCTGATCGGCGCGCCCGCCGCCGGCGGCGTGCTCGCCGGGATGCTCTGCGGCGCCGTATACCTGGCGTTCGCGGTCGCGGTCACCGCTCTCGCGGCGTCCATTGTGCGCAGCACGCTCGCGACGGCGGGTATCTCGCTCGCGGTGCTGCTCCTGCTTCCGGTCGCAGGGACGGTCCGCGCTGTCAGCGACTGGTTGCCAAGCACGCTGGCGAGCGCCCCGGCCAGCTTGGTCAGCGGAGCGCATCAGCTGTCGCACTACGGTCCCGCCTTCGCGGTCACGGCCGTGGCGATCGCGGCGGCTCTGCTCATCGCGACCCTTCGTCTGCGCGCGAGGGAGATCTAACCTGATCTTGAGAGTTGCTTCTGGCCAGATCACAGAGTCAACCGGCAGGGTGGAACCATGCGGACGCGGACCGGACCTGAGCGCGGCGGGTCGTAGCCATGGCCGAGATACCGTGGCTCGGCCTGCTGCTCGCGTTCGTCTCGGCGATCGTCACGAACACCGCATACTCCCTCGAACACGACGCGGCCGCGTCGTTGCCTCCGCTGTCACCACGGCGCCCCCTGAGGTCGGCGACCGTCCTGCTCCGCGACCGCGGCTGGGTCCTGGCGTTCCTCCTGGAGAGTGCGGGGTGGCTGATCTATGTCGTGGCCTTGCGGCTCGCGCCGCTGGCCCTCGTCCAGGCCGTCGTGGCGTCCGGCGTCGCCGTCCTGGCGTTCGCGTCGGCGCACGGCCACCCGTCCCGGCTCGTGCGGCGCGAACAGTACGCGGTGGTGCTCGCGCTGGCTGGCTTGATCATGCTCGCGCTGTCGCTGGTGGGAGTGGAGGCGTCAGACCAACGCCCGGCGGTACACGCGATCGTCATCTGGATCGCGGCCTGCGCAGGCGGCGCTGTCCTGCTCATCGTCATCCCGGGGCGGGTGGCCCGCGCCGCCTCGCTCGGCTTGGCGACGGGCCTGCTGTTCGCCGACGGTGACGTCTCCGCCAAGCTGGTTGGCTACGGCGGCTGGTGGCTCATCGCGATAATCCCCCTGATCCTCGGCTACGCGGTCGGAACCAGCGTGCTCCAGTCGGCTTACCAGCACGGCGACGCGCTGACCGCGGCCGGCACCGCGACCATGGTGACCAACGTGGTCCCCATCCTGGCCGGCTTCGCCATCTTCCACGAGGAGCTGCCTGGCGGATTCCTCGCCGTCCTGCAAGTCGCCGCGTTCGCCGCGCTGGTGATGAGTGCCGTGCTCCTCGGAAACCGGCAGGCGCCGCCGGGCGAGGCGCAGACTCGGGCCGAGCGCGAGCCGGCTCAGCCGGCTCGTCCAGACTGAACAGGCATAACAAAGCGTGCCCGCTGGTGCCCCGCCATGCAGCGACAGGCCCGGGACGGCCGGCCGGGCCGGGGGCCCGGCCGCGCCGGGGCCCGGCCCGCCGCGGTTACGACACCGGCGGAGCCGGGCATTCTTGGGCATGGGCACGACCCGTGTGCCGACGAAAGGAGCAGCGTGGACTACAAGCTCGAGGTTGTCGTGCTTCCGGTCACCGACGCGGACCGGGCCAAGGCCTTCTACAAGTCGTTGGGCTGGCGCGAGGATGCGGACCTGGCCAAGGCCGATGACTTCCGTGTAGTGCAACTGACGCCGCCAGGCTCGGCGTGCTCGGTCATATTCGGCACCGGGGTCACGTCCGCCGCGCCAGGATCGGCCGAGGGCCTGCAACTGGTCGTAGACGACGTCGACGCGGCCAGGGAGGATCTGGCCGCCCGCGGCGCGACGGTGAGCGACGTGTTCCACGACGCGACAGGCGTGTTCCATCACGCCGGAACCGCAAGCCGGGTATCGGGGTCAGCCCCCGACCGCCAGAGCTACGGTTCATTCGTCTCGTTCAGCGACCCCGACGGGAACACCTGGTTCGTTCAGGAGATCACAACGCGGCTGCCCGGACGCTGACCGGACCCTTCGACCAGAAAGTAAGCGCATGAGTGACTACGACGTCATCGTGATCGGCGCCGGTTCACCTGGCGAGCACTGCGCAGGGGAACTCGCCGACGGCGGCCTACGGGTCGCACTGGTCGAGCGCGAGCTGGTCGGGGGCGAGTGCTCCTACTGGGCGTGTATCCCGTCGAAGACGCTGCTGCGGCCCGGCGAGGCCGCGCACGCAGCGCAGGAGGCGGCGGCCACCGCGCAGGTCGACACGAAAGAGGCGCTGGCCTGGCGCGACTTCCAGGTGTCCAGGTACTCAGACGCGGGCCAGGAACGCTGGCTCGCGACCAAGGGCATCGACCTGTTCCGCGGGACAGGGCGGCTTGCGGGGACCGGCGTTGTCGAGGTCGATGGCGTCCGTCACACCGCCAGGCACGTGGTCGTGGCGACCGGCGCCGACCCGATCGTGCCGCCGGTTCCCGGGCTGCGCGAACTCGACGGCGTGTGGACGAACCGCGAGGTGACCGGGATGAAGGCCGTCCCGCGTCGCCTGCTCGTCCTCGGCGGCGGGCCCGTGGGCGCCGAGATGGCTCAGGCGGTCCGCCGCTTCGGCGGCGACGTCGCAGTCATCGATGCGGCGAGCCATGTCCTCGCTCATGAGCCCGCGGCCCTGGGCGAAGCACTAGGCGAGGTCTTGCGCCGTGACGGCGTCGAACTGTTTCTCGGAGCGCACGCCGCCGCCACTCGCCGCGAGGGCGAGGACTACGTCCTGACCCTCGATGACGGACGCGAGCTTCGCGGCGACCACCTGCTCGTCGCCACGGGGCGACGCCCAAGGGTGGAGGGGATTGGCCTGGAAACGGTCGGCGTCAACGCCGGCGCGCACGGCATTCCCGTTGACGAGTACCTGCGCGCCGGCGAGCGGCTGTGGGCGATCGGCGACGTGACGGGCGTGCGCCTGCTGACCCACGTCGGCAAGTATCAGGGAGAGGTCGTCGCGTCGAACATCTTCGGCGAGTCCAGGCGCGCCAGCTACCAGGCCATTCCGAGCGTGGTCTACACCGATCCCCAGGCGGCCTCGGTGGGCGCCGCCGATGACAGGTTCAAGGCGACGGTACCGATCTCAGATGTGGCCAAGATGGAGACCTATACGCGCGCATACGCGAAGTCCAACGGCTTTCTCACGCTGGTCAGCGACGGGGAGGTGCTGACGGGCGCCTACGCGCTCGGCCCCGAGGCTGGCGAGTGGCTGCAGCAGGCCACCCTGGCCATCCGGGCCAACGTTCCGCTGACGGTGTTGCGGGACGTCATCCAGCCGTTCCCGACCTTCTCCGAAATCTACGTCGCCGCGCTCAAAGAGCTCCGCAATACGATCACGGCGGCTCGCGACCGAGCACCTGCCTAGCCGCTCTGGCCACGGGTTCGCGCATGCCGGCTTCGAGGGCACGCAATCCGTACATTCCACGCAATCCCGGTGCACGCTGTCCGGCACCCTTGTGTCGGTGGGTCACCCATTGCGGTCTGCGGCGAT
>DASUHI010000268.1:0-5484 GCA_036273575.1 Streptosporangiaceae bacterium | reverse complement strand
CTCCGGGGCCAGCACTGCTAGCGCCAACGGGTCGACGGGAGAGGAGCCCGGCACGCGATGACCGACTTGAACTACGTGTCCGCGACCGAGGCGCTGGCGAAGTTCCGCGGCAAGGAGCTCTCGCCGGTCGAACTGCTCCAGGCCGTGATCGCCCGCGCGGCGACCGTCGAGCCCGCGATCAACGCGTTCGCCGAGGAGCGGTTCGACGAGGCGCTGGAGGCGGCGAAGGCGGCCGAGGCCAGGTACGCGCGCGGCGAGCCGGCCGGGCCGCTGGACGGGCTGCCGGTCGCGGTCAAGGAGGAGGCCCCGATCGCCGGCCAGCGCAACACGCTCGGCTCGGTCCCGCTGAAGGACAACGTGGCGACCGAGACGGCCGCTTTCGTGGCTCGGATACTCGACGCGGGCGGCATCGTGCACGCCAGGACCGCGACGCCTGAGTTCTCCAGCGCGCCGGTGACGTGGACCAAGCTGTGGGGAGTCACGAGGAACCCGTGGAACACCGCGTTCTCGCCTGGCGGCTCGAGCGGCGGGTCTGGTGCGTCGCTCGCGGCTGGGTCGACCACGCTGGCCACCGGCTCGGACATCGGCGGCTCGATCAGGATCCCCTCGTCCTTCAGCGGGGTGGTCGGGTTCAAGCCGCCGTACGGCCGGGTGCCCGAGGTGCCGCCGTTCAATCTCGACCATTATTGCCACGAGGGACCGATGGCCCGCACCGTGGCAGACTGCGCGCTGCTGGAGAACGTGATCGCCGGGCCGCATCCCAGCGACGTCGTGTCGCTGCGGCCCAAGCTGGAGATCCCCGCCAAGCTCGAGGGGATAGAAGGGATGCGCATCGCGCTGTCTGTTGATCTCGGCTGCTATCGCGTCGATGACGACGTCGCGGCGAACACGCTCGCGGCGGCAGACCGGCTCAGGGATGCCGGGGCGATCGTGAGCGAGGTCACCTTGCCCTGGGACCTGGCGTCGATCGCGAGGACCGTGGACATCCACTTCGGCATGATCTTCGGCGCCTCGATGAAGGAGATCGACGATCAGCATCACGATGAGCTGACGCCCTACGTGCAGCGCCTGGTGGCCGAGTCGAAGAAGATTAGCAAGGACGACTTCTACGCGGGCTTGCTGCTCGAGGCCGAGTTCTACGCGCCGCTTGGCCAGATCCTCGAGGATCACGACGCGCTGATCTGCCCGACCTTCGCGGTGCCGGCGTTCCCGGCCGAATACGACACCGGCGACACGGTCGAGGTGAACGGCACGCCCGTCGCCCGGTGGTTCGACGTGATGATGACGGTGCCGTTCAACATCGCCAGCCGCTGCCCGGTCATGAGCATCCCGTCTGGCCTGTCGAAGGACGGCGTGCCGACCGGGCTGGCCGTGGTCGGCAAGACCTACGACGACGTGACCGCGTTCCGCGTCGCAGCCGCGCATGAGGCTCGCCTGCCCTGGCTGACCGCCGCAGGTCCACGGCCGCCGCTGTGAGCGCGCCAGAACCGGCGCTGATGGTCGGGGCGCCACCCTTTGCTGGCGATGCACAGGTCACACTGGCGAACTGGCAGGATCCGCCGTTCAACCGGTGGGCGTTCCAGCATGTGCGGGAGCTGATCCCGAGCGCCAGGATCGCCGGGACCAGCCACGCGCGGCCGCTGCCAAGCGACGAACACGATCTCGGGCGTCTTGCGTTCTTGATGAATGGAGCCGAGCTGACCGTCGATGAGTTTCTCGACGGCAGCTACACCGACGGGTTTCTGGTCGTCCACAAGGGCCACGTCGTCACCGAGCGGTACCTCAACGGGATGCGGCCGGAGACGCCGCACCTGTTGATGTCGGTATCGAAATCGGTGACGGCGACCGTCGCCGGGGTCCTGGCGGGCCGCGGCGTGCTCGACCCCGCCGCCGAGATCATCGGCATCGTGCCCGAGCTGGCCGGCACGTCATTCCCCGGCGCCACCGTGCAGCACCTGCTCGATATGCGGGCGGGAACACGATTCAACGAGGATTACGCAGACCTCGACGCTGATGTCCGCAGTTATGAGCGGATCTACTTGTGGCGGCCGCCGGCCGGCGGTCAGGACGCGGCCGACGCGATCAGCTACTTCGCCACGCTGACCAACGACGGGCCGCACGGCGGCCCGTTCAGGTACCGGTCTATCCTCACCGACGTGCTCGCCTGGGTGATCGAGCGGGCGGCGGGGCAGCGGCTGCACGAGCTGATCAGCCGCGAGCTATGGCAGCCGATGGGCGCGGAATACGACGCCGAGATCACGCTCGACCGGCGCGGCAACGCGATGGCGGACGGCGGGGTCAGCGCGACGCTTCGGGACCTCGCGCGGTTCGGGCTGCTGTACCTGAACCGCGGCCTGGCCGGGGATCGCCAGGTCGTGCCCGGC
The DNA here is from genome assembly GCA_036273575.1 of Streptosporangiaceae bacterium. GTDB lineage: Bacteria > Actinomycetota > Actinomycetes > Streptosporangiales > Streptosporangiaceae > Chersky-822. The sequence continues at coordinate 3,100 of DASUHI010000268.1, read as the reverse complement.
TGGTGGGTCGACGATACCGTGCGCGGCGCACCTGACGGGCCGCGTGCGTTCGCCGAAGGAGACGACCGGGCCGGGTACCCGGAGGGCGGCCACTACCGGAACTGCTGGTGGGTGCGCGAACCGGCGCTGCCCTTCTACCACGGCAGCGGGATCAACGGGCAGGGCGTGTTCGTGCACGGCCCGTCGCAGACGGTCGTCGCGAAGCTGTCGACGTGGCCGGTCGCCTGGAGCGACGAGCTCTACGGCCAGACGATCGCGTGCGTGCGGGCGATCACGGGCGCCCTCGCCGCGGGCGACGTCTGAGCCTCAGGACAGGTCGGTGTCTCCGGGCCTGACCAGCCCTGTCTCGTAGCCGTAGACGACCGCGTGCGCGCGGTCCCGCAGCCGGAGCTTGGTCAGGATCCTGCTCACGTGGGTCTTGGCGGTCGCCTCGCCGATTACCAGCGTGCTAGCGATGTCGGCGTTGGACAGGCCGCGCACCAGCAGGCCGAGGACCTCGCGTTCGCGGTCGGTGAGCTGGGCGAGGTCGGGTGCGCTCGCGGGGCGGCCGCGGACGAAGTGATCGACGAGACGGCGCATGGGTCCTGGGGAAACGAGGGCGTCACCGGCCGCCGCCGCCCTGATCGCCAGCACGATCTCCTCCGGCGGTGCGTGCTTGAGCAGGAACCCGCTCGCCCCGGCGAGCAGGCCGCCGAACACGTACTCGTCCAGGTCGAACGTCGTCAGCAGCACGACCCGCGGCGGGTCAGGGGACAGCCCGGTCACCCGCCTGGTGGCCTCGATGCCGTCCATCTCGGGCATCCGCACGTCCATCACGACGACGTCGGGCCGCAGAACGGCGGCCTTGCTTGCCGCCTGCTGGCCGTCGGCCGCCTCACCGACGACCTCGAGGTCGGGCTGCGTCCCGACCAGCTGCGCCACGCCGGCGCGCACCAGCGGCTGGTCATCGGCGATCAGGACCTTGATCGTCATGCCCGGCTCGGCAGGAACGCCCTGACAAGGAAGCCGTCCTCGCGCCGCCCTGCCTCGAACTCGCCGCCGAGCAGCGTGGCCCGCTCGCTGAGCCCGACGAGCCCAGCGCCCCCTCCGTTTGCGGCATGAGCGTGCGCGGCCGGCGTGCCGCTCGGTCCCTCGTCGGCGACCTCGATCAGGATGCCGGTGTCGTTATACCACAGCCGCACCGTCGCGGCTGCCCCGGCCGCATGCCTGATGGCATTTGTCAGGCCCTCCTGCACGACGCGGTACCCGGCGAGCTCGATCGCGTCCGTCAGGGGCCTGGCCTCGCCGTCGACCGTCAAGTCGGCGCGCAGGCCTGCCTGCCTCGCTCGCTCGACAAGGGCGGGAACATCGTGCAGCCGGGGCTGCGGTGTGTCCGGGCCGCGGGCCGCAAGGTCGGGTGGGGCCGCGCTCCCGGTCTCGGCTAGCCGCATCCGGCGGACCAGCGCGTTGAGCTCGTCGAGGCCGTGCCGAGCCCCCAGCTCGATCCTGGAGATCGCGGTCACAGCGGCTTGGGGGTCTTCGGCCGCGGCGAGCCTCGCGGCCCCCGCCTGCACGGCGATGGCGCTCAGCTGGTGGGCGACCACGTCGTGAACCTCGCGGGCGAGGCTCGCGCGCTCCTCGTCGTAGGCCTGTCTGGCGAGACTCGTGACGAGGTCCCTGTGGGCGGCTGTGATCTCCCCGACGGCCAGAGCGGTGGCGAACAGGGCGCACCCGATCGCGGTCGTGTGATTGCCCTCGATGACCTGGAGCGTGACGATCGCTGCGAGCACCGCCAGCGCCACCATGACGCGGACGGCCACCCTGAGGGTTCTTGTGCCGTACGCGCCGAGCCCGTAGGCGGCGGTGAGCACGGCGCCAGTAGCCGACCACAGGTTCAGGTGCGCGGCGAACTTGACCGCGAGCGCCACCGCCGTGACGGCGAGAACGACCGGCGGGAGCTGTCGGCGCCGCAGGAACGGCACCGATTGGGCGGCCGCGAGCGCGACCATGCCGGCAATGGTCAGGTTCGAGCCGCCGTGGCCTGGCGGCCGCCACCACCATGGCACGTCGAACAGGGCCCAGAGCGCGAGGCCAGCCGCGATGAGGCGGTCGGCGGTCACAGGCGTGAGATGCCGGGCGAGGGCACGGGACATGACTTGACCATACGTCCCGCCGGGCACGGGGGCCTGACCTCGCGCCTGTCTCACACCGTCACGTCCGCGCCGAACCGCCAGCGAGCGGCGACGCCCGCGATCGCGGCGGTGATGGCGATCCCGGCCAGGCCGGCGACCTGCCCGAGGTGCCGGCCGCCTCCGGCGCTGAACCTGCTCCAGAAGTTGGTCGGCAGGTAGCCGCTTCGCGCGAAGCTCATCCACGCCTCGACGAACGAGGCAGGTGATAGCCGTCCCACGCTGGCGATGCCCGCCAGCAGCAGGGCCAGCACGAACACCCCGGCTGTGATCGCCGCCGTGGCAAGCTGGCCGCGCCCGATCGTCCCCGCGGCGACCGCGACGGCGGCGAACAGGCCGAGCACCAGCGCCGCCCTGCCCACGGCGGCGGCCGACGAGCCGAACCCCGTCCACAAGCCGCCATGGGCGGCAGGCAGCCCGGCACCCGCGGCGATCAGCGGTCCTGCCAGGGCCAGCACGGCCCAGCATGTGAGCATCGTCGCGATCCCGGCCGAGGTGATCGTGAGCCATTTCGCGACAAGCACCAGGCCGCGACGGCCCTGCCTGCTGAGCAACTGCCTGATCGTCCGCAGCCCCCATTCGCCGCCCCAGTGGGCGCCTGCGACGAGGGCGATCAGCACGAGCCCCGGCAGGGAGGCGAGCATGCCGGCGGCGACATGCCCGATCTCGCCGGGCTGAGCGAGCGTGCTGGTGGCGGCCGCGGCAGCATTGGCAGCCGCGTGGGCCTGGCCGATCACGTGCCGGCACTGGGCGGTGACCGCGTGGTCGCAGATGCCGGGAATCCGGGGGCTGGCCATCCCGTTCCTGGCGTTGTTGGCGGCCCCCCACGTGATCAGCAGGCAGAAGCCGGTCACGGTCAGGCCCGCGGCCCAGACCAGGGGCCTGGCGAGCTTGCGGAACTCAGCCCGCAGCAGCGACATCATTGTCGATCC
>DASUHI010000267.1:0-3859 GCA_036273575.1 Streptosporangiaceae bacterium | reverse complement strand
GAGTGAGCGGCCGCGTGCCTCTTGCAGGCGGTTTGTTCCGATGTCGGCGCGCTGACCCTGCTGATAGCCGTCGCGGTAGCCGCTGCCCGTGTAGGTGACGCGGGCCTTGCGGGTGACGGGGTAGGCCTCTTCGGCCTGCCTGCGGACGATGAGGGCACGGTCGGCCAGGACGAGCGCGGTCCGCTCGCCGCCCTGGGTGCCTGGCCTGGTCGCGGTTCGCACGGCGCCATGCTCGGCATCCCGCACGCGCGCGATCACCGCGGTCGCGAACCCGAGCAGCCAGCTGCGCCGCCACGCACGCGGGCTGCTGCTCCACTCGGGCACCTCGGCGCTGGCCAGGCCGTGCGCCATCTGGATCAGGATCGAGGTGTACAAGACGTCGGTCCTGTCGATGTCGGAGGCGAATCCGAACAGGTGAACCCGGCTGCCGCGCCGGGCGCCCCCCAGCAGGATGCACTGGCACCGCAGCGCCGACGCGAGCCCGCTGAGCAGATGGGCCTTCTCGCGTGCCCATGGGTTGTCGATGTCCAGGATCCTGTTGGCCGGGTGGTCGGTCTCCGGCCGGTCGGCCGCCAGCAGCGCCCTGTCGATGCCGTACTTGGCCATCAGCTGGGCGGCCTTTGCCGTGAATGCCTGGGCTTCGGCGGGGGTGACCGAGTCGTCCTCGGCCTGCGCCAGCAGCTTGCGTACTCGGTCGAGCAGCCGCTCTGGTGCCTCGGTCAGTTGCACATGCCCTCCTTCTGTAGGTGTCGTCTGAGCCGCGAACGTAGCGGAGGGGTGTGACAGTTCGCCGCCCCGTAGACTGCGCGTGACATGACCACGCAGATCGCGCCGAGCATGCTGGCCGCGGACTTCGCCAGGCTGGCCGACGAGGCGTCGGCCGTTGCCGACACGGCTGACTGGCTGCATATCGACGTCATGGATGGCCATTTCGTGCCGAATCTGACGATCGGGCTGCCCGTCGTGGCCGCGTTGCTGAAGCACGCCGTGCTGCCGCTTGACTGCCATCTGATGATCGCAGAACCGGACCGCTGGGCGCCGGATTACGCGGCCGCCGGCGCGCGGAATGTCACGATCCACGCCGAAGCGGCCGCGGCACCAGTGCGGACGCTGCGTGCCATCAGGTCCGCCGGAGCCCGGGCCGGCCTTGCCGTGAACCCTGGCACGGCGGTCGATCCGTATGCGGGCCTGCTGCCCGAGGTCGACATGCTGCTCGTGATGACGGTGGAGCCCGGGTTCGGCGGCCAGTCGTTCCTCGACCTGGTGCTGCCGAAGGTCAGGCGGGCCCGTGAGCTCATCGCCAGGCACGGAGGCGAGGTCTGGCTGCAGGTCGACGGGGGAGTAACGGAGGAGACGATCGGCCGGTGCGCCGAGGCGGGCGCCGACATCTTCGTGGCCGGCACCGCGGTGTTCGGGTCGGCCGACCCCGGCAAGGCGGTCGGTCACCTGCGGGCGCTGGCCGAGGCGGCGCGGAGCCGGCCGGACGGCGGCTCTGCGGGCTGACCCGTGGGCGATGCCGGCCGCGGGGGGCGAGCACGGGCGCGTTCTGCGTTAATCCAAAAACCAGACCGTGGCCTGTCGAATCGAGACACTGTCGTTCGTCGGAAGCTGCGGGGGGATCGAACCCAACTCGAAGGAGACAGCGATGGCCCAGTACGCGATATTGATCTACGAGGCTGAAAGCGGCTACGCCGAGGGCGGCCAGGCGGCGTGGCAGCAGGCGATGGAGGCGCACGGCAGGTTCGCCGGGCAGGTCGGCGAGCACGGCGGCAAGATCACCGGCGGCGACGCGCTCGAGCCCACGAGCACGGCGACGTCGATCCGCGGCGACATCGTCACCGACGGGCCGTTCGTCGAGACGAAAGAGGCGCTCGGCGGCTTCTATCTGATCGAAGCCAGGGACCTCGACCACGCCATCGAGATCGCCAAGCTCTGCCCAGCACCGTACGGCGGCGTCGAGGTCCGCCCGATCATGGACACCTCCGGCGGCTGACGGTCCCCGGCTGTGCCGGCCAGCGGCGAGGCGGCTGTGATGCGCGGCGGAAACGGCGGACCTGCAGGGGACGGCCAGGCGGCCGCGGCGGCGTCGCCTGTCCGGCCCGCAGGCCCTCGCGCCACCGCGCGGAACGCGATCGCGGCAGCGGTGGCTGAGGCGCACCGGCGCGAGTGGGCGTTCGTGCTCGCGGCCACCGCGCGCGTGACCAGGGACCTGGACGCGGCAGAAGAGTGCGTTCAGGACGCGTACGTCGCGGCGCTCGACGCGTGGGCACGGCAGGGCGTTCCGCGCAACCCCGGTGCCTGGCTCACCACGGCGGCCAGGCACCGGGCGCTCGATACCCTCCGCAGGGACCGGACCCTGCGGACCAAGCTGCCGCTGCTGATCGTCCCCGACGAGGGGGAGAACGCGACGGCTGACGGCAGCGACGTGATCGCCGACGACCGGTTGCGGCTGATCTTCACGTGCTGCCACCCGGCTCTGGCCAGGGAGGCGCAGGTCGCGCTCACCCTGCGGCTGGTGTGCGGGCTGAGCACCGCCGAGATCGCCAAGGCGTTCGTAGTGTCCGAGCCGACGATGGCGGCCAGGGTGACGCGGGCGAAGAAGAAGATCTCGGCGGCCAGGATCGCCTACCGGGTGCCGGAGGCCGCCGAGCTGCCCGACCGGCTCGACGCTGTGCTGACCGTGATCCACCTGCTGTTCACCACCGGTCACACGGATCCGCACGGGGCTGGCCTGGTCCGTCCCGAGCTTGTCGAGCGCTCGATCGCGCTGGCGAGGCTGTTGCGTGAGCTGATGCCAGACGAGCCAGAGGTCTGCGGCTTGCTCGCGCTGATGCTGATTACCGACGCCCGGCGCGCGACCAGAACCGACGCCCAAGGCGCACTACAGCTGCTTGAGCACCAGGACCGCTCGCTCTGGGACGCGGCCGCGATCGCGGAGGGCAGTCAGCTCGTCATCGGCGCGCTGCGGTGCGGGCGGCCAGGGCGCTTCGCGCTGCAGGCGGCCATCACGGCAGTCCACGCCGAGGCGCCAAGCTACGGCGAGACAGACTGGCCGCAGCTGCTGATCTTGTACGACAGGCTGCTGCGGGCGTGGCCGTCGCCGGTCGTAGCGCTGAACCGCGCCGTGGTGGTCGCGATGACCGACGGGCCGGCCCCGGCCCTGGCCGAGATCGCCAGGCTGGAGCAGGACGGGCGGCTCGACGGCTACCGGTATCTGCCGGCGACCAAGGCGGACCTGCTGCGCAGGCTCGGCCAGCGCGCCGAGGCCCGCGCGTCGTACGAGGCGGCGCTCGCGCTGACCGAGAACGCGGCGGAGCGCGCGTTCCTGGAGAGGCGTATCGGCGAAATGTCCGAATAGCCATGCGTGCGCAGGGGAGGGCGGGGGCTCTGTGCGCAGGGGCGGCGGCCCGACCGTGTATCGGTGCGCCACCCATCGCGCAATCAGGTCGTCGGTGTCGCATCGATACACCTGCTATGGGTCAGGCACGCGCCGGAGCTTGCGGCATCAGGGCGATCGGTGTGCTGGGAACGGATCAGGGCGTTACAGTCGGTTCCCGTGACGCGCAGGCCGCTCGAGGAGATCATCGAACCCGGCTGGGCTGAGGCCCTCGAACCGGTCGCCGGCCAGATCGCCGCGGCCGGGGACTTTCTGCGAGCCGAGGTCGCGGCCGGCCGGACGTACCTGCCGTCGGGCGAGAACATCCTGCGAGCGTTCAAACAGCCGTTCGCCGACGTCCGCGTGCTGATCGTGGGCCAGGACCCGTATCCCACGCCAGGTCACCCGGTCGGGCTGAGCTTCTCGGTGGCGCCGTCGGTGCGGCCGCTGCCGCGCAGCCTGGTCAACATCTTCCGCGAGTAC
>DASUHI010000266.1:0-6075 GCA_036273575.1 Streptosporangiaceae bacterium | reverse complement strand
CGGGGTCGTGCTGACCAAGCTGGACGGCGACGCGAGGGGCGGCGCCGCGCTGTCGGTCGCCCAGGTCACAGGCCGGCCCGTGATGTTTGCCTCCGCCGGGGAGAAGCTCGAGGACTTCGACATCTTCCACCCGGACCGGATCGCCGACGCCGCTGCCCGGCTCTGGCGCGAACACGGGGACGCCTGCCCGCTCGCCGAGCACCTGAAGCTGCTCGACCGCGTTGGGCCGCTGCAGGTCGGCGGCGACAAGCATCGGCGTGTTGCCCTGGCTGCGCAGCCAGAGTGCCAGCTTGGCCGCCAGCGTGGTCTTACCTGAGCCCTGCAGGCCAGCCAGCATGATCACGGTCGGCGGAACCTTCGCGAACCGCAGCCGCCTGGCCTCGCCGCCGAGGATCTCGATGAGCTCCTCGTTGACGATCTTGATGACCTGCTGCGCCGGGTTGAGCGCCTGCATGACATCGGCGCCAAGCGCACGCTCCTTGACGCGGGCGATGAACTCCCTGACCACGGGCAGCGCGACGTCGGCCTCGAGCAGCGCGATCCTGATCTCGCGGCAGGTGGCCTCGACGTCGGCTGGCGAGAGCCTGCCGCGCCCCCGCAGGGACGAGAAGACCTGGGTCAGCCGGTCGGAGAGTGTCTCGAACACCTGTGCCGAACTCCTTTGTGCTGTCTATCTGCTGTGCGGCTGGTCCCGCGTTACCCGATCATCGCGTCAACGAACGCCGCGGGCTCGAACGGAGCCAGGTCGTCAGGCCCCTCGCCGAGCCCGACCAGCTTGACCGGAACGCCAAGCTCACGCTGGACCGCGATCACGATGCCGCCCTTCGCGGTTCCGTCGAGCTTGGTGAGCACGATCCCGGTGATGTCGACGACCTCGGCGAACACCCTCGCCTGGCGCAACCCGTTCTGGCCGGTAGTCGCGTCGAGCACGAGCAGGACCTCATCGACGGTGCCGTGCTTTTCGATCACGCGCTTGATCTTGCCGAGCTCGTCCATCAGCCCGGTCTTGGTGTGTAGCCGGCCCGCGGTGTCGACGATCACCGAGTCGACGCCCTGCGCGGTGCCCGCGCTGACCGCCTCGAAGGCGACGCTCGCGGGGTCCGCGCCCTCCCTGTCGGCCCGCACCGTCTTCGCCCCGACCCGGTTGCCCCAGGTCTCTAGCTGGTCCACGGCGGCTGCGCGGAACGTGTCGGCAGCGCCGAGCAGCACGCTGCGCCCGTCACCGATCAGTACCCTGGCCAGCTTGCCGCAGGTCGTGGTCTTGCCGGTGCCGTTCACGCCGACGACGAGCAGGACGGCCGGCCGGTCGCCGTGCGGCGCGGTGTGCAGCGTGCGGTCGAAGTCCACCCCGACCTGCTCGAGCAGGTCAGCCCGCAGCATCGCCTTGACCTCGGCCAGGTTGCTGGTCCCCGCGACCTTGACCTCGGTGCGGAGCCGCTCGACCATGTGCGCTGCCGGGGCGGCGCCCATGTCGGCGGTGATGAGGATCTCCTCGATCTCGTCCCACGTCTGGTCGTCGAGCTTGCCTGAAGACAGCAGGTTCAGCAGCGCGGCACCGAACGCGGTCTGCGACCTCGCCAGCCTGCTCCTGAGCCTGATCATGCGCCCGGCGGATGGCGGCGGCTTCTCGACGGCAGGCGCGGGCGGCACCGGCGCCTCTTCGACCGGCGGCAGCGTGCCGGCTTCCGCCGGCGGCGCGCCCGGCGCCTGAGTGACCGGCGGCGCGAGCGTCGCCGTCCCCGTCTGAGCGGGCGGCTCACCGGGCGGCACAGCGGTGCCGCGGCGCCGCCTCCTGGGCGCGAGCAGCGCTCCGCCGCCGACGATCAGGACGAAGAGAACGACCCCGAGGATGATGAGAACTGTTTCCATGACGGCTTCAAGTCTGGCAGAAGCTCGCCACCACCCGAGCCAGTCGCCCTCTCAGCCGCGACTAACCATGATCGCGAAGGATATGAGGTCCCAGAGGAACCAAAATCCTTCGCGATCATGAAACGCACCGCTGAGGGGTGTGAGGCGGCGTGGGTTAGGCGGGTTCGCGCTCGCGCAGGCGCTGGCTGACGACGGCGGAGACGCCGTCGGCGCGCATGCTCACGCCGTAGAGCGAATCGGCGACCTCCATGGTCCGCTTCTGGTGGGTGACGATGATCAGCTGGGAACTGGACCTGAGCTCGTCGAAGACATCGAGCAGTCGCCCCACGTTGGTGTCGTCGAGCGCGGCCTCGACCTCGTCGAGCACGTAGAACGGCGACGGGCGGGCCTTGAAGATGGCTAGCAGGAACGCGATCGCGGTCAGCGACCGCTCACCGCCTGACAGCAGCGACAGGCGCTTGACCCGCTTGCCTGGCGGCCTGGCCTCGAACTCGATCCCGGTCGCCAGCATGTCGTCAGGCTCGGTCAGCACGAGCCTGCCCTCACCGCCGGGGAACAGCCGGCCGAAGATCGTCTCGAACTCCCTGGCCGTGTCCGCGTAGGCGTCGGCGAAGACCTGCTGCACCCGGTCGTCGACCTCCTTGACGACGGTCAGCAGGTCCTTGCGGGTCTTGCGCAGGTCCTCGAGCTGCGTCACGAGGAACGCGTGCCGTTCTTCGAGCGCCGCGAACTCCTCGAGGGCCAGCGGATTCACCTTGCCGAGCTGGTCGAGCTGGCGCTGTGCGGTATCCGCGCGCCGCTGCTGCTCGTTCCGGTCGTAGGCGACTCCCGGCTCGTCCTCTGACCCGGTCGGCACCGGCACGTCAGGGCCGTACTCGGCGATCAGCGCAGCGACGTCGGTGGCGAAGTCCTCCGACGCCTTGACCTCGACCTGCTCGAGCCTGAGCCGGCGCCCTTCCCTGGCCACCTCCACGCCGTGCGCCGCGTCGACGACGGTGTCGAGCTGCGCCGACGCGTCCCTGATCCGCTGCCTGACGGCCTTCAGCTCCTCGTCCCGCCCCTGATGCGCGACCTCTGCCTGCTGCCGCTCCTCGTCCGCCAGCCGCAGCGAGCGCCCGATCGAGGCGAGCGCGACCTTCGCGCCGGTCGCGACGGCCGCGGCGATCCGCGCCTCGGCGGCCCGCCGCTTCGCCCGCTCGGCCGCCCGCGCGACGGCCTGGCGCTCGGTCACGGCCGCGGAAACCAGCGCGTCGGCTCGCCCGCTGATCGCACGGAGCCGCTCCTCGACGGTGCGCACCTCGAGCCTGGCGTCCATCTCCCTGCTCCTGGCCGCGGCCGCGCTGTCCGCCAGCGCCTGCCTGGTGCGCCCGCGCACCTGAACGCCGCCGTCGGCCTCGGCAGAATCGTCCTGCTCCTCGCCCTCCTGGTCGGACTCGGCCGCGATCTTCGCATCGATGTCCGCGACCTGCGTCCTGCTCTTCTCCGCGGAACGATCGGCCGCGGCGATGGCCGCCACGAGCCTGCCGGCCTCGTCCTGGGCGGCGCGCGCCGCGCCGGCGAGCGCACCGAGACGGCCAGAGACCTCGGCCGCCGCGGCGTCGGTCTCCTGCAGCGCGGCCTGCGCCTGCGCGAGAACCTGGCGCGCCTGCTCCTCTTCCTCGGCGGCCTCGGCGAGCTCACGCTCGGCTCGCTGCGCGGCGAGCTCTGCGTCGGCGAGCTGCCTGCTCGCCTGCTGAGCGGCCGCGCGCAGCCCGAGAACGCTCTGCCCGCCAGCCGAGCCACCGCGCGCCCAGTGCGCGCCGAGCAGGTCACCGTCGGTCGTCACAACGGCCGTGGCCGGGTCGGCCCGCACGACCTCCAGCCCTGTCGCCAGATCGGGCACGACCAGCACCCCGGCTAGCAGCTCCTCGACGGCGGCAGCCAGCTCACCAGGCGACTTGACAAGATCAAGAGCGGGCGTAACAGAACGCACCCGCCCGTCGCCCTCGCCAAGGCCGGCCATGCTGGCCGCGCCGCTGGCGGGGCTTCCTGGCCGCGCGGCCGCGCGGCCGCGAAGACGCTCGGCGGTCCCGTTCGCGATGACCAGGTCGGCACGCCCCGCGTTCCCGTCGCGGAGCAACCGCAGGATCTCGGCCGCGGCCCCGACGTCGCTCACCGCGACCCCCGCGGCCGCGTTGCCGAGCGCTGCCGCGATGGCCTCTGATGCCCCGTCGGCGACGGTGATCAGCTCGGCGAGCGGCCCGAGCACGCCAGGGAACCTGCTGCCCTCGGCGAGCAGCACAGCGGACGCGTCGGCGCCGCGGCGGACAGCCTCGCCGAGCGCCTCGGCCCTGGCCCGCAGCCCCGCGCGCTGGTCGCTGAGCTCGTGCTCGGCCTGCCGCAGCGTGCCAAGCTGGGCAGAAGCCTCCTTGACGGCGGCGGCCGCGCGCTCGTGCGCGGCGGCCAGCTCGGCCCTGTCCTCGTCGCGACCGCCGTGCGCGTCCTGCAGCTCCCCGTACTGCTGCTGCGCCTTCTCTGCGCGCGATCTCGCAGCGGTGAGGTCCTTGGCCAGCCTGCCGGCTTCCTCCTGCGCCGCGGCCAGCCGGCTCCTCGCCGCCCCTGCCTGGCCGCGCAGCCTCGCGAGCCGCTCGGCCCGTTCGGCCGCGGCCTTGGCGTCGGCGGCGATCTTGCGCTCGGTCTCGGCGAGCGTGGCCTCGGCCGCGGTCCTCGCCGAGACAGCTGAGGCAAGCTGGTCGCGAGCCGCTCGCAGCCGGTCGCCGAGAGCCCGCTCCTGCTCGCGCAGGCCCGCCGCCTCCCGCTCCAGTTCGTCAGGATCGCGGCCAGGCCTGGTGCTCTCGGGCGCCGCCGACAGGTGCGTGTGCCGTTCTGCTGCGAGGTCGGCGACGGCCCTGAGCCGCTCGGCCAGGCCGCCGAGCGTGAAGTAGGTCTGCTGCGCGGCGCCCAGCCGCGGCGCGTGCTGCTGAGCGGCGGCCTCGAGTTCAGCCTCGTGTATGCGCGCCGCCGTCAGCGCCGCTTCGAGCTCGGCGCGCCGTGCCGCGGCCGCGGTCTCGTCAGCCTCGTCCCTGGCGAGCTCGGCGGAGAGCGTGACGTAGTCATCGGCGAGCAGCCTGAGCCTGGCGTCGCGGAGGTCGGCCTGTATGACCGCGGCCTTGCGGGCCAGCTGCGCCTGCCGTCCGAGCGGCTTGAGCTGGCGGCCGAGCTCGGTCGTGAGGTCGACCAGCCTGGTCATGTTGGCCTGCATGGCCTCGAGCTTGCGGAGCGCCTTCTCCTTGCGCCTGCGGTGCTTGAGCACCCCGGCCGCTTCCTCGATCAGCGCACGCCGCGCGTCGGGACCCGCGTTGAGGATGTCGTCGAGGTGACCCTGCCCGACGATCACGTGCATCTCGCGGCCCAGGCCCGTGTCGGAGAGCAGTTCCTGCACGTCGAGCAGCCGGCACTGGCTGCCGTTGATCGCGTACTCGCTCTGCCCGGTGCGGAACAGCAGCCGGCTGATGGTGACCTCGGCGTACTCGATCGGCAGCGCGCCGTCGCTGTTGTCGATGGTCAGCGTCACCTCGGCACGGCCGAGCGCCTGCCGGCCTGAGGTTCCGGCGAAGACGACGTCCTCCATCTTGCCGCCGCGCAGCGGCTTGACGCCCTGCTGGCCCATGACCCAGGAGAACGCGTCGACCACGTTCGACTTCCCGGAGCCGTTCGGGCCCACAACGCACGTGATGCCGGGCTCGAAGCGCAGCGTGGTCGAGGACGCGAACGACTTGAAGCCGCGCAGCGTGAGGGTCTTCAGGTACACCGCCTGCTTCTCCTCATCCGCCTGTGCTTGTCGCCAGTCTGCGCCCGGATCCACCGAACCTTACCGTGCGACACGCCTAACTTCCCGGATCGCGATCCCAAACGCGCGCAGTGTGCAGCGGCGGCGGGAGTCAGCCGAATCCCGGGATCAGCCAGACGCGGGCAACGGGCATGGATCAGCCCCGGCACCGCGGATACCCGGGGGCCGTTAGGGGTTGATCAGGTGCGAGGAGCCTGCTCAGGTCAGCGCGGGTTCGCGCTCGTCGAGCAGAATCTCATGGCCTACTCCGGCGGCGAGCACGTCGTTGACCTCCTGAAGCCGGGCTAGCTCGGCTTCCAGGTCGCGTACTCGTCGCTGCAGTCGGCGCATCTCAGACACCATGCGGGGATCCGGCCCGCCTACATGGCCAAGCAGAG
>DASUHI010000265.1:0-11384 GCA_036273575.1 Streptosporangiaceae bacterium | reverse complement strand
GCTCGGCCCAGATGGGACCAGCACAGATAGGACCAGCACAGACGGGACCAGCACAGACGGGACCAGCACCGTATCCGTCATTCAATGGCTTCCAGGCAGGTGGCATTCAGAATGGCAGCCAGGCCAGCGGCAACGGGACGCACGGAGGGCTCAATCCCGCTGGCTTCGAGGCCGCGCCCTTGCCGGCGCCGCCGTCGCCCTACGGCCCCATTAACACCGGCTACTTCGGCGGGCAGTCAGGAGCTGGCGAGCCTGCGCCTGGCTACGGCTCCGGCCAGCATTCGATGCCAGCTCATACGCCGCCAACCGGACCGTCGTTCCAGCCGCGTCCGCCGCTGCATGCCCAGGCCCAGCCCCAGCAAGCGCAGGTTCCCCAGGCGCTTTATTCGTCCCAGCAGCCACCGCCGCAACAAGCACAGCCATCTGCGCTGCCCGCGGTGCGCCCCGCGCAGCCCTTGGCCGTCTCGCTCCCCGACGCCGTCAAGGCCGCGCACCACGAGGGCTACACCTTCGGCGAGTCGGTCGGCAGGGACGCGCCAGGCCTCTGGCTCGAGGCGGTGCTCGCCAGGAAGCCGCGGATGCCATCTGACCTGGAGGCCAGGTTGCTGCAGGGGTCGGTGCTGCCGATCGACTCGCTGTTGCACGACGAGGTCCGCCACTCGCTCCGCCGCGGGTTCTGGGACGCGCTGGAAAGCGCGCGGCGGTAACGGGGCGCCTTGAATCTGACCCTGGCGTTGGAAGCCGCGAACCGGTGGGTACGTTGGTGAATGTGGCAGTTCTGAGTCGCGACGAATTCGACGCGATCGAATTCGAGGCGACTCTCACGGGCGACCACGAATCGGCCGCGGCGCGGATGGCCGAGCTCGCGGCCACGGGCATTGCGAGCGAATCAATGCCACGCGCGGAGGCCTTTGTGCGGGCGGGCGAGCAATGGCTGCAGGCCGATGCCCCCGCCGCGGCGGCCGGCTGCTTCAGGAAGGCGATCGCCGACGGCGGGCGCGTCTACGTCGACCCGCGAGCTCCGCTCTGCCGGGCGCTGTTCCAGAGCGGCGACGGCGAGGAAGCCGCTGCGCTGATCGAGACGATGCGGTCAGAGGGCAGGTCAGATCCCCGCGCCTGCGAAGTCATCGCCGAATTGCTCATCGAGCAGGCGGACCTGAACGGCGCGCTCGACTGGGCGACGGTCGGCGTCGAGCTCATCCTGCAAGGGGCGGCGCAGCCTGAGAGCACGCCGTATCCGGGACTGAACGAGCTGCTCAGGCTCCGGTACCGGATACGCAACGACCTGCGGCTGCCGGAAGACGAGTACGACCGCATGCTCAGCGCGTGATCGCTCAGCCAGCCCGGGCCTCCGCCGCTACCGGCGGACAGCGGCCGGACGGCCGGCGCTGACCGTCAGCGCATCGGACTCAGGGTCAACGTCGACAAGGACGTCACTACCGTCAACAATTTCTCCCGCGAGCAACTTGCGGGCCAACTGATCGCCGATCGCGGACTGGATCAGCCGTCGCAGCGGCCTGGCCCCGTAGACGGGGTCGAACCCGGTCACGGCCAGCCACTCCTTGCCGGCGGGCGTCACGTCGAGCGTGAGCCGCCGGTCAGCGAGCCGGCGCGACAGCCTGGCGATCTGCAGGTCGACGATCTGCGTCAGCTCCTCGGTCGACAGCGAGTCGAAGAGGATCACGTCGTCGAGCCGGTTCAGGAACTCCGGCTTGAACGTCGTCCTGACCACCGACATCACGGCGTCCTTCTTGGCCTGGTCGTCCAGCGCGGGGTCGGCGATGAACGCCGAGCCGAGGTTGGAGGTCAGGATCAGGATGGTGTTCCTGAAGTCCACCGTGTGGCCCTGCCCGTCGGTGAGCCTGCCGTCGTCGAGCACCTGCAGCAGGATGTCGAAGACCTCTGGATGAGCCTTCTCCACCTCGTCCAGCAGCACCACGCAGTACGGCCGGCGGCGCACCGTCTCGGTCAGCTGGCCGCCCTCCTCGTAGCCGACGTATCCCGGCGGCGCTCCGACCAGCCTCGCGACCGAGTGCCGTTCGGAGTACTCGCTCATGTCGATCCTGATCATGGCCCGCTCGTCGTCGAACAGGAACTCCGCCAGCGCCTTGGCCAGCTCTGTCTTGCCGACTCCGGTCGGGCCGAGGAACAAGAAAGACCCCGACGGGCGGTCCGGGTCCGCGATGCCGGCCCTGGACCGCCGAACCGCGTCGGATACCGCCTGGACGGCCCTGGCCTGCCCGACGATGCGGTGGCCGAGCTCGTCCTCCATGCGCAGCAGCTTGCCGGTCTCGCCTTCGAGCAGCCTGCCTGCCGGGATGCCCGTCCAGGCGGAGACGACGTCGGCGACGTCGTCAGGGCCGACCTCTTCCTTGACCATCGGGCGCCCGTCGGCCGGCACTTCGGCGCCGGCTGCCTCGCCGTTGGCTGGCACGGTGGCCGAGCGGGCGTCGTCACCAGCCTGGGCCGATGCTTTCGCTAGCTCGCGCTCCACGGCCGGGATCTCGCCGTACATCAGCCGGGACGCGGTCTCGAAGTCGGCGTCTCGCTGGGCCCGTTCTACCTGGGTGCGCAGGTCATCGAGCTGCTTCTTCAGCTCGCCGACCTTGTTCAGGCTCGACTTCTCCCTATCCCAGCGGGCCAGCAGCCCTGTCAGCTGCTCCTGGCGGTCGGCGAGGTCGGCGCGGAGCCGCTCGAGGCGCTCCTTGCTCGCCGGGTCGGCCTCCCTGGCCAGGGCGAGCTCCTCCATCTTCATCCGGTCGACGGCGCGCTGCAGCTCGTCGATTTCGACCGGCCTGGAGTCGATCTCCATGCGGAGCCTCGACGCTGCCTCGTCGACCAGGTCGATCGCCTTGTCGGGCAGGAACCGCGCCGTGATGTACCTGTCGGACAGCGTCGCGGCGGCGACCAGGGCGGCGTCGGAGATCTGCACCTGGTGGTGCGCCTCGTACCTGCCCTTCAGGCCGCGCAGGATCGCGATCGTGTCCTCGGCCGACGGCTCGCCGACGAAGACCTGCTGGAAACGCCGCTCGAGCGCGGGGTCCTTCTCGATCCGCTCCCTGAACTCGTCGAGCGTCGTCGCGCCGACCATCCGGAGCTCGCCCCTGGCGAGCATCGGCTTGAGCATGTTGCCGGCGTCCATCGCCCCCTCTGCGGCGCCCGCGCCGACGACGGTGTGCAGCTCGTCGATGAACGTGATGATCTGGCCTTCGCTCTCTTTGATCTCGTTCAGCACGGCCTTGAGGCGTTCCTCGAACTCGCCCCGGTACTTGGCGCCCGCCACCATCGCGCTGAGGTCGAGGGCGACCAGGCGCTTGCCGCGCAGCGACTCAGGCACGTCGCCGGCCACGATCCGCTGGGAGAGCCCCTCGACCACGGCGGTCTTGCCGACGCCAGGGTCGCCGATCAGGACCGGGTTGTTCTTCGTGCGCCTGGAGAGCACCTGGATGACGCGCCGGATCTCGGCGTCGCGGCCGATCACCGGGTCGAGCTTGCCTTCCCTGGCACTCCTGGTCAGGTCAATACCGTACTTCTCCAGCGCCTGATAGGTTCCCTCAGGATCGGCGGAAGTGACCCGCGCGCTGCCGCGGACCTGCTGGAACGCCGCGAGCAGCTGGTCTGGGCTCGCGCCAGCGTCGCGGAGCACCTTCGCCGCCTGGCCGCCATCCGAGGCGAGGCCGACCAGCAAGTGCTCGGCCGAGACGTACTCGTCTGACAGCTCCCTCGCCCGCTTCGTCGCGGACGCGAGGGCCGCGAGCAGCGGCCGTGAGGTCTCGGGCGCGCTGAGAGTGGAACCCGCTGCCCTCGGCAGCCGGCTGATCAGCTCCCTGGTCTTGCTGGCCACCGCGGCCGGGTCCGCGCCAGCGGCGCGGAGCAGGGGCACGGCGACTCCGCCGTCCTGCTCGAGCAGCGCGGCCAGCAGGTGCAGCCCGTCAACACTCGGATTGCCCGCAACAGACGCGCGCTGCAGGGCGTCGCTCAGCGCTTCCTGGCTCTTGCGCGTGAGCTTGTCGTCCACTTACTGCCTTCCTTCCGATCCTGCGGACTCGCTGGCTGTGGTGCCGTGCATGCGCACCGGCACCAGCGTGCCGCCCTCTGACTTGTTCCTCAGCAGTGCCGCGAGCCGCGCCGCGACAGCCCTGGTCGACTCGAGCTCGGCTCTGAGCTGGGCGATCTCGGCGTGCAGCTCAGCGAGCCGGATCCGGCTGTTCTGCCATTCCGACTCCAGTTCGAGAATCCGCTTGATGCCTGACAGGTTGACGCCGTCTTCCTGTGACAGCCGTTGCACCTCGCGCAGGATGAGGATGTCCCGCAGCGAGTACCTGCGCCCCCTCCCTGCGGTCCGTCCCGGGGAGACCAGCCCGAGCCGGTCGTAGGCGCGCAGCGTCTGCGGATGCAGGCCGGACAGCTGCGCGGCCACCGAGATCACGTATACCGGCGTGTCGTCTGAGAGCTCGAATTCGTCCGCCATCTGATCGCCTCTCCCGGACTTCGCCCCCGTGTAAGTCATTACGTCCGGCCCTTACGCAGCAGCTCGTCCCGCGGGTCCGCGCCCGTGGTGGCTTCCCTGAACTTCTCGAGCGCGTTCCTCGCGTCATCGGTGAGCTCGGTCGGCACCTGGACGTCGACCTTCACGAGCATGTCGCCCTGGGTGCCGTCCGGCCTGCGGACGCCCTTGCCGCGTACCCGGAAGGTGCGCCCGTTGGGCGTGCCAGGCGGGATCCGCAGGTGGACAGGCTGGCCGCGGTGAGCGGGCACCTTGATGTCGGCGCCAAGCGCCGCCTCGGTGAACGTCACCGGCACTGTCACGGTCAGGTTGTGTCCTGCCCTGCCGAAGACGGGGTGCCCTGACACGTGCACGCGCACATACAGGTCCCCTGGCGGTCCGCCGCGCTCGCCAGGCGCGCCCTTTCCCTTGAGCTTGATGCGCTGCCCGTCGGCGACCCCGGCAGGGATCCTGGCCTGGATCGTCCGCGCGCTCATCGCCCGGCCGCTGCCCCCGCACGTGGTGCACGGGTCATCGACCACCAGCCCGCGGCCACGGCACGTCGCGCACGGCTCGGAGAACGCGAAGTTCCCAAGATCGCGACTGGACTGCCCGGTGCCCTGGCACGTCGGGCAGACCTTGGGCACGGTGCCTGCCTTGGCACCGGTGCCGCGGCACACCTTGCACGGGCCCTCGTCGGTCAGCCGCAGGCTCACGGTCGCGCCGTCGATGGCGTCGCTGAACGTCAGCGACGCCTCGGTCTCGACGTCGGCGCCACGGCGCGGTCTGGCCTGGGTCGTGGTGGTGCGCCCCCGGCCGCCGAACATGCCGCCGAGGACGTCCCCGAGCCGGCCGCCCGACCCCGACGACCCGAAGAGGTCGCCCAGGTCGAACCCGCCGAACTGGCCGCCGCCCGCACCACCAGGCACCCTGGCGCCGGCTCCGAACAGCGACCTCGCCTCGTCGTATTCGGCGCGGCGCTTCGGGTCGGACAGGACGTTGTAGGCCTCGGAGATTTCCTTGAACCGTTCCTCCGATGCCGAGTCACCTTTGTTGGCGTCCGGATGGTACTTGCGCGCGAGCTTGCGGTATGACTTCTTGATCTCTTCGGCCGACGCGCCCTTGCTGACCCCGAGAGCCTTGTAATAGTCCTTCTCGAGGAAGTCCTTGGTACTCAACCGGCTCCTCCTGGTCGGGGGTCAGTCGCCGTCGGGCGTGTGGTCATCGGCGGCGTCGGCATCACCCGATGTGTCGTCATTCGTGCCTTCTGATGGCGGCGCCTCTTCGCTCGCGGGCCTGGCTCCGGCCGGGTCGGTCGGCTCAGCCACCGCGACCCGTGCCGGGCGCAGGATCCGCTCGCCGACCTTGTAGCCCGGCTGCAGCACCTGCACGCAGGTTGGCTCGGTCACGTCGGCGGAGTACGAGTGCATCAGCGCCTCGTGGATGTTGGGGTCGAACACCTCGCCTGGCTTCCCGAACGTGCTCAGCCCGAGCTTGCTCACCGCGGACTCGAGCGCGTCAGCGACGGCCTTGAACCCGCCGGTCAGCTCCTCGTGGTCGCGAGCGCGGCCGATGTCGTCAAGCACGGGCAGCAGTTCGGTCAGGACGCCGGCCAGCGCGAACTCACGGACGGCAGTCCTGTCCCGGTCGACCCGCTTGCGGTAGTTGGCGTACTCGGCTTGCACCCGCTGCAGGTCGGCGGTCCGCTCGGCGAGCTTGCGGGCAAGGTCGCCGGGCTGGCCGTCGGTCTTCGCCTCGGTGTCTGGAGCACCGTTGCCGTTCTGGCCTTCCGCCGCACTGGCGCCGCCCCCGGCAGCCTCCGGGCGGAGGCTGCCGGGCTTGGACGCCGAGTGCTTGCCGGGCCTGGCCTGGCCAGGACCGCGCGAGGACTGACCGGCGCCGGAAGCCTGCCCGGCGCCAGCGCTGGCGGCCTGCTGCCGCGGCTGGCCCGTGACAGGATCGATGCGCCTGCGGTCCCTGATGATCGGTCCCTGGCTCTCTTCCTCCGATGCCGACATCAGGCTGACGCACCTCCTGACCCTGGCTTCTCCTCGTCGACGATCTCCGCCTCGACGACCTCGTCGTCAGCCGGGGTCTCGCCGCCCTCTGGTTCGCCGGCCTGCTGAGCGCTGCCTTCGGCCTGAGCCTGCGCGTAGATGGCGGTGCCCATCTTCTGGCTCGCCTGGGCTGCCTTCTCCGTGGCGGTCCTGATCGCCTCTGTGTCGGTGCCCTCCAGCGTCTTCTTCAGGTCAGCGATCGCCTCGTTGACCTCGGACTTGACGTCCTCAGGCAGCTTGTCGGAGTTCTCGGACAGGAACTTCTCCGTCGTGTACGTGAGGGTCTCTCCCCGGTTGCGGACCTCGGCCTCCTCGCGACGCTGCCTGTCCTCGTCCGCGTACTTCTCGGCGTCGGCCATCATCTTCTCGATGTCGTCCTTGCTCAGCGCCGAGCCGCCCGAGATGGTCACGGACTGCTGCTTACCTGTACCCAGGTCCTTGGCAGAGACATTGACGATGCCGTTCGCGTCGATGTCGAACGTGACCTCGATCTGCGGGATGCCGCGCGGGGCGGGCGCGATCCCGGCCAGCTCGAACATGCCGAGCTTCTTGTTGTACGCGGCGATCTCGCGCTCGCCCTGGAACACCTGGATCTGCACGGACGGCTGGTTGTCATCGGCCGTGGTGAAGATCTCCGAGCGCTTGGTCGGGATCGTGGTGTTCCGCTCGATCAGCTTGGTGAAGATACCGCCCTTGGTCTCGATGCCCAGCGACAGCGGGGTCACGTCGAGCAGCAGGACGTCCTTGACCTCGCCCTTGAGCACGCCGGCCTGCAGGCAGGCGCCGACAGCGACGACCTCGTCCGGGTTCACGCCCTTGTTCGGTTCCTTGCCGCCGGTCAGCGACTTGACCAGGTCGACGACGGCCGGCATCCGGGTGGAGCCGCCCACGAGCACCACGTGCGCGATGTCGCTCAGCTTGATGCTCGCGTCCTTGATCACCTGCTGGAACGGGCTCTTGCACCTGTCGAGCAGGTCCGAGGTCATCTTCTGGAACTCCGCCCTGGACAGCTTCGTGTCCAGGTGCAGCGGGCCCTGCTCGGAGTGCGTGATGTAGGGCAGGTTGATCTGCGACTCGGTCGAGCTGGACAGCTCGATCTTGGTTTTCTCTGCGGTCTCGCGGAGCCGCTGCAGCGCCATCTTGTCGGCGGACAGGTCGACGCCGTAGCTGTTCTTGAAGTCCTTGACCAGCCAGTCCACGATCTTCTGGTCCCAGTCGTCACCACCGAGGTGGTTGTCGCCGCTGGTCGCCTTCACCTCGACGACGCCCTCGCCAACCTCGAGCAGCGAGACGTCGAAGGTGCCGCCGCCCAGGTCGAAGACCAGGATCGTGGCCTCGCTCGCCTTGTCCAGGTGGTAGGCGAGCGCCGCGGACGTCGGCTCGTTGATGATGCGCAGCACGTTCATGCCGGCGATCTGGCCGGCCTCCTTGGTGGCCTGCCGCTGCGCGTCGTTGAAGTAGGCGGGGACGGTGATGACCGCGTCGGTCACGGTCTCGCCCAGGTAGGACTCCGCGTCCCGCTTCAGCTTCTGCAGGATGAACGCGCTGATCTGCTGCGGGGTGAACTTCTTGTCATCGATCTTGATGGACCAGTCGGTGCCCATCTGGCGCTTCACGGACCTGATGGTCCTGTCGACGTTGGTCACCGCCTGGCGCTTGGCGACCTCGCCGACAAGCACCTCACCGTTCTTCGCGAAGGCGACCACGGACGGCGTGGTCCGCGAGCCCTCCGCGTTCGCGATCACCGT
Source organism: Streptosporangiaceae bacterium (assembly GCA_036273575.1). Classification (GTDB taxonomy): domain Bacteria; phylum Actinomycetota; class Actinomycetes; order Streptosporangiales; family Streptosporangiaceae; genus Chersky-822. Next base: position 3,093 of record DASUHI010000265.1, on the reverse strand, counting down.
GGGCTCGCCGCCCTCGAGGACGGCGACGACGGAGTTAGTCGTCCCGAGGTCTATGCCTACCGCTCGTGCCATGTGTCAGTCCTTGCCGTGTGGTTGGTTGTGCCTACAGTTCTTTGGGTGGCCAAAGATTGAGTCTTGTCGGCGCAAGTTTGCCACCCTGACCTAGTCAAGTCAAATGAGTTGAGTCACCTAGACTCAACTTTCGCCGGGCGGCTGCTATTCCTGGCGCAGGGCCAGAACGAGGCGGTCTGGCGCGCCGTCCAGCACGCCACCCGCGGGGTCGTCCGCTCCGCCTCCAGCCCTTACAACATCGCGCCGCGGCCGGATGATGTCCCTGATCACGAGCGCGCACAGAATCACGACAGTGATGAACCTCGCGAGGAGCGCGGCGAAGTACCAGCCATCCGGGACCGCGTCGGGGGTGTGCGCCCCGGCGATCACGAAGATCAGATAGCCCCAGATCGCGTAGAAGTACGCGACCTCCGCGGCCTGCCAGAGCAGGTACCCGCCGAGCCGCGGCCGTGCGAGCACCACCAGCGGCACCAGCCAGACGACGTACTGCGGGGACCAGACCTTGTTCGTGAGGAGGAACGTCGCCGTCAGCAGGAAGATCAGCTGCGGCAGCCGGGGCCGCCTGGGTGCCGCCAGCGCGAGCACGCCGATGCCCGCGCACGCGGCGAGGAACAACGCCGCCGACGTGAGGTTGATCGCCGAGGTCGACAGGCCGCCGACCACGGGCCAGTGCTCGACCTGGAAGAAGTACCAGATCGAGCCCCAGTCAGCCCCGCGTTTTGCGTTAAACGTGTAAAAGGTCGCCCACCCGGACGGCGCGGCCACCGCGACCGGGATGTTGATCACGAGCCAGGCGCCCGCGGCCGAGCACGTCGTCAGCCAGAACTCCCTGAGCCGGCCCGCCCGCAAGCACAGCGCGAACAGCGGGACCAGGCAGATCACGGGATAGAACTTGGTGGCGACGGCCAGGCCGAGCAGCAGGCCAGCGACCACTGGCCGTCTCGCCGCCCAGGCGGCCAGCGCCGCCACCGACAGGGCCATCGCGATCAGGTCCCAGTTGATGAACGCGCCGAGGATCAGCCCAGGCGCGAACGCGACGAGCAGCGCCGTCCACCTGCGGTTCCGGCCGGCGCAGTAGGCGGTCGCGAGCACGCCGCCGACCAGGCAGACGCACAGCAGCGCGACCGTGATGTCGTAGAACTCCCTGCCCCGCACGCCGGGATCGGGGGAGGAGTGCACCCCCCAGGCCACCGCCTCCATGACCGCGCCCATCACGACCGGGTACTCGACGTTGTGGTCGAAGTAGGGCACCTGGCCGCTGGACAGGCCCTCGTCGAAGTAGAGCGGATAGATGTCGGTGTAGCAGTGCGCCTGGTACTGCTCGACGGCGACGTTCCAGGCTCCGGCGCGGCACGCGGCCTTGGCGATAGATCCAAGCGCGCCGCCGAGCAGGCTGGCTAGGATCAGCGCGGCGACCGAGCCGGCGATCACCGCGGCCCGGGCGGGGGACGGGCGACGGGCCGGGGCGACTGCCGCGCCGCCGGGTTCGCCACCTGCTCCGCCTCTGGCTTCGTCGTCCACCAGGTGCTGCTCGTTTTCTTGCGAGATGTTCTCTACCTTTAGGTTTGTTCCGGCGGTCGGATGTGCGCCGTTGCGATGGGTCGTGACGTTCGGCGGCTACTGGTTGCCTTCGGCCCGCTTCGCGTGCCCAGGCTAGCGGCCGCCGCTGGGCCAAGCTAGCTACAAGGATGCGGGGCGTTGGCAGGACAACGTGCGGTTACCGGGCGCGGAGCGGGCGACGGCCCAGAACTCCGGCCTGGCCGCCCTCAGTTCCGGCGGGTCGCGGGCCCGCGCTCGGTCGCGGCCGCGGTTCCCGGCTGCTATCTCGCCGCCGCGCTGGTCCTGACCTGGCGGCTGTGGGCCGATCCGGCGACGCGCACCGTGGCAGGCAATCCCACCGACGCGGACCTCTTCGCCTGGTACCTGCGCTACGCGGCCGACGCCGTCGCGCACGGTCACCTGCCGGCCCTGGTGACGACCGCGCTGAACGCGCCGACCGGCGTCAACATGATGTGGAACACCTCGGTGCTGCTGCCAGCGGTGCTGCTGACGCCCGTGACACTGCTGTTCGGCCCGCAGGTCAGCCTCGCCGCCATGACGACGCTGGGCTTCGCGGGCTCGGCGGCAGCGCTGTACTACGTGCTGCGGCGATGGCAGGTGAGCACCGGGGCGGCAGCGCTCGCCGGGGCGGTCTACGGCTTCTCGCCCGCCATGCTGCACTCCGCGCTCGGGCACTACAACCTGCAGTTCGCCGTCCTGCCGCCGCTGATCGTCGACGCCGGGCTGGCAGTGGCCGCAGGGCGCCACGCACGCCTGGACGGCGCGTATCGCCTTGAACTGCGCCGGTCGCCGTCTGAGCGATCTGACCGGGCCGGGCGCGGGTTCCTGGCCCGCGTTCCTCATGTCGTCAGAGACGGCGGCAGGCTCGGCCTGCTGCTCGCCGCCCAGCTGTTCATCAGCGAGGAAGTCGCGCTGATCACCGCCATCGCCGGGGTCCTGCTCGTAATCGGGCTCGTCGTGTCCAGGCCGCCGGCTGCGGCGCGCAGGATCGGGCCAGCGGCCGGCGGCCTGCTCGTCGCCGCGGCCGTCACGTTCTTCATCGCGGGCCACGCGCTGTGGACCCAGTTCGGCGGTCAGCTTGTGCAGCACGGGCCGCTGTTTCCGCCCGACTACTACGTGAACGACCCGGTGAGCTTCGTCACGCCGTCCTCGCACCTGCTCTTCCACACCGCTGGCACGGCCTCGACGGCCGCGAGGTACCACGGAGGCGCGACCGAGTACCTCGCGTTCCTTGGCTGGCCGCTGATCGTCGTCCTGGCGCTCGCCGCGGTCGCGACCTGGCGCAAACCAGCCGGGCCGCCTGCCGCGTTCACGCTCGCGGTGCTCGTCGTGTTCTCCCTGGGCGGGCATCCGCTGATCGGCGGCACCTCGAGCCCCGCGGTGAACCTGCCCTGGCACTGGCTAGAAGAGCATCAGCTGCTCGCGTCGGTGCTGCCGGACAGGTTCTCGCTGATCGCGGAC
>DASUHI010000264.1:0-19245 GCA_036273575.1 Streptosporangiaceae bacterium | reverse complement strand
CAGCGCGACCAAGGCGCTGACTGCTGCGATCACCACCCGCGACGTGCGGCGTGCTCCTCCTCTGCCCAAGGGACGGAGGCTACCACCGCCGCATCGATGGTGCGGCCGCATCCAGGCGGAGGATGGTCTCCTCGATGTTGGCGTTCCTGGCGGACGCGAACGAGACCTCGGTGCCGAGCCGGCGGAAGCCGGCCTTCTGCAGTACTCGCAGGGAGGCGGCGTTGTCGCTCGCCGCCCTCGCATACAGCGGCCTGACCGGCACCCGGTCGAGCAGCAGAACCGTTAGCTGGCGGCCTTCGCGAGGGCGCCGGCCCGCCGGTAGCGCAGCTCTTTCTCGTCGACCCGCGCGCGCCAGAGCGGCGCGTCCTTGAAGTAGTGCTGCCTGAGCCGCCACGGCGCCGCGTTGCCCTGCAGCGGCAGCAGGTGCCTGGACCGCTCGAAGTAGCCAGACGTCATCTCGATGAATGGCGAGGTCTCGACCGGCCCCGGCAGCGTCGGGGTGACGCTCGCGTAGCCGTTCTCCCGCATGTGGCGCACGATGCGGCTGACGTACGTCGACACCATGTCGACCTTGAGTGTCCAGGACGCGTTCGTGTAGCCGATCGCGAACGCCATGTTCGGGACGCCCTCGAGCATCATGCCCTTGTACGTGACCCGCTCGGAGACCGTGACTGGCTGGCCGTCGACCGTGAGAGGGATGCCGCCGAGCGGCAGCAGGTTCAGCCCCGTGGCCGTGATGATGACGTCGGCATCCAGCTCGGCGCCGGAGCGCAGCCGGAGCCCGGATGGTGTGAACGTCTCGATCTGGTCGGTGACGATCTCGGCCTTTCCTGAGGAGATGGCGGCGAAGAAGTCGCCGTCCGGCACCAGGCACATCCGCTGGTCCCAGGGGTCGTAACCGGGCCGCAGGTGCGTGTCGACGTCATAACCGGCCGGCAGCTGCCTGATGGCCGCCCTGCGGAGCATGGCCCTGGCCCGTGCCGGGTGCTTCTGGCAGAAGTTGTAGATGAACGTGCCCATCCGCGCGTTCTTCCAGCGAACCACCCGGTACCCGGCGGCCGGCGGAAGCAGCTTGCGAATCAGGCCGTCGATCGGGTCGGCGGCAGGCAGCGACAGGATGTAGGACGGTGACCGCTGCACCATCGTCACCTTGGCGGCCTTCTGCGCCAAGGCCGGCACGATCGTGACCGCGGTCGCACCGCTGCCGATGACGAGTACCCGCTTGCCTGTCACGTCGAGATCGGCGGGCCAGTGCTGCGGGTGCACCACGAGCCCGCCGTAGCACTGCTGGCCTGGCCAGTCCGGCGTGTGGGCCTCGTCGTAGCGGTAGTAGCCCGAGCACAGGTACAAGAAGCCGCAGCTCACCTCGCTGACCGCGCCGGTGTCGGTGTGCTCGATCGTCACCGTCCACCTTGCGTCAGCATCCGACCACGACGCGGCCGTCACGCGGCGGTGATACCTGATCTCCTTGTCGACGCCGTAGGCGGCGGCGGTCTCGCGCAGGTAGCGGAGGATGTCCGCACCTTCAGCTATGGCCTCACGCCTCATCCACGGCCGGAACGGGAAGCCGAGCGTGTACATGTCCGAGTCCGACCTGGCGCCCGGGTACGTGAACAGCTCCCAGGTTCCGCCGCTGACGCCGCGAGCTTCGACGATCGCGTAGGAGCTGCCGGGGGCCTGCATCTGCAGCCGGCAGGCCGCGCCGATGCCGGACAAGCCGGCGCCGACGATCAAGACGTCGACGTGCTCGGGCAGTTCGCCTGGTCCGGCAGTTGGATCGGAGGTCGCGTTCATCGTGCTCCCTGTCCTGCTGTGGCGGCGACGGCGTCAGGATGGCATCGGCCCGCCAAGCTATGCAACACTTCCTACAGATGTATCACAGATGGTCAGCGTCTCTGCGCGGGCCGTCACCCCTGCTCCGCACCATCCTGGAGAACTCATGACCGCCGGCAGCGCCGTGCGCGCTCTTAGCGGGGGCGTCCCGGGGCGTCGTCGCCCCACGTCAGCGCGATCCCGGCACGAGCGCATCGTGGCGACCGCGGCGCGCTGGGTCTATGACGGCAGGCGTCTTGACATGCAGACGCTGGCCGACGAGCTTGGCGTCTCGCGCGCGACCCTGTTCAGGCACGCCGGCAGTCGCGAGGACCTGCTCGGCGCGGCGCTGTGGGCACTGGCCGAGCTGATGCTCGAGGCGGCGGCGGCGCGGTGGGAAGCCGAGCGACCCGAGGGCGAACTGCACACGCCGGGCACAGGCCGGCACATCAACGCGATGGTTTCCGCCTCGCAAGGCCTGCGCCGGCTGCTCGACGACGAGCCGGCGCTGACGCTCCGGGTGCTGACCGACCCGCGCGGCGCGGTGCAGCCGGGCATCGTCGCGTTCGTCGAGACGCTGCTGCGCCGGGACATGATCGAGTTCGGCCTCGTGCCCCTGATCGAGCCCGACGCGCTCGCCTACGCGCTCGTGCGGATGGGAGAGTCGTTCCTCTACGCCGACGTGCTGGCAAACCGCAAGCCTGACGTCGGCACGGCCAACCGGCTGCAGCAAGCCCTGATCGAAGGCATCGTGCCGTAGCTCACAGCGGCGTGAACCGCGCCACGAACCTGCGCTGCCAGGGCGTCTCGACAGCGCGCGGGTCGTAGTTCGCGCGGACGTAGCCGACCGCCTCGGAGGATGGCACGCCATCGAGGACCGCGATGCAGGCCAGCGCCGTGCCCGTCCTGCCGTGACCGCCCGCGCAGGCCACCTCGACCCGCTCGCCTGCCGACCGCCGCCACGCTTCGGCGAAGACCGAGGCCGCCTGCACGCGGTCAGCGGGCAAGCCGAAGTCCGGCCAGCGCAGCCACCGCGACTCCCACTCGACAGCGGGCGGTTCCGAGCCGAGCAGGTACACGCCGAACTCGGGGATGCCAGGTCCGGGCGCTGGCCGCTGCAGACCCCGGCCGCGAATCAGCCTGCCCGACGGCAGCCTCAGCACCCCGGGCGCCGCCTCGTCCCAGCCCGCAATCACACCGTGCATGCTAGGGCGGAATCATGATCCGCGTCGCGCCAGGCCGCGCTCCGGCTCATTCCACGTTGGCCACCAGATGACCCTGCTCGCACTCACGCAGCGGAGGCGGCTCGAATGTCATCGCTGACCGCCGGACATGGTTCTCGCCAGCCAGTTCCGGCGGCCGATCCTGCCACTTCTTGTGCAGTTGCGGCACGGCGGCGAGCAGGCCCTTCGTGTACGGGTGCTGTGGGTTGCCGAACACCTTCGCGGTCGCGCCCGTCTCTACCACCGCGCCGTAGCGAAGGATCACCGTCCGGTCGCTGATGTAGTTGCCGAGCGACAGGTCGTGCGTGATGAAGAGGATCGCCAGGCCGGTCCGCTTGAGGCTGACCAGCAGGTTCAGCACGTCAACGCGCGTCGAGGCGTCGAGCATGCTGATGATCTCGTCGGCGATGAGCAGCTTCACGTCGAGCAGCAGCGCGCGGGCGATGAGCAGCCGCTGCTGCTGCCCGCCGGACAGCTGATGGGGGTACTTGTCGAGCACGTCGCAGGGGTTCAGCGCGACGGCCTCGAGCGCCGCGTCGATCTTGGCGTCCCAGGCCGCCCCCGTCACGCGCGTGAAGTACTCCTCCCTGATCAGGTCGAAGACCCGGTCGGCCTTGTATATCGGGTTGTAGGAGCTGAACGGGTCCTGGAAGACGCCCTGCACGTGCCGGTAGTAGTCGTGGAGCCCGTCCCGCCGCAGGGAGGCGATGTCCTGGCCATCAAACAGGACTCTGCCGCTGGTCGCCGACAGCAGGCGGAGCACGATTCTGCCGAGTGTCGTCTTGCCGCTGCCACTCTCGCCGATCAGCGTCACCACCTCGCCGTGCTCAATGTCGAAGCTGACCTGGCGCAACGCGGGCGTCACGGCTCGGTCAAGCCCGCTCGCGCGGAACACCTTGGAGACCTTGTCGATCTGAAGCGTGCTCATGCCGCTGCCTCCTGTGCGGTCTTCCAGCACGCCACGAAGTGCCCGGGACGAACCTCCGTGAACGGAGGCTGCACGCCGCACCGCTCGGAGGCGAGCGGGCAGCGGTCCATGAACCGGCAGCCTGGCGCGCAGTTCATGAGCGCCGGCGGGCGCCCTGGTATGCCCTTAAGAGTGGTCTCGTCGTGCCGGACGCCAACCTCTGGTAGCGACGCGATCAGCGCGCGGGTGTAGGGGTGCAAGGGATAGCTGACGATGGTGTCGGTGTCGGCCTTCTCCGCGAGCCGGCCGGCGTACATGACCAGGATGCTGTCGGCGATCTGCGCCAGGATGGACAGGTCGTGCGTGATCGCGATGACGCTGCGTACGAACCCGCGCTCCCTGAACTCCATCAGCAGCTCGCCGACCGCGCGCTGGGTGGACACGTCGAGCGCTGACGTGATCTCGTCGGCGATCAGCAAGGAGGGGTTGAGCAGGGTGGACAGCACCAGCGTCACCCGCTGCCGCATGCCACCCGACAGCTCGAAGGGGTACCGGTCGAGCACGTCTTCGTCGAGCCCGACCAGCGCGATCCGCCGCCTCAGCTCTTCGGCCACGCTGGCGTACTTGACGCCGTGGCAGCGCAGCAAGTCGACCGCAAGCCGCCGGATCTTCCTGGTGGGGTTCAGCGCGCTCATCGCGTACTGCGGGACGAGCGAAACCTCTTTCATCCGCAGCGGCCGCATGGCCCTGTTATCGGCGATCGGCAGCTCCTTGCCGTCGAGTACGACTGTGCCGCCGAGGTGCCGCATCCGCCCTTCAAGCAGGATCAGGCTGTTGCCTAGCGTGGATTTGCCGCACCCGGATTCGCCGGCCAGGCCCATGATCTCGCTGTCGCGGACCGTGAAGCTGACCTCGTCGACCGGGCACACGTCGCCGGCCAGGGTCCGGTAGGCGACGCTCAGCTTGTCGATCGTGACGCTCATTGGGTCCTCAATTTCGGGTTGAACACCTCGTCGAGGCCGACGTTGGCGATGAGCAAGGCGAACACGATGCCGGTCAGCACCAGCCCAGGCGGGATGAACCACCACCACATCCGCAGTTGCAGCGCACTCCACAGGTTGGCCTGATTCATCATCGTGCCGAGCGAGACGCTGTTCGTCGGCCCGAGCCCGAGGAAGTCGAAGCTCGCCGCCAGCAGCATGGAGCTACCGAACAGCAAGATGACGACCAGGAACAGGTACGAGGCCATGTTGGGCGCGATGTCCTTCATCACGATGCTGACCGACCGCTTGCCAGACAGCCTGGCCAGGTCGACGAAGTCGCGGGTCCGCAGCGTGAAGGTCTGCGCGCGGACCGCGCGCGCCACCCACGGCCAGGTGGTCAGGCCGATGAAGACGCCCTCGAACAGGACGCCCCTTGTCTGCAGGTAGGCGCCGATCACGATGAGCAGGACCAGCGACGGGATCATCACGATGATGTTGGTGACCATCTGGAGCGCGTCGTCGATGAGGCCGCCGCGGTAGCCGGCGATGAAGCCGAGGGCCATCCCGACCGCGGAGGCGCACAGCGCCCCGAGCGCACCGACCAGGAAGCTCGTGCGCAGCCCGTAGACCAGCTGCGCGAACACGTCGTGGCCGAGGTTGTCGGTGCCGAGCCAATGCGCCGACGACGGCGCCTGGTGGGCCAGGAAATACGTGCTCGTGCCGTGGAGTGAGATGACCGGCGCGAGGATGGCGGCGAGCACAAAGACCAGCTCCAGGCTGAGCCCGAAGATCAGCTTGGGATTGCGCAGCGCGTAGTGCAGGAACTCGCCCCGCCGTCGCCTGGCCACCGGCGCGGTTACCAGCAGGCCGGCCGGAGCGGCGGTGACCCCGGCAAGGTGGGCCTGGCTCGGCACCGAAGGCGCGGGCAGGTGTTCTGTCGCAGGGGCCGCCGCATCGCTGACGAGTTGCTCGCTCATGCTCGTGCTCCTTGCATGCTCAGGCGGGTCCTCGGATCCACGATCAGGTAGGCGATGTCGATGACGAAGTTGGCGATGAGGACGCCGATCACGATGAAGATGAAGATCCCCTGGAGCAGGAAGTAGTCCTGGTCGGCGATGGCGTTATAGATCAGCAGGCCGAGCCCGGGATAGCGGAACGCGATCTCGGTCACGATGTTGCCGCCGATGACGATGCCGAGCGCCAGCGCGAGGCCGGAGAGCTGAGGAAGGGAAGCGTTGCGGTAGGCATAGCGGCGGACGAGCCGCTCGCTGCCGCCGAGCGCCCTGGTGTAGCGCGAGATGTCACTTTCCAGTTCGTAAATCACAAGGTTGCGCATGCCGATCGCCCAGCCGCCGAAGCTCACAAGGAACACCGTGAGGAATGGCAGGAACCAGTGGTAGAGCAGGCTGGACACGAATGCCCAGGATGCATCCGGGAGCAGGCCCAGGTCATATCCGCCCGATATCGGGAACACATGCCAGAGCGCGCCGAGCAGGAATGGCATGGCGAGCGCGAGCCAGGGGTACGGGGTGGCCTGGAACAGGTAGCCCATCGGCAGGACGGTGTTGTCGAGGCCCTTGCGCCGGGCGGCCAGCGCGCCGAACCTGTTGCCCGCGACGTACGACAGCACGATGGCCGGCACGAGCAGCGCGAGCGTGTAAGGTGCCGCGTCGAGGATGAGCGTGGTCACCCTGGAGGGAAAGTCGTAAATGCTGACTCCGAGGTCGCCGCGGAACAGGCCGGCCCAGAAGTGCAGGTACTGATCCCACAGCGGCAGGTTCGTGCCGAAGGCCTGCGCCATCGTCTTGTACAACGGCGCGTATCCGCTGGGCTGCAGCTGAAACTTCGACAGGTATACCTGGACTGGGTCACCGGGCATCAGGTGCGGGATGCCCCAGTCGACGGTCGCGCCAACAAAGAAAGTCAGCAGGTAGATGAGGGATTTTCTGGCGAAGTAGCGTCGCACGGCAGGCTCCTCTGGCTGCTCGCCGGCCCCGCCGGCCCGCCGGTCCGCCCGGTGCGGGCGGTACGGCGGGGCCGCGGGATCGGCCTGGTGATCTACGTGATCACGGTTTGCGGCTGTTACTTGTTTGCCTGAGGAACCGGCCGGAGCGCGGCCAGCCCGTACACGCTGGTCATGGCGCCGAGGTAGCCGCCCCACATGACAGGCGTGCTGTCGTTGGCTGTGGCGCTGGCGGGGTAGTTCGTCCAGTACTGGCCGTTGCCCTGGAACCATGCGCCGTTGTACCAGACGGGGATCTGCGGAAGCTGCTTCAGGAAGTCCTTCTCCAGCTGGCTGTAGATGGACTTCAGCGTTGCCGTGTCCGTCAGCGGCGTGGTGCCTGCCTTCTGGACGAGCTTCCAGTCAGCCGGTGAGCTGAAGCGCTCCCAGTTGAGCTGAGCGGTCTGCTGCTTGGCGATCGGCAGGTTGTACACCCGCTGGAAGTAGGTCCACGGCGTGGAATCCAGCTGAGCGTTGTTGTCGATGGCCAGGTCGAAGTTGCCGTTCGTCAGGTTGGCGGTGCGCGACGCGTACTGCGGGAAGGTCGGGGTGACCTTGATGCCCACTGCGCCGAGTTGCTGCGCGAGCACCTGAATGGCGGCCATCCAGTCTGTCCAGCCATCAGGAACCTGCAGCGTGAGCGTCTGACCGTGGTATCCGGACATCGCCAGGTAGTGCTTGGCGAGCGCAGGGTTGTAGGAGAACCCGTACTTGCTCACCACGCCCTGGTCGATGTAGGACTTCAGGTTCGGCAGCAGACCTGTCGGGTTCGCGGCCTGGACGATGCCGCCGTAGACAGCCTTCACGATCTGCGTCGGGTTAATCGCGTAGGCCAGGGCCTTACGGAAGTTGACGTTGCTCATCGGAGCCCGCGTCGTGTTCGGCTCGAGCCACGCGGTGTTGGCCGACATCATGTACGGCGCGCCCTTGAAGTAGGTCTGGAGGCCGTACCCGCCCTGGCCGCCGAGCCCGCTGACGAGCTGGTTGATGCCAGGCAGGAAGTTGTTGCTCCAGTCGATCTGCCCCGCGGACAGCGCCGACAACATCACGTTGTTCGAGCCGTTGACGACGTCGACCAGGTACTTGAACTTAAACGACAGGCCGAGCTGCTTGATCGCCCACCAGCCGGGGTTGGTCTTGTAGGCCACCTCGGTCGCGTTGTGGGTCGCGAGCAGCATCGGGCCGGTGCCGACCGGGTGCACGTTCGCGCCGGTGATCTGGTTCGCCGCGGACAGCTTCGACCAGACGTGCTGCGGAACGACCGGGGCCCGCCACAGGTAAGCCTGGAACGAGCTGTAGCCAGGCGTGCCCTTGAATGTCACCGTGACGGTGTTGCCCTTGGCCGTGGCGCTGGCCACCGTAGCAACGTTGGATGCGTACGGGTCGGAGGTGTTGGTCCGCGCCAGGTTGATCGAGTAAGCCACGTCGGCGCCGGTCAGCGCCGTGCCGTCGGACCACTTGACCCCGTCGCGGATCTGCACGGTGTAGGTGCTGCCGTGCCACGTCTCCTTGGTCGCCAGCCACGGGTCGTACTTTCCGTGGACCGGGTCGTAGAGGAACAGCGGCTCGTAGATCAGCCCTTGCGTGCCCGTCGCGTAGTTGCCCAGGTTGAAGGGATTCCAGTTCGACGGCGGGGTATATGCCGTACCACTCGTGTACAGGGTCTGGGCGCGCGGGAATCCTGCCAGCCCGCCAGTCTGCGACGGGGAGGTCGGCGTCTTGGCCGTGGGCGTCGAGCCCGCGCAGGCGCTAGCCAGCACGAGCAGCACCGTGGCCGCGGCCACCGCACCGGACCATCGCATGGCCCTGTGATGAGCCCGCTTCGGGCTCGCTAGCTGTCTCTCGTCGTTCATTGTGGTCCCCAACCTCCTCATTCGCAGGACCGCGCACGCGTTCGCCCGGACTGGTGTCCGGGCTCGCTGCGTGCCGCCGGGCCGCCGCGTCATGGCAGCGCCGCCATTCGCCGCCGCCGTTCCGTCGTGCGTTCCGGGTATCTCCTACGTTCGTGAAACCGGCCGATACCCTGCCAGGGACCTAGGGCCTCGGAACGGCGCTAAAGGACAGGAATTCGCTGGCCAAGAGAATGCGCGTCCGCGGCCGACGGTGCGAGGATCGGCATCTCGCTAATTAACGAGGTGAGTGCCGTACATGGACAGGGATTCCGCGTTGATCGCGGGGCAGGACGGCCCCGTCACCTGGCTCGGCGCGAACTTCTGGTCGAGGACAGGCGGCCCCCTGATGTGGCGGAGCTACGATCCCGCCACGGTTCGCGAGGAACTCGCGGTGCTGCGCGCCCACGGGCTGAACATGACCAGGTCGTTCTTCTACTGGCCGGACTTCATGCCGGCGGCCGACCTGATCGACGAGGCAATGGCGGACAGGTTCGCCGACTTCCTCGACCGGCACGCCGAGGCCGGCCTGCGCACGGTGCCGACATTTATCGTCGGCCACATGTCCGGCCAGAACTGGGACCCGCCCTGGCGGGGTGACCGGGACCTGTACGGCGACGTGTGGATGGTCGGCAGGCAAGCCTGGTTCGCCGGCGAGATGGTGCGCAGGTTCGGCACACATCCTGCGGTGGCGGGCTGGCTGATCTCCAACGAGATGCCGCTGTACGGAGGCCGCCCGGCATCGAGGGATGTGGTGAGCGCCTGGGCGCAGATCATGCGCGACGCGGTCAGGGCAGCAGGCGGCTGGCAGCCGTTGTCGCTCGGCGACGGTGCGTGGGGCACCGGCGGCACAACGGCCGAGGGCGGCTTCAGCCTCGCAGAGGTGGCCAGGCTGTGCGATTTTCTCGGCCCGCACGTATACCCGGTTGGCGACGACGAGGTCAGGCAGCACTACGCGGCCGCCTGGGAGTGCGAGCTGGCTGGCACCTACGGCAAGACTGTGGTGCTCGAGGAGTTCGGCGTCAGCTCAGACTTCGCCGCGGGGCCGGCCGCTGCCCGTTACTACCGGCAGGTCTTGCACAACTCCCTGCTGGCGGGCGCGACCGGCTGGATCGCCTGGTGCAACTCCGACTACGACGCCCTGGCCGGCCAGGACCCGTACCGGCACCACGCGTTCGAGCTGCACTTCGGGCTGACCGACGCGGCCGGGCAGCCGAAGCCGCAGCTCGCGGAGGTGAAAGCGTTCGCGGCCACGCTCCGCGCGGTCGACATCGCCCGCTGCCAGCGGGCACCGGCCGACGCGGTCCTCGTCGTACCCGCATATCTCGACACCGCGTATCCGTTCACCAGCCCGCAGGATGGCGCCTATATCCACCAGACCCTGCGCCAGGCCTACGTGTCGGCGAGGCTCGCCGACGTTCCGGTCGCGCTAGCCAGGGAGAGCGACGGAATCGGCGACGACGGCCGGCTGTACCTGGCACCGTCGGTCAAGCAGCTGCTCGCCCCCACGCTGACGGGACTCGAGCGGCTGGCCGAGGGCGGCGCCACCGTGTACGTGTCCTACTCCGCTGGGCCGTCCGGGTGGCACAGGGGCCCGTCCTACGGCCGGCTCAACGACATCTTCGGAGTCGACCACCAGCTCAGGGCCGGCCTGGCGGACCCGATCGAGGACGAGGTGGTGACGTTCACCATGCGGCGCGCCCTGGGGTCGCTGCCGGGCGGGGCGACGCTGCGCTTCCGCGCCGCCGGCAACGAGCACAGCCGTAGCTATCTGCCTGTGCGGCCGGACGGCGCGGAAGTGCTGGCGACCGACGGCCACGGCAGGCCTGCGCTGCTGCTCCGCAGGGTCGGCGCAGGCTCCCTCGTGCTGTGCACCTACCCGATCGAGCACATGGCGGCCGTGACGCCACGGGTAAATCCCGAGGCGACCGGCAGCCTGTACGACGCGCTGGCAGACCACGCCGGCGTGCGGAGGGCGGTTGTGGTGCGGGATCCTCGCGTGGCCGCCGACGTGCTCGTGCGGTCAGACGGTCAGCGATTCGCCTGGCTGGTGAGCCAGGCGGACACGGCCGTCACGGTCACGCCGGAGCTCGCGGACGGACTCGCGCTGGCCGCGCTCGAAGCGGCCGGGCAGGCCTCGTGCGACCGCGGAACGGTCACGCTCCCGCCGTACGGGGCGGGTGTGTTCGTGCTCGTCAGCGCAACCCGCTAGCGGCGGCCTGAACCATCGCGCCGCGGCAGTGCCGGAGCGGGCAGCTGCCGTTGCTGGGACACGAATTCGTATGTCATCCTCTTCGTGCAACGCAAGGATCGCCCCGCCGAACGTATGATTCCGCCTACAAGTGGCCATTGCCGCAGGCGCGGGCAGGATCAGGGGCAAGGAGCGACTGGATGGGACTTCTCAACGAGGCCCGCCGCGAGTTCATCGCGGCGCCCGACGGTTCAAAGGGGCAGATTGTCTTCAAGTGGCCCGACCACAACATCCGCAAGTTCTCCAGGGCGATCGTCGAGCCCGACGCCGTAGCGGTCTTTATTAACCAGGGCCGTGTGATGGGAATCCTCGGTCCTGGCCAGCACACCCTGGACGCAGCCGAGCTGCCGTTCCTCGGGATGTTCGTCGACTGGGCTAGCAATAGCAACGCCTTCAAGGCCGAGATCTTCTTCGTCGGCGCCAGGGAATTCCCCAACATCCGTTTCGGCGGCCGGCTCGACGAGGTGCAGGACCCGCAGACGGGCCTGATCGTCACGCTGCGCGCGTTCGGTGAGTACGCGCTCCGCGTGGTCGACCCTGCGAGGCTGATCCTCAACCTCGTTGGCACCGTCGACGTGACCAACAACGAGGCAGTCACCGCCTGGGTCACTCAGCAGCTGCTCAAGTGCACGAGGTCGGGAGTGACCTCTCAGCTCATGTCCGGCGCCTGGCAGATTCTCGGCCTGTCGATGCACAGGGCCGAGATCGAGCACGGAACGCTAGAGGAGTCCAACACCGAACTGGCTAGCTACGGCATCGCGATCACCCGGCTCGGCAACCTGGACATCAACCTTGACGATGACGACAACGCCAGGCTGAAGAAGCTCGCGGGCGACACCGCGTACAGCAGGCTGGCCGGCAGCTACCAGGCCGCCGCCCAGGCACAGATGATGCAGGGCGCCGGCGAGGGCATGGCCCAGGGCGGAGCCGCCGTGAGCCCGGTCTTCCTCGGCGCCGGTCTCGGCCTGGCGCAGAACATGGGCGTCCCGCAGCAGGCACCCGCTTACCCTCCGCCGGCAGCTCCCGGCTTCGCTGGCGGCGGTCAGGGCTACGCGCCTCCTGCTCAGCCGGCACCGCAGCAACCGGCGCCGCAGCAGGCTCCGCCGCCGCCCGCGACGGTCGCGTGCGGCAACTGCCAGAACCAGGTCCGCGAAGGCGCGAAGTTCTGCGACTCGTGCGGCAACGCCATGTCCAAGACGTGCTCGAACTGCAATGCGGCCATGGGCGCGACGTCTAAGTTCTGCGCCGAGTGCGGGACGCCGGCCGGCTAGCTGAGACCTGATCGGCCACCTGAACAGCACATCCGGCGGCCCGCGAAAGGTACATCCGCGGGCCGCCGGTTCTTCTACCATCTGCAGTCGTCTGGATGCATATTACCCAGTGTGTCTCCCGCAGGCACCGCGTGAGAAAGGCCTGCCCGAATGGATCGGATCGAGTGCCAGTGGTGCAAGGCTCAGAACGAGCCGGAACGGACCAGCTGCAACACCTGCGGCGCGCCGCTCGACAAGAAGAACATGGTCTCCGACTCCGGGTGGAGCGAGGCGCCGCGGCTGCGGGACATGACCGAATTCCGGTTCTCGAACTCCACCTGCCAGGTTGAGGGTGAAATCGTTCCGGTCGCCGAGCTGGCGCTGGCGCCAGGCGACGCGGTGTTCTTCGAGCATCACGTCATGCTCTGGAAGGAACCCGCGGTTCCGATGGCGGCGATGAACACCGGCGGGGGCATGAAGCGGACTCTGGGCGGCATGCCGCATATCCTGAGCATCGCCCAGGGTCCTGGCCGCATTGCCTTTTCCAGGGACGCGACCGGCGAGATCGTCGTGCTGCCGCTGCATCCTGGCATGGAGATGGACGTCCGCGAGCACGCGTTCCTGATCGGCACGCACTCGATCAACTACTCATTCGTGCGGATCAAGGGACTAGCGAACCTGCTGCACGGCGGCAGCGGCATGTACATGGACCGGTTCGTCACGCAGAACTATCCGGGGCTGCTGCTGCTGCACGGGTACGGCAACGTCTTCCAGAAGACGCTGCAGCCCGGCGAGAAGATGCTGATCGAGCCTGGCGGCTTCCTGTACAAGGACTCCTCGGTCGTGATGAACACGGTGCAGATGGACATCAAGACCGGGATGATGCGCCGCGGCATGTACCTGGCCGAGATGACGGGCCCTGGCCGGGTCGGCATCCAGTCCATGTACGTTCACCACGGGTCTGAGTAAGGGGAGCGGCATGACCAGCTACAGCCCGTCCACCTACACGTGCCCGTACTGCCGCATGGTCAACAACGATGACGGCAGCACGACATGCCCGCGCTGCGGGGCGCCGGTGGACATCAGGCTGCGCGTGTCCAACTCCGGGTGGTGCAAGCAGCCGCCGGTCAGGGACATGGCCAGGATCAGGTTCAACCGCTCCACCTGCCAGATCAGTGGCGCCTACGTTCCGGTCGCCGAGATGCAGCTGCACGACGAGGACTGGGTCTACTTCTCCCACCATGTGCTGCTGCACAGCGAACCGCGGGTGCGACTGGAGTCCATGCGGATGCAGGGCGGCTGGAACCGGATCATGGCGGGCATGCCGCTGATCATGATGCGGGCGCAGGGCCCTGGCTTTGTCGCGTTCAGCGCCGACCATCCCGGCGAGATCCTGGCCATCCCGCTCGAACCCAACCAGGGCGTCGACGTTGTGGAGCACCAGTTCCTGCTCGCGACCGGCAACATCGGCTACCAGTGGAACAACTCCAACGTCTGGTACACGACGCGAAGTGGCGACGATACCGAGTGGCACTACCCGGTCGGCAGGTTCATCGACCGGTTCATCGCGCAAGGCATTCCCGGGCTGCTGCTGCTGCACGCGCCGGGCAACGCGTTCGTCAGGGACCTCGGCCACGGCGAGCGGATCCTGGTCCAGCCAGGCGGGCTGATCTGGAAGGACCCGTCGGTGCAGATGTTCCTGCACTTTGAGTACCCGCGCGGGCAGTACTGGTTCAGTTCGGCCAGGTGGCAGGCGAAGTCGATCTGGCTGACGCTGCAAGGCCCTGGCCGGGTGGCGATTAAGTCGGTCTTCGAACAGCCGGAGCTCACTGGGTCTGTCGTGCGGAACTCGGGGGCGACGACGCAGTTCTGGTAGGCAGGCGTTCGGGGTTCTCGCCCGGGCTAGCGCCGTGCGGCGTACCGCCCCGCGCGCCGGCCCGAGTAGACGCAGTCCGCCAGCGAGAGACCGCTGACGTATGACGTCGAGCACAGCCCCACCGCGCTGCGGCCCGCCGCGTACAGGCCGCTGACCGTGGTGCCGTCTGAGCGCAGGACCGCACCCGTGTCCTCGGCAACAGCGAGGCCGCCCAGTGTGAGCATGGGCGCCGGATAGGCCGCCCGGGGCCGGATCGCGAGGTCAATCAGCGAGTACGGCGGCCGGGCGAGCACGGTCACGGCGTCGGCGGGCTTGCCTGCCGGATCCGGCTCGCCCGCCGTGGCGGCGGCGTTATGTGCCGCCAGCGTCGCCGTGAGGCCGGAGCCGTCGACGCCAGCCTTCGCCGCAACCTCGGTCACGGTCGCGCCGCGCACCCGCGCCCTGGTCAGCAGGTAGACGGCCTGGAGCAGCTGGAACCACCGCGTGCGGCCGCGAAGCTGGCGCCATGACCTGGCAACGGCGGCCTGGTCAAGGAGGAGCCAGGCCCTGCGGTCATGCCCGGTGACCATGGCCTCGCCGATGGCGGCTCCGTACAAGGACTCGTCGCAGACCCGTCGTCCTTCGCGGTCGACCAGCAGGCCGCCGAGAAAGGCGGGCGGCGGCGAGATGAACCGCCAGCACGAGACGCGGTCCATGTATTTCGTCACCCCCCCGGCGGCGACGCCGAGCCTGATCCCGCTGCCATCGTCTGCCACCGTTCCCAGCGGGAGACCGCCACGATAGGCGGGGGCGTGCTCGCGCAGCAGCGCGCGGTTCGCCACGAAACCGCCAGCGGCGATCACCACGCCGCGACGCGCCCCGATCTCGAGCGGCCTGGCGAACCGGCGCTCTAGGTATGCGACCGGCCCGTGCAGGCGCCGGCCGACGCCACCCGCGTACAGGAACGGCTTCTCGCCGAGCTTGTGCAGCGTCCGGTGGGCGAGCCTGACCCAGCGTGGCGCGCCGCGCAGGCTCAGGCACCGGACGCCCGTGACCTCGCCTGCCACGCCGGTGACAAGGTGCTCGGCGCGCGTCTGCGGTGTGACCGCGATGCCCGCCGACCTGACCGCGGCCGCGAGCCTGGCGAACAGCACCCGGCCAGAAGTGCCACGGCCGACCGCGCGGTGGCCGCGCGGCGCAGGCGTCGCGACGTGCGCGAAGGACCGCTCGCTGCCCGAGTAGTACAGGTAGTGCCTGTCGGTCGGATAGGACGTCTTGTCCGTGCAGAGGGCGCCGCTGAACGGCACTCCCTTCGATGACAGCCAGGCCAGCATCGCCGCGCTGCCGTCGCAGAAGTCGCGCAGCGTCGTAGCCGTGACCGCGTTGCCTACCTCGGTCTCCAGGTACCTGAACATGGCGTCCGGCGTGTCGGTGATCCCTGCCTGAAGCTGCTGGACGGTCCCGCCGCCCGCGTAGACGATGCCGCCCGAGAGCGCGGTCGCGCCCCCGCCGCTGAACCGGTCCACTACGAGCACCGTCGCTCCCGCGCTCGCCGCCTCGAGCGCGGCGCACGCGCCGGCCGCGCCGAAGCCGATCACGACCACGTCGGCTTCGATGTCCCACGTCTGCGGCACTGCGGACTCCATCCCTGCCGGGCGGCCGATCATCATGCCGACCGAACTGTAACGTGTTCTACCACGAGGATGGCTCCGCCGGGTCGCCTAGCCTGCGGGGGCCGCGGCCGGCCAGCGCCCTGAGCATCGCGGCCGCGCCGACGTAGCCAGCGCCCTGCGCCGTCAGGAGGCCGACCGGGCTCACGTGGGCGCCGAGTGACCCGGCGAGGGCAGCTCCCGCGATGTTCGCGGCCGCCTGGGCACCAGCCAGGACGGCGAACACGCGGCCGCGCATCCGGTTAGGCGCGGCCAGCTGGAACAGCGTCATCAGCGGCGGGTAGCCGGCGCCCGCCACCACCCCGATGCAAAGGAACGCCGCGATCAGCGGCCAGAGTGCCGAGTCCCACCGGGGGGCGTTGAAGATGACCAGATCGCCGACCCCGAACAGGGTCATGCAGACGCCGCCGAGGGCGACGGGCCTGACGTGCCGCACCGCGCGCGCTCCCGCCAGGCTGCCCGCGATGCCGCCGACCGCCTGAGCTGACAGCATCCAGCCCATCTGGCGGCCGCTCATGTGCATCGCCCTGATGACCCAGACCGCGAACAGGCTGCTCACCATGCCCTCGCCGACCGAGATGACGGTAACGAAGACCGTCACGGCGGTAGCTATCCTGCTGGCCGCGATGGCCGCGACGCCCTCGGCGAAATCACGTAGCACCCGCCGCCGCGGGCCGGGATGGTCAGGCCCGTGCGCGCCCGTGATCAGCGTGCACGCGATCGCCGCAGCTGCGAACGTCGCCGCGTCGAGGACCGCGGCACCGCCGAGCCCTGCGGTCGCGGTGACGGCCCCGCCGATCGCTGGCCCGGTCAGCCTCGCGATGAAGTTCGCCACGCTCGTCAGCGAGTTCGCGGTGGCGAGCTGGGGAGTGCCGACCAGGCCCGGCAGCAGCGCGCTCTCCGCCGGGCCGGCCACCTGGGCCAGTGCCGATTCTCCGAAGGCGACGGCCGCGGCGATCCAGGCCCGCGACGCCGATCCGACGGCAAGCAGCGGCAACAGCCCCACTGCCTGCGACGCGTTGACGCAGATCAGTATCCGGCGGCGATCCCAGCGGTCGATGAAGACGCCAGCGACGGGCCCAGCGACCAGGCCAGCCACGAGGCCGGCTACGACGACGACAGAGAAGGCGCTGGCCGAGCCGGTCATTCTGAGCACATAGAGCGGCAGCGCGACGCGCAGCACCCAGTCGCCGGTGATGGAGATGAGCTCCGCCAGCCACAGCAGGCGGAAGTTGCGCGTGCGGAGAAGAACAGAGGATCGGTGGAGGTTCACGACAGGTACCCGTCAGGCTCGGCGTGAGGGCATGACGCCATCAGGCGTCAGCTCCGGACATCGAGTCGACGGGGCAATGACGTCGCGCGGCAACGTCGCTATCCGTCGCGCATGCTCGCCAGAAGCGTGAGCGGCATCAGGCTACCGTGCCCGTGTCCGCGTCGGCTCCTCGGGCTCCAGCCAGGTGCGTATGGGTGGGACGCCCATACGCACTCAGAGGTGATGGGTGATGCTCCGATACACGTGGGCCGTCGAGCGTCATGACGGCGCATTTCCGCTAGCGCGCCTGCCGCGCAGGCGATCAGGGCGGGATCATGACGGCCCGCCGGTGCGGCGCTATGCCGCAGCGCGCCCAGCCGCTGCCGATGTCGGCCAGCGGCAGCGTCTCCCGGTCGGTGTCGAGCCGGCCAGCGGCAGCGTGCTCGAGGATCTCGCCGAGCGCCGCCGCCTTCTGCTCGGGAGTGAGCGCGTTGTTGGTGTAGCCGAGCACCGACAGCACGCCGCCGCGCAGCGTCGCCGACGACAGGCCGGCGAGCTGGCCGGCGGAGGAGCCTAGGTTGACGAGGCGGCCGCCGAAGGACAGCACCCTGGTCGCGGCTTCCGCGGGGATTCCCCACACCGGGTCGAGCACTAGGTCAAGGCGTCCGTCGCTGGCCTCGGCCAGCCTGGCGGCGATCGGTGCAGGGTCGTCGCCCGTCAGGTCGACGACCGCGTGCGCGCCTAGCTCTGCTGCGCGCTGCCTGCCGTGCGCGTCGCGGCAGGCAGCGATCACCCGGCCGGCCCCGTGCAGCCGTGCCACCTGGACGCCGACCTGCCCGACCGTCCCGCTCGCCCCGAGCACGAGCACGTGCTCGCCTGGCCGCAGTCCGCCGCGCCAGGTGAGCGCCATCCACGCGGCTATCGCCGACAGCCCGAGCGCCGCCACGAGATCATCGCTGACGGTGTCGGGTAGCGGCAGGATGGCGCTCTCGTCGGCTACGCACAGCTCGGCCAGCGTGCCGTCGCCAGGTGCCATGCCAGCGCTGGCGCTGAACCAGACGCGCTGGCCGACCGGGAACGCGTCCGCCTGCTGGATGACGCCGACGCCCTGCGTGCCCGGCACGTAGGGAAGCGCCGGCGCCCCGAAGTAGGACACGCCTGACGCGCAGAGCAAGTCGAGCGGGTTCACCGGCGCCGCGGTGACCCTGACCAGCGCCTGTCCGGCCGACCGGCGCGGTGCCTGGTGATGCCCGTACTCTGGCACCTGGCCGTGGCCCCGGAGCACCGCCGCGCGCATGGTCGCCTGCCCGCCCTCGCCGCGCGCCATGGCACCTGGCACCGGGCGTCAGTCCTCGGTGTAGGTGTACGTGTAGGGGTTGTCGAGAACCCGGGTCTCCGGGATCTCCGGATGCATGCCCTCGTGCCAGGCGTCAGGACCAAGCACGCCGTGCAGGTAGCTGACGGTCTCCTCGATGGCCCGCCTGGCCTTGCCGAGGCCGGAGCCGACGAGCTGGTGCTCGTGCTTGACGACCTTCCCGTTGACCACGACCGTGTGCACGTCGCCGCGCTGAGCCTGGAACACGACGTGCCCGTAGGGGTTGTGCAGGGGGAACATGACCGGCGACGCGTCGTTCTTGATGAGCACGACGTCGGCCTTCTTGCCAGGCTCCAGGCTGCCGGTCAGCGAGTCCAGGCCCAGTGCCCGCGCCCCTCCGATGGTGGCCCAGTCGACGACTTGCTCGGCGCGCAGCTTGTGGTGGGTCACTGTCTCGTCCCTGCCGTGGGCCTCGAGGTGTTCCCGCGCGCGATCCGCGCTCAGCGTCGCGCGCATCGCCGAGAACAGGTCCGCGCTCCACCAGACGCTCGTGTCCATGGACAGCGAGACTCCGATGCCGTGCTCGCGTAGCTTCCAGGTGGGCGGGTAGCCCTGCCCGGCGCTCTGCTCGCTCTCCGTGGACAGCGACGCCGAGCCACCGGTCGCCGCGATCCGGTGATACGAGTCGGCCGACAGGCTCGCCGCGTGCACGTAGATGGTTCGCTCGTTCATGAAGCCGTGCTCGTGCATCAGGCGGATGCCGTCGTCGGTGGTCACCTTCCAGACGCCCGCGTGGGTGGTGACCGGCACGTTCAGATCGCGCGCGACCTCGAACG
>DASUHI010000263.1:0-15520 GCA_036273575.1 Streptosporangiaceae bacterium | reverse complement strand
CGGGGTCGTGCTGACCAAGCTGGACGGCGACGCGAGGGGCGGCGCCGCGCTGTCGGTCGCCCAGGTCACAGGCCGGCCCGTGATGTTTGCCTCCGCCGGGGAGAAGCTCGAGGACTTCGACATCTTCCACCCGGACCGGATGGCCTCCCGGATCCTCGACCTCGGCGACATCCTCACGCTGATCGAGCAGGCCGAGCGGGCGTTCGACCAGGAACAGGCCGAGCAGATGGCGGGCAAGCTCGCCTCTGGCGACGGCTTTACGCTCGAGGACTTCGTCGAGCAGCTCGCGATGGTGCGCAAGCTCGGCCCGATCGGCAACCTGCTCGGCATGCTTCCTGGTGCCGCGCAGAACCGTGAGCTGCTGAGCCAGATCAGCGACAAGGACCTGGACAGAGCCGCGGCGATCGTCAACTCCATGACGCCGCAAGAGCGCAAGAACCCGAAGATCCTGAACGGGTCGCGCAGGCTGCGGATCGCCAACGGCGCGGGCGTCAGCGTTGGCGAGGTGAACTCGCTCGTCATCAGGTTCCTCGAGGGCCAGAAGATGATGCGCCAGATGATGAGCGGCGGCGGGATACCTGGCATGCCGGGAATGCCCGGCATGCGCCGCGGCGGTCAGCGCGGCAAGGGCAAGAAGAAGGGGAAGGGCGGCGGCCGGCCCGCGGGCGCGAGCAGGCCGGGCGGGGCACCTGGCGTGCGCCCCGGCGCCCTCGGCGGCGGCCCCGGCGGACCTGGCGGCCCCGGCGGCCCCGGCGGCCCCGGCGGTTTCGATCTCGGTGACCTTGGCTCGCTCGGCGGTGCGGGCGGACTCGGCGGCTCAGGGCTTGGCCTTCCGCCGGGACTGCGCAAGCCCGGCGGCACGTCAGGTGGCCCGGCCGGACTCGGCGGGCTCCGGAATACCGGCCCGGACGGCGAGGAGCAGGACGGCGACAGCCAGCAGTTGCCGCCTGGCCTCCGCGGGGCTTCTGGCCGCCGGGACCGCGGCAAGAAGCGCCGCTGACCGGCTCTGGTCGCCCGGTCGCGCCGGCTCATGCTGACAACGGGGGCGCCCCGTCGTCGTTCTAACGACGACGGGCGCCCCCGTTGCGCTTGGCTGAGGGCTGGGCTGGCGGCAAGAAGTGGCGGGTGGCCGTGGCAGGTGTGAGCGTCTGGCAGAATGATGAGCGCAACCATCGGCTCCGCGAGGCCCTCTCATTCTCGTCGCCGCCGTACCGAGGCAGGATGGCGTGCCCGGTTTCCCACTCCGAACGCACGCTGACCGCACTGAATCCGCTGGGAGAAGACCACAGCCGTGGCTGTCAAGATCAAGCTAAAGCGCATGGGCAAGATCCGGGAGCCGTACTTCCGCATCGTCGTCGCCGATGCTCGTACCAAGCGTGATGGCCGTGCCATCGAAGAGATCGGTAAGTACCACCCGAAGGCCGACCCGTCGCTCATCGAGGTGAACTCGGAGCGGGCGCAGCACTGGCTGTCGGTCGGCGCGCAGCCGACCGACCCGGTCCGCAAGCTGCTCGAGGTGACCGGCGACTGGCAGCGCTTCAAGGGCCTGCCCGGTGCCGAGGGCACGCTCAAGTCGCCCGCGCCGCGTACCGACAAGAAGGAGACGTTCGCCGCCGCGCTGGCGGAGACGCTGAAGGAGACCGGCGCCACCACGAAGGGCAAGGGCAGGGCAGGCGCCAAGGCCGGCGACGCCAAGGCCGATGACGCGAAGGCTGGCGACGCCAAGGCCGGCGACGGCAGGGCGAAGGCCAGGGCCGGGAAGGCTGAGAAGCCAGCGCGTGCCGCGAGGTCAGAGAGCGGCAAGGCCGAGACCGCGAAGGCGGACTCAAGCAAGTCCGCGGCCAAGGCCGACGGCAAGGCCGCTGAAGCCAAGGCGGCCGACGCCGAGGCGGAGAAGCCCGCGAGCGCCGCGCCGGACGAAGCCGAGCCTAAGGCAGGCGCGGCCAAGTCGGGCCGGTCGAAGTCCAAGCCGGCGGCCAAGGCCGAGGAGCCGGCGGCCAAGGCCGAGGAGCCGGCGGCCGAGGGCGACGAGGCAGCGGCGGCAGCCGAGCCGGCCAGCGGAGACTGACGTGCTCATCGAGGCCCTGGATCACCTGGTACGGGGCATCGTCGATTACCCGGACGACGTCCAGGTCTCTAGCCGGAACCTGCGCAGGGGCAGGGTTCTCCAGGTGCGTGTTCATCCGGACGACCTTGGCAAGGTCATCGGG
This sequence comes from Streptosporangiaceae bacterium, assembly GCA_036273575.1. Classification (GTDB taxonomy): domain Bacteria; phylum Actinomycetota; class Actinomycetes; order Streptosporangiales; family Streptosporangiaceae; genus Chersky-822. The sequence continues at coordinate 13,310 of DASUHI010000263.1, read as the reverse complement.
CGAGGCGGCAGGACCGCGCGGGCGCTCAGGACCGTGATCGGCTCGCTGGCCGGTGATTCTTACGTCCGCGTCGACCTGCTGGACGCCGACGAAGCGCGGTAGCGGGATACCCCTTCGTGCAGCTTGTCGTTGGCCGGGTCGGACGGCCGCACGGCCTCGGCGGCGAGGTCACGGTCGAGGTGCGGACGGACGACCCGGATCAGCGGTTCGCCGCTGGTTCCGCGCTCGACACGGTTCCCGCCGGCCGCGGGCCGCTGACCGTGGCGGGCTCGCGCTGGCACTCCGGCCGGCTCCTGGTCAGGTTCGCCGGCTACGACGACAGGAATTCGGCCGAGGAACTCAGGGACACGGTCCTGGCGATCGACTCCAGTGAGCTGGCACCGCTCGATGACCCTGACGAGTTCTACGATCACGACCTCATCGGGCTGCAGGTTGTGACCGTGGCAGGGGACCAGGTCGGAGCGGTGACCGACGTCCTGCACCACGGCCAGGCGCTGCTGGTGGTCGAGGCCAGCGGCCAGCGTTCCGGCGCGGAGATACTAATCCCGTTCGTCGCGGCGATCGTTCCCGAGGTCGACGTGGCCGGAGGCCGCCTGGTGATCGACCCGCCTGAGGGCCTGATCGACCCCGAGCGTTCCGTTTAACTACTTCGGAGGGCAACCAGAAGGGGGCGCATGCTGTGCGCCTTGACATCATCACGATCTTTCCTGAGTATTTCGCGCCGCTGAACGTGTCGCTGATCGGCAAGGCCGTGCAGCGCGGCGACATCGCGGCCACGGTGCACGACCTGCGGTCCTGGACGCATGACCCGCACCGCACCGTCGATGACATGCCGTTCGGCGGGGGGCCCGGCATGGTGATGCGACCAGAGCCGTGGGGAGAGGCGCTCGACGCGGTGCTCGGCGCCGCGCCGCAGGACGCCGGTGACGGCCCGCGGCTCGTACTGCCGACCCCGGCGGGCGCCCTGTTCACCCAGGCGATCGCGGCGGAGCTGGCCACCGCCAGCCACCTGGTGTTCGCGTGCGGCAGATACGAGGGGATCGACGCGCGCGTCGCGGATTACGCGCGCGACACGATGCCGGTCCACGAGCTGTCCATCGGCGACTACGTGCTCGCCGGCGGCGAGCCGGCCGTGCTGGTGATGATCGAGGCGATCTGCAGGCTGCTGCCCGGCGTGCTCGGCAACGCCGAGTCGGCGCCCGACGACTCGTTCGGCGCGGGCGTCGGCCCCATGCACGGGCTGGTTGAAGGTCCCGCCTACACCCGCCCGCGGGTCTGGCGCGGGCGCGAGGTACCGGCGATCCTGCTGTCAGGAAATCACGGCGCCATCAGCCGGTGGCGCCGGGACGAGGCGCTGCTGCACACCGCCAGGACCAGGCCCGATCTCGTTGCCCGGCTGCCTAGGTCGGCGCTGTCCGACCGGGATCTGAAGGTCCTTTCCGACGCTGGTTTCGCGGTCACCGACCAGGATGTGGCACACTAAAAGACACTGCCCCTCGTCGGCACCGTGGTCGGAACCGTCGCCCGGGGCGCCGCCGCATGCCTTCGCGGCGACCCAGACCAACTGCAGCGCGTTCGTAGGCGTGCGCGTGACGACAACGAGGACGACAAGCGATGCACACCGCGATTGCCGAGCTTGAGCAGGCACAGATCCGTACCGACATCCCGGCCTTCCGGCCCGGTGACACGCTCCGCGTGCACGTACGGGTCACCGAGGGCAACCGCTCCAGGATCCAGGTGTTCCAGGGAGTCGTCATCCGCCGGCAGGGCGGCGGGGCACGCGAGACGTTCACGGTGCGGAAGATCAGCTACGGCGTGGGCGTGGAGCGGACGTTCCCCGTTCATACTCCTGCGATCGAGACGATCGAGGTCGCGAGCAGGGGTCAGGTACGCCGGGCCAAGCTGTACTACCTGCGTTCCCTGCGCGGCAAGGCCGCCAGGATCAAGGAGCGTCGCGAGCCCGCTCGCTGACCGCGGCGCCATCTCACGCGAACGGGGGCGGCGCCCTGACCCGTCGAGACATCGGATCGCAAGGCGTTGACAGCGTCGTCCGCCGCCGCGCGCGCTTGGCCCGGCAGGCGGCCGGGTGAGAGGTAGGCTGCACAGCGGCAGCCGGCTCGTGCTCAGGTGCCCGTGCCCAGGCGTCCGGCTGACGGTCGTCCCCGGATTGGATTCCGGAGTATCCTGCCCGGCCGCGCTCGGGCCTAGGCTGGATGGTGATGATGAACGACGAGCAGCGCGCTGGCGACGTGCTGGCCGGACCTGACGGCCTCGCCGCGATGGGCCGGGCCGAGGGCCCTGGCCCTGGGCCCGGGCCTGAGGCCAGCAGCCGGCCCGCAGGGCCAGCGCGGGCGCGCACCGATCCGACCGGTTCTGGCGACGCTGGGGACGTCGAGGAGCAGGATGAAGACCCTGGCGATGACGGCGAGGAGGACGAGCCGAAGAGCCGCTGGTCGTTCCTCACCGAGATGGTGGTCCTGTTCGCCGTCGCGCTGACGATCGCGCTGCTGATCAAGTCGTTCCTTGTCCAGCCTTTCTTCATCCCGTCAGGCTCGATGGAGAACACGCTGCTGATCGGCGACAAGGTCCTGGTCAACAAGATCGTCTACCGGATCAGGCCGATCAGCCGCGGCGACGTCGTGGTGTTCAACGGCGCTGGCTCCTGGCTGGCGCCGACGGCCGGGCCGAAGCCGGCGAGCAACCCCGTTGCGAGGCTCTACGACGCGACGCTCGGTCACCTGTTCACCGCGATCAAGGAACTGTTCGGTACCGCGCCAGGGCAGACCGACTACATCAAGCGCGTGATCGGGATCCCCGGCGATCACGTCGTCTGCTGCAACGGGCAGGGCGACATCACGGTCAACGGCGTCCCGCTGCACGAGAGTTCCTATCTCATTCCAGGTGCCAAGCCGTCGCAGGGCAAGTTCAACATCGTGGTGCCGCCTGGGCGGTTGTGGGTGATGGGCGACAACCGGCCCGAGTCGGCTGACTCACGGCTGCACGACTGCGCGTACACGTTCACGCCGGCCAAGTGCGTCTCCTATGACAGGGGCGGAACCGTCCCTGAGGACAAGGTCATCGGCCGCGCGTTCATGATCGTCTGGCCGCCGAGCAGGATCCGGATCCTGCCGATCCCTTCCACGTTCGAGCAGCCGGAGCTGCGCCATGCCGCTGCCGCTCCCGGCCATGTGGCCCGCCCGGTGCTGACCGCCGGTGTGGCAGTGCGGCCGTCGCCGCCCTACCTGCCGCTAGCAGGCGGGCTCGCCGCAGCGGTCCCGCTCACGGTTCTCGAACGGCGGTTGCGGCTGCGGCTGCGGGCACGGGCGGGCAGGCGCCGACGCCAGGGGCCGTCGAGGCAGAGACCGTAACGGGGGCCGAGGCCACGGGGGCGAGGTTCAGAAGGCAAGGGTCGAAGGGCGAGGTCAGGAGAGGTGCGCGCGTCAGCGGCACAGGTCGCGAGAGCCCGTGCGATCGCGCGGGCCATGGCCGCGAGGAAGGCGGGCGGCCGGGCGCAAGGCGGTCGCTCCGGCCGGCCGCGCACGAGAGACTCCGCTCGCTCAGCTTCACAGGCGGGCTCGGGTGTCGCTCAGCGGAGCGCCCTGGCAGATCCGTGGCTGATCGCGACCAGTCCTGACGAGTCCGGGTCCGGGGTCCGGTTCAGCGGCAGCGGTCTCCGGGCTCGCGTCGGCGCCGGTGCGGGTGCCGGCCTGCTGGGATCCGGGCTCGCCGGGATCGAGGACGTTCGCCGACCAGTCGGGTACACGCCGCGCCGCAGCGCGGGGCTGACTGGCTATGAGCGCGTGCTGGTCAGGGCCGGCCTCGGTCCTGTCGCAGGGATCGACGAAGCGGGCCGTGGCGCCTGCGCAGGGCCGCTCGTCGTCGCGGCGGTCGCGATCGACCGGTCGAGCGGCGACAGCATCGCCGGCGTCGCTGATTCCAAGACGCTGACCGCTCGGGCCAGGGAGGCTGCCTACCGCACGATCGTCCAGTCGGTACTGGCCTGGCATGTCGTGGTGATCGAGCCAGGCGAGATCGACCGGCTCGGCCTGCACGTGTGCAACGTGGCAGGGATGCGCCGGGCGCTGGCGGGCCTCGCCGCGAGTCCCGGCTACGTGCTGACCGACGGCTTCGAGGTGCCCGGCCTGGCCGTTCCCGCCCTGGCGATGTGGAAGGGCGACCAGGTCGCCGCCTGCGTTGCCGCGGCGTCGATCGTGGCGAAGGTCACCAGGGACAGGATCATGACGGGCATGCACGCGGAGTACCCGGAGTACGGGTTCGCCAGGCACAAGGGTTACTCCACGCCCAGCCACATGGCAGCGTTGGACGAGCGCGGGCCGAGTCCCGTGCACCGCCGCTCGTTCGTGAACGTATCGTGCAGGCTTGACGGAGGCGGTCGGGCCGGAGCCGCCGCGGTCCGAGCCGAGGACGTGGACTGCGCCGAGGGAGTCGTCCTGGCCGATGGCTCGGTACTTGCACTCGATGAATCCGCCGATGGTCCTATCGTGGAGTTGATCGCGGATCCGCCGGCTACTGCGCCAGAAGATGACGGAGCCGGGGCCCAGCGGGCCGGCCGTCTTCCTCGGGCGCCGAACAGGCTGGTCGCGAGCCCGCCGCACCAGAGGGGAGAACATGAGCGCGGAGGACCTCGAGAAATACGAGACTGAGATGGAGCTGCAGCTCTATCGCGAGTACCGCGACGTCGTCGGGCTCTTCACGCACGTGGTCGAGACCGAGCGCAGGTTCTATCTCACCAACGACGTGGACCTCAAGGTCCGCACCGCCGACAACGGCGAGGTGTTCTTTGAGGTCACCATGCACGACGCCTGGGTGTGGGACATGTACCGCCCGGCGAGATTCGTGAAGAACGTCCGGGTCGTGACCTTCAAGGATGTCAACATCGAGGAGCTCGCCAAGAGCGACCTGCAGCTTCCTGACGAGGGTTGAACAAAAGCCTGAACCGCGGATCGTAGTCGCCGCCGCCGACAACGGCAGCACCTCTTGCACAGGCCGCCCCGGTCCGTTCGCCCCGATCCACAGGCTGGGCACGTCCGCTCGTCCCAAACGCTTCTCCGCGGCACGGTGGTGCGCGGAGGTGATGCGCGATGCATCCCAAGGACGCGCTCGGCAGGCAAGGTGAACAGCTCGCGGCCGAATACCTGAGCAAGTCAGGCTTCCTGATCCTCGACAGGAACTTCAGGTGCGCCGATGGCGAGATCGACATCGTCGCCGCCGACCGCCGCGAGCTCGTGGCGTGTGAGGTGAAGACCCGGTCAGGCGTCGGATACGGGACCCCGGCCGAGGCCGTGACCAGGCAGAAGCTGCGCCGGCTGCGTCACCTCGCCGCGGTCTGGGCGAGCAGCCACGGCTGGTTCTTCGACCAGTTGCGGGTGGACATCGTCGGCGTGCTCCGCTCGCCGTCGGGCGAGTTCACGATCGAGCACGTGCGCGGGGTGGGGTGATGGGTCTGGCTCGCGCGCACGCGATCGCGCTGGTGGGGGTCCAGGGGCACCCGGTGGAGATCGAGGCCGACATCGAGAACGGCATGGTCGCCCTGCTGCTCGTCGGCCTGCCTGACACGGCCCTGCGGGAGGCACGCGACCGGATCAGGTCCGCGATCGTGAACTCAGGCGAGACATGGCCGACGCGCAGGATCACGGTCGGCCTCTCCCCTGCGAGCCTTCCCAAGCGGGGCAGCGGCTTCGACCTCGGCATCGCGATGGCGATCCTCGCGGCGTCCGGCATGCTGCCCGCGGACAGCCTGGAAGGCATGGTCCTGCTCGGCGAGCTCGGCCTGGACGGCCGGATCCGGCCCGTGCCTGGCGTCTTGCCCGCCGCCGCGGCCGCCGCGGCAGCCGGGTTCGCCGCGATCGGCGTGGCCGAAGAGAACGCCGCCGAGGCCGCTCTGGTCCCAGAGTTACGCGTGATAGCCGCGTCGCGGCTCGCCGCTTTCACCGCATGGATACGAAACGGAACCTCTCCCGCCGATCCGGTTGTCCGGGTGCTCGAATCCGGACGTGACCTCGGCAGCGTCTTCGGCGCGGATCAGGAACGCGGCGGTCAAGAGATCGCCGCGGCGCACCAGGCGCCCGCGCGGGACCTCGCGGACCTGGTCGGGCAGCCTGTCGCCAGGCGCGCCGCCGAGATCTGCGCAGCGGGCGGGCACCACCTGATGCTGCTCGGCCCGCCTGGGGTCGGCAAGACGATGCTGGCAGAACGGATCCCGACGGTGCTGCCGCGGCTCGAGCCCGCGGCCGCGCTCGAGGTCAGCGCCATCCACTCGGTCGCCGGGACGCTGCCGCCCGGCCGCCCGCTCGTCCTCGATCCGCCGTTCTGCGCACCGCACCACACCGCCAGCCGTGCCGCGATCGTCGGCGGCGGGAGCGGAGTCATCAAGCCGGGCGCCGCTTCGCTCGCCCACCACGGCTGCCTGTTCCTTGACGAGGCCCCTGAGTTCGGCAGGGACGTGCTCGACGGCCTGCGTCAGCCGCTCGAATCTGGCGAGGTGGTCGTCGCGAGAGCGGGGGTGACGGCGAGGTTCCCTGCCAAGTTCACCCTCATCATGGCCGCGAACCCGTGCGCGTGCGCCAGCACCAGGACGGCCGGCTCGGCCTGCAGCTGCGCGCCGATGGCGCGGCGCAGGTACCTGGCCAGGCTGTCAGGGCCGCTGCTTGACCGGGTCGACGCGAAGATCGAGTTCCTGCCTGTGCGACGTACCGAGCTGCTGAGCGACCGAGCGTTCACCGAGCCGAGCGCGGTCGTCGCCGAACGGGTGCGCGCCGCGCGGCTGCGGGCCGCGGCGCGCCTGGCAGGGACTCCGTGGCGGTTGAACGCGCAGATCCCAGGCAGCGAGCTGCGGCGGAGGTTCACGCCTGGACCGGCGGCGCTCGGGCCGCTCGAGCGCGCCATGGACCTCGGCATGGTCAGCGCGCGCGGCGCGGACCGGGTGATCAGGCTGTCCTGGACACTCACCGACCTCGCTGGCTTACCTCGTCCCGGGCGGGCGGAGGTCGGCTACGCGCTGGGGCTGTGGACGGGGACGCCGCGATGACGGCGGACCCGCCTGGCCGCCTGGAGGCGCCGCCAGACGCTGCCGACCGCTATGCCAGGGTCGTGCTCAGCATCCTCACTGACCCTGGCGATGAGGTTCTGGCCGCGCTGCTGCGTTCTGCGCCGCCTGCTGAGATCGTCGCTGTTGTGATGTCGCCGTGCACCGACCCGGCCTCCGTCCTGCCGGGGTCGGCAGGAGCCGTGACTGTCGGGCGCGCGATCGAGCGCTGGCGCACTCGCCGAGCCGAGGTGCCAACGCAGGCCAGGCTTGCGACGTGGGAGGACGCGGGGTTCCGCATCGTCTGCCCAGGCGACCCGGAGTGGCCGACGCAGCTCGACGACCTCGGCGCTGCACGGCCGGTCGTGCTGTGGCTGCGCGGTCCGGCGGATCTGCGTTTCTCCTGTCTGCGGTCGGTCTCTGTCGTCGGCTCGCGCGCGGCGACGGCCTACGGCTCGCACGTGGCGACCGAGCTGTCCGCCGAGCTCGCGAACCTCGGATGGACGGTGATCTCGGGCGGGGCGTTCGGCATCGACGCGTGCGCCCACCGCGGCGCGCTCGCGGTCCAGGGGAGCACGGTCGCGGTGCTGGGCAGCGGGCTGGCGTTCGGTTACCCGAGGAGCAACGCTGACCTGTTCGAGGTGATCGCCCACACCGGCGTGCTCGTCAGCGAGTGCCCGCCGGACCGCAGGCCGACGCGTCCAGGATTCCTGGTCCGGAACCGGGTGATCGCGGCGCTGAGCCGCGGCACCCTGGTCGTCGAGGCGGCCCTGCGCAGCGGCGCGATCAACACGGCCCGCCACGCCCGCGAGCTGAACCGCCCCGTGATGGCGGTGCCAGGGCCGATCACATCGGAACAGTCGGCCGGGTGTCACGAGCTGATCAGGGAGTCCGGCGCGGTCTGCGTGACCGGCGCCCGCGACGTGCTCGAGCTGATCGCCCCGCTTGGCGAGGCGGGACCAGCGGTGGCACGCGATCCGGCCGTTCCCGCCGACGGCCTCGACCCCGTGACCGCCTCCGTCCTGCGCGCGGTCGCGCAGCGCACCGGGCGGGGCCCCGCGACGATCGCGACCATCGCGGGCGTCGATCTCGACACGGCCCTGCGCTGCCTGGGTCTGCTCGCCGCGGCCGGTTACGTGCAGCGATGTGACCAAGGCTGGCGCGCCAGGAAGGCGGGCTGAACCCGGCTGACCGCGCGTCGAGGGTGAGGCGGGCGCGTGGCTGGCGCACACTGGAGCTGTGTCGTCACCTCCGCATCGGTCCGGATCCGCCAGGCCCGCGGCCGCCCGCGGCTCGCGCAGGACGGGGAGTACGCGAGCTGATCGTCCGCGTCAGGATCGGGGGCGGGAGGCTTCGCGGCCGGAGCCAGAGGTTCTGCCGGCGGAGCGGAAGGTCTTGCCAGCGAAGCGGAAGGTTTCGCCCGCGGAGCGGGAGGTCTTGCCGGCGGAGCGGGAGGTCTTGCCGGCGGAGCTTCTGGGGCTGCTGCGGGCGTTCTGGCGGCACTTGAGCGCGGGGCGGGGCCTGTCACCGCATACCGTGCGCGCCTACGTCGGGGACGCGACGTCGCTGCTCGGCCACGTCGCCAGGTGCGGGATCGAGGACGTCGCCGAGATCGACGTGTCCGTGATCCGGGCCTGGCTGGCGACGCAGCACGCGGCGGGCCAGTCCCGGACGTCGATCGCCAGGCGCGCCGCCTCGGCGCGGGCGCTGACCGCGTTCGCGCACGAGCGCGGGCTGCTCGCGACCGACCCCGGCGCGCTGCTGGGGACGCTGAAGACCAGGCGCGCGCTGCCCGAGGTCCTCGCCGTCGACGAGGTTCTCGCCGTGCTCGGAGCCGGCGTCCGAAGATCCGGCGGCGCTAGGCGGGCAGCGTGCAAGCCCGGGGCAGACGGCGAGGTCGCGGCCGCGGTTGGGCTGCGGGACTCGGCCATCATCGAGCTGCTGTACGCCACCGGGATCAGGGTCAGCGAGCTCTGCGGCCTCGACGTCGACGACGTTGACGAGGGCCGGCGGACCATCAGGGTGCTCGGGAAGGGCGCCAAGGAGCGGGCGGTGCCATACGGGATCCCGGCCGGACGGGCGGTGAGCCTCTGGCGCGGCGGCGGGCGGCCCGTCCTTGCCCGGGCGGGGTCAGGGGCCGCGCTGTTCCTCGGCGCCCGCGGCGGGCGCCTCGATCCGAGGACGGCGAGGCGGGTGGTGCACGCCAGGATCGCGGCGGCTGGCTCGGTGCCAGACATGGGCCCGCACGGGCTCCGGCACACGGCCGCGACGCATCTGCTCGAGGGGGGCGCCGACCTGCGCAGCGTCCAGGAGATGCTCGGTCACTCCTCGCTCGCGACGACGCAGATCTACACGCACGTCTCCATCGAGCGCCTCGTGTCGGCCTACCGTCAGGCGCACCCGCGCGCCTGAGCTCGCCCGCTGGGATGCACGCGGTCCTTAGCCGAAGACTCAGCGCCCTATAGCGCCGTTTTCTCTACGTAGATGACATTTGTCTTCCGCCAGCAGGTTGCCCGATGCGGAACGGGGAGCGTTCGCGGCGACGGCGCGTGTATGGGTGCGACACCCATCGTCGCGGACTGCTATGGGTGCCGCACCCATACAGGGGTGTCGTAGCGAGTGGTCGCCGAGAAGGTACGGAATGCCGGAATTATGCGGTTGGCGGGCCCTCAGGGCGCCGCGGATTCGCCGCGGACGGGAGCCGGCGGGCCTTGGGGCTGGCGCCGGTTCGTCGGGGCGGCTCTGGCATCGAGCGGGCGCGGCAGATCCGGCGGGATGTAGACTTCAGTAACGGTCCCGGAGGGTTCGCGTGCGCGAGCGTGCTCCGGAGGCCGAAATTCGCGTGTCCGCTCACCGCTCAGAGAGCTTCAGCGCTCCCGGCGGAACGTACCTCACCGGTCCGCGAGGTCACTCGCGGCGAGGACGTTCGGGCACCAGGACTAACCGATCGCGCGTGCCCGGCGGCAGGCGCACAACAGGAAAGGGGACACCGGCATGGCACCGGTCGTCACCATGCGGCAGCTGCTGGAAAGCGGCGTTCACTTCGGGCACCAGACCCGGCGGTGGAACCCGAAGATGAAGCGGTTCATCTTCACCGAGCGCAATGGCATCTACATCATCGACTTGCAGCAGTCGCTGCAGTTCATCGACCGCGCTTACGAGTTCATCAAGGAGACGGTCGCGCACGGCGGCTCGGTGCTCTACGTCGGCACCAAGAAGCAGGCCCAGGAGGCGATCGCCGAGCAGGCGCGCCGGGTGGGCATGCCGTTCGTGAATCAGCGCTGGCTCGGCGGGATGCTCACCAACTTCTCGACCGTGTACAAGCGGCTGCAGCGGCTCAAGGAACTCGAAGAGATCGACTTCGACGACACCGCGGCGTCGAATATGACCAAGAAGGAACTGCTCGGCCTGCGGCGCGAGCGCGACAAGCTCGAGCGCTCGCTGGGCGGGATCAGGGACATGTCCAGGGTCCCGAGCGCGATCTGGGTCGTCGACACCAAGAAGGAGCACATCGCGATCAGCGAGGCCCGCAAGCTGGGCATCCCTGTGATCGCGATTCTCGACACGAACTGCGACCCCGACGAGGTCAACTACCCGATCCCGGGGAACGACGACGCGATCCGCAGCGTCTCGCTGCTGACCAGGGTCGTTGCGGACGCTGTCGCCGACGGGCTGATCGCGAGGGCCGGCCGTGCCGGCGGTGAGGAGAAGCCGCAGGGTGACGGCGAACTCGGTGCGGCTGAGCCGCTCGCCGAGTGGGAGCGCGAGCTGCTCGAGGGCAGGACCATGAACGGCGCGCCCGAGGCGAACGGGGCCGCCGCGGCCACGGCCGCTCCCGGGGCGAGCGCCGCGGACGCCAGCGCCCCGGCAGCGGCCGCCGCCAGGGCTGGCACCACCGCGGCTGCCGCCAGGGAGGCCGCCACGGAGACCGCCACGGACGCGGTCGCCACCGAGACGGCCACCTCCGAGGCCGCCGCCACGGATGCGGTCGCCACCGAGACGGCCACCTCCGAGACGGCCACCCCCGAGGCAGCCAGCACCGAAACAGCTAGCCCCGAGGCAGCCAGCCCTGAGGTAGCCAGCCCTGAGGCAGCCAGCACCGAAACAGCTAGCCACGAGGCAGCTAGCCCTGAGGCAGCCAGCCCTGAGGCAGCCAGCCCAGAGGCGGCCAGCACTGAGGCAGCCAGCCACGAGACAGCCAGCACTGACGCAGGAAGCACGGACGACGCGAGCGCGGACACGGCCAGCACGGACGCGTGACGGCTGCCGACGGCCGGCCGAGGCTGACGGCCGGGGGCCGAGTTGCCTGAGCCAGCGGGCTGGACCTGAGCTGGGTGGCGACGAGACGCCAGGCGGCGCACGGGCCGCCGCCGAGGCGCCACGAGCGCTGTCCGCGGGGACGAGAAGGAAGAGTGCGAGAGAGAAGGACATGGCGAACTACACAGCCGCGGACGTGAAGCGGCTCCGCGACCTCACCGGCGCGGGGATGATGGACTGCAAGAACGCTCTGGTCGAGGCGGACGGCGATTTCGACGCCGCGGTGGAGGCGCTGCGGGTCAAGGGCGCTAAGGACGTCGGCAAGCGTGCCGGGCGTACCGCGGCGCAGGGACTCGTGACCGCCGCGATGGACGGAACCTCAGCAGGGGTACTGCTCGAGCTCAACTGCGAGACCGACTTCGTCGCCAAGACCGACCTGTTCCAGCAGGTCGCGGCCGACATCGCGGAGGCTGCGCTGAAGGCAGGCAGCACCGACCGGCTCGCGGTGCTCAACCTTCAGGTCAGGGACGGTCAGACGGCGTCGGAGCTGATCGATTCCGCCAGCGCGACGCTGAAGGAGAAGCTGGAGCTCGGCAGGTTCGCGGCGTTCAGCGGCGGCCACGTCGTGAGCTACTTGCACAAGTCCGACCCGGGCCTGCCGCCGACCATCGGCGTGCTCGTCGACATCGATGAGAAGGGCGCGTCGGTCGCGTTGGACGTCGCCCACCAGGTGGCCGCCATGCGGCCGCAGTACGTCAGCAGGGAGGATGTTCCGGAGGACGTCATCGCGAACGAGCGGAGGATCGCCGAGCAGGTGACCCGCGAAGAGGGCAAGCCAGAGCAGGCGATCCCGAAGATCGTCGAGGGCAGGATGAACGCGTTCTTCAAGGACGTCGCGCTCGTCGAGCAGCCGTCGGTGCGGGACCCGAAGAAGCAGGTGAAGCACCTGCTCGCCGACGCGGGAGCCAACGTGCGCGACTTCGCCAGGTTCCAGATCGGGCAGGCCAGTTGAACCGTGCCCGGCGGTCATCGATGGGAGGAGCCAGCATTGCCAGATAGCACCTTCTCGGGGGACGGTGTGCTGGCAGGCACCGAGACTGCCGCCGGGCACACGGCAGCCGACGATCACGCAGGAGAACGTCCTGGCTGGCATCGCGTGGTGCTCAAGCTGTCTGGTGAGGCCTTCGCGGGCGGCGCGGGCCTCGGCATAGACCCGGACGCCGTCTCGCATTTCGCGCGCGAGATCTTCGATGCTTCCAGGCTCGGTGTCCAGGTGGCGGTCGTCGTCGGCGGCGGCAACATGTTCAGGGGTGCCGCGTTGTCGGCCCGCGGGATCGACCGGGCCAGGGCCGACTACATGGGCATGCTCGGCACGGTGATCAACTGCCTGGCTCTGCAGGACGTCCTGGAGAAGCTCGGCATCGAGACGCGGGTCCAGACGGCGATCACGATGGGCCAGGTCGCCGAGCCCTACATCCCGCGCCGCGCCATCAGGCACCTGGAGAAAGGCCGCGTCGTCATCTTCGGGGCTGGCCTCGGCGCGCCATTCTTCTCGACCGATACGTGCGCAGCCCAGCGGGCGCTGGAGATCGGCGCTGAGGCGGTGCTCAAGGGCACCCAGGTGGAGGGCGTCTTCGACGCGGATCCGCGCAAGACGCCGGACGCGAGCATGTTCAACCGGCTCGATTACGGCGAGGTGCTGCAGCGGGGACTGAAGTTCATGGACGCAACGGCCGTTAGCCTGTGCATGGACAATGATCTGCCCATCGTGGTGTTCGACTTGATGGGTCAGGGCAACGTCGTGCGCGCGGTTCGCGGCGAGCGGATCGGGACGCTGGTGGGAAGCAACGGGCACGGCAGGCACGCGCACTAGGGACATGCGTACTGAGGAGTCGCAATGATCGACGAGACACTTCTCGAGGCCGAGGAGAAGATGGAGAAGGCGGTCGTGGTCGCCAAGGAGGACTTCGCGACCATCAGGACCGGCCGTGCGCACCCGTCGATGTTC
>DASUHI010000262.1:0-2067 GCA_036273575.1 Streptosporangiaceae bacterium | reverse complement strand
GCCGCCTCGGTGAGCCCATACAGTCCGACACGGATCTGCTCACCCGCCTGCGAGGCGCGGGGCTGCGCCCGAACGCCGTCATGCGCATCACCCGGGTCGGGGACCGGGTGCGGATCGGAACCGGCAGCCAAGTCGTGGAACTAGACGAGACCACGGCCGCCCACGTCTTCGTCACCGCCGCCTGACTGCGGCAGGCTGATAGCCCGCCAGCAGGCGCCGGCGATCTCGTCGAGCTGTTCATCGGTCAGCGGGGTCCCGCCGGCCGCCAGCCGTACGGCCGGGCTCAATCCGAGCTCGTAGATCACCTCCAGTGGCAGCGGCAGCAGCCGGGCGGCGATCTCGGGCATCACCGCCTGCGCCGCCAGCGGGTCGCCGCCGGCGATCGCCGCCTGGTGCGCGGCGCTGCGATAGGGCGAGTGGTCGACCTGCAGCAGGAAGCGGGCATGATCGGGATTCGCCTTCAGGTGACGGTAGGTAGCCAGCCAGATGCTGCGAAACTGCGCGTCAGCCTCTGATCTCGCGTCGAGACCGACCATGGCGGCCGCGCCAAGCTGCGCCTTCGTCTCGCAGTAAGCGGCGAGGACCAGTTCGTCCTTGGACGCGTAGTGGGTGTAGGCGGTGCCGGTCGCCACCCCGGCCTCGCTGGCGACGGCGCTCATCGACGCGCCGTGAAAACCGTTGCGCGCGACGAGCGTACGCAACGCGCTGCGCACTGCGGCAGCGCGGTCCATGGACGCGACCGTCATGCCGCCGCCGCCGCGTGCACGTCGATCGCTATTCCGGTTTCGCGTTCGGAGACCTCCCACAACGCGGCGATCGCCTTGTCCATGCCAAGCCTGCGCACGACCGGCTTGCGCACCGGCGGCCCGCTGTTGACGAACCGCGGGCCGTAGAACTCGCCGCCCTTCGCGGCCGGGTCGGTGGCCGCCCGCAGCTGCGACAGCGCGCCGTCGGCCGCGGACATCCCGCTGCGGCGGGCGAGGAAAAGGAAGAACTGCTGGCTCATGCCCCCGCCAGTCTGCTGCACGCTGACCGCCTGCAGGTCGGTGTTCGACAGTCCCGGATGCGCGATAAGGCTGGCCGTGGTCGCGTCGGCGTTCTCCAGCTCGCGCTGAAGCCCTAGGCCGAAGTGGAAATTAGCGAGCTTGGCCTGGCCGTAGGCGCGCCATGGCCGGTAGCGGCCGTGAAGGTGCGGGTTCGCCGGGTTGATGGCGCGGCCCATGTGATGGGCCGTGCTGGTCACGGTCACGATCCTCGCGCCGGGTGTGCGCAGCAGCGCGGGCAGCAGCAGGGCGGTTAGCGACACGCTGGTTCTGATCTCGTCGACCGCGGCCGCCGCCTTCTTCTGGTTGCGTACCGCCATCACGACGTGCGCGCCCTTCGCCGCCAGCTGCCGTCCGGTCTCCAGACCCAGCCCGCCGTTGGCCCGGTCACGACGGCGATCCGGCCGTGCTGGCCGGGGATGTCTGCTGCGCTCCAGGTCACCACGACTCCCTGAGTGAATATTCATTCGGGCATCACGACGGTATCACGGATCCCGGCAACCGGGCCCGGCGACCGGGCCCGGTAACCGGCCCGGGCTGCGCCAGTCATTCAGGCGAGCGCGTCACCTACAGGTACCGGCTCGCGATGGCGATCAAGGTGTCGGGCTCGCCGCCGCGCCGTAGCAGCAGTTCGCGCAGGCCCACGGTCGACTCATCGAAGACATCCATATGCGCGGATATCGTCACGCGCTCCCATTCCTCGTCGTCGCCGCTCGCCCGCATCAGGTCGGCGAGGACGGTCTTCGCGTCGCTGCCCACCGGCCGCCGGGCACCGAGCGCGTCCAGCAGCCAGGGCCAGCGGACCATTATTTCGACGAGGCGTGCCATTTCAGCGCTGTGGACGCGTGTCGCGGTGATGCTGTTCGTCATGTAGCCGAGTTCATAGTCGAGGACCATGTAGAAGCGCCACAGGTTGATAAACGCCTTCGTCTGGCGCGGATTGCGGCCCGGCAGGTTGAGCACCGCGTTGGTGAGCGCGTCCCGGACGAGCGGCACGTCCTCCATCCTGCCGGTCAGGGTCGCG
>DASUHI010000261.1:0-15061 GCA_036273575.1 Streptosporangiaceae bacterium | reverse complement strand
CTGCGGCCGAGTACGTCGTGACCGGCACGTGCGCCCGGTTGGCCAGGCGGCGGCCGCGCGGATCGTCCACGTTGACGACCGCGGACCTGGCATAACGGGGAGTGAACAGTTCGGCCTTGGCGGCGAAGTAGCTGTCCATGTCCTGGTGAAAGTCCAGGTGATCCTGGGACAGGTTCGTGAAGACGGCGACCTCGAACGACGTCCCAGCGACACGGCCGAACGCGAGAGCGTGGCTGGAAACCTCCATCACCGCCGCGGTCACCTTCCGCTCGGCCATGACGGCAAACGCCGCCTGCAGGTCGGTCGCCTCGGGGGTGGTGAGCTTGCTCGGCTCGACCGCCGCGCCGATCCTGGTTTCGACGCCGCCGACCAGGCCTGTGACGTGGCCGGCCATCCGCAGCCCGGATTCGATCAGGTACGTCGTGGTGGTCTTGCCGCTGGTCCCGGTCACGCCGATGAGCAGCAGCTTGCCCGACGGGTCGCCGTAGACCCACGCCGCGACCTCGCCGAGCCTGGCGCGCGGTTCTGTGACCACGAAGACCGGCAGCCCGCACCGGATCGCGCGCTCCCTGCCGTCGGCGTCGGTCAGCACGGCCACCGCACCGGCGGCCGCGGCCTTGTCGCAGAACGAGGCCCCGTGGTACCGGCTGCCGGGCAGCGCGACGTAGAGATCGCCGGGCCTGACAGCGCTCGAGTCGTGCGTGACGCCGCTGACGCCGCGCAGTTCGTGGTGGATGAAAGAGGAGTCGCTGTCGGGCTGCCGGAGGCCGAGCAGCGCGGCAAGACCGGTGAGCGGGCGCACCGGGACATATCTGGGGCGAAGAGCCGCAGGCACGGGCTGAGGTTACCTTGCGCTTCAGGGAACCGTGAGCGGGACCGCCGGGACATGGCCCCCGTCAGGGGCAATCTTCATGCTCGATAGGGCGAACTTCATCACGGCGTTGAAGACGGGCCCGGCGACGTCGATGCCGAAGTAGGTCCCGTTACGCGGATCCTGCAGGTTAACAGCGACGACAAGGCCCTTGCTCGATGACGGCGCGATGCCGATGAAGCTCGATCCGTAAGCATTGCGCGGCTCCTGAGCGGTCCCGGTCTTGGCCGCCACGGTGTAGCCGGGGATCATCCCCCACGGCTCCCCTGCCTGGTTGTAGACGACCGGCACCTGGTCAAGGATCCGCATCAGCTCGTGGGCGGTCCTGCGGGACATCACCCGCTTGCCAGCAGGCCGCTCGGCGGGAATGTAGCGCCCGCTGCTTGTCGTGTGGCCGGCCACGACCGTGGGGGCGATCCGCACGCCGCCGTTGGCGATTGTGGCGTAGACGCTGGACATCTGGATGGCGGTGACGCCGACGCTCTGGCCGAACGAGAGCTGGTAGCGAGTGTTGGCATCGCCGCCGGTCCACGAGCTGGGCGGCAAGAGCAGCCCGGCGCTCTCACCGGGAAGCCTCAGGCCGGATCTCGACCCGATGCCGAGCGCGCGGAACATGCGGTACTGGTCACCGGGGCTGACGTGCTGGGCGACCTGGATCATGCCGTCGTTCAGCGAGTGCGCGATGATGCCCGCGATCGTGTAGCGCTGGGTCTTGTGCGGCTCGGCGTCGTGATACAGCGCGCCATGCCACTTGATCGCGTCAGGGACGACGAAGCTGGTGTCCGGCGTCATCCCGGCGTACTGGAAGGCCGCGGCCGCCGTGATCACCTTGGCCGTGCTGCCCGGCGCGAACACGTTGGCCAGCGCGATGTCCTTCGTCGCCGGCACGCTCGCCGGGGCGACCGGGCTGAAGGTCGGGTACTGCGCCAGCGCCAGTATCCGGCCCGTGCTGGGCTGCATGACCACGACCGTGCAGTTCCTCGCCCTGGTCCTGGCGACCTGCGCCGCGCACTCCTGCTCGGCCTTCCACTGGATGTCGGACTGGATCGTCAGCCGGAGGTTTCCCGCGGGTTCTGCTTCCTTGACGGTCGACTCTGTGCCGGGGATCGGAAGGCCGTTCGTGCCCTGTTCGTAGACCACGGTTCCGCCGCGCCCTTCGAGCACGGAGTTATAGGTCTGCTCGAGTCCCGCCATCCCGGTCATCGCGCTGGATGCCGGGTTCGTGTGCACGAACCCCAGCAGCGGGGCTGCCAGGTCGCCCCCAGGATAGGCGCGCTGATAGGTCGGCGTCATCGCGATGCCCGGCAGCCCCAGCTTGCTGATCGCGTCGGCGACCTGTCCTCGCACCGAGGCCTTGAGCTTGACGTAGTCCGGTGAGCTCGGGCGCTGCAGCAGGGCCACGATGGCGGACGGCTTCATCCGGAGCAGTCCGGCGAGCTTGGCCGCGACGGCGCCGAATGTCGTCGACTTCGTGATCAGCGGCGGGTCCGCGTACACGGTGTCGGTCCGCGTCGTCATGGCCAGGATGGTGCCGTCGCTGCTCACGATCTCTCCGCGAACGGCCGGCGTGGTCTGGCTCGTTACGCGCTCCTTGTGGCTGAGGTAGCGGTAGCGGGAGGCGTCCACGCCTTGCAGCTGCACGAGCCTGCCGAGCACGAGCGTGACGGCGCAGGCGACCGAGAGCATGGTCACGTTCAGCCGCCGGATCGAGCTCGTCCGGCGCAGCGGCCGCCGTGCCCAGCCAGGGCGTGACGTGGCTGGCCGGACGGTGCGGTAGGGGGGCACGCGCGGCGGGCGGCCACCGGTGCCAGGAGGCCTGCCGCCGGGCGTTCCGCCACGAGCCGCCTCATCACGGGGCACCTGGCTAGCGATCCGGGGGCCAGCCGGGCGGACGGCAGCCTGCGGCGCACCACTGTGCCGCTGACCACGGGGCCGCTGACCACCGGGCCGCTGGCCACGGGGCCGCTGACCACCGGGCCGCTGAGCACCGGATCGCTCAGCACTGGGCCGCTGACCACCGGGCCTCTGACCGCTGAGTCTCTGATCATTGGGTCTCTGACCACCGGGGCGCGGCTGATCACCGGCGGCGCGCGAGCGGCCGGTGCCGGCCGGCCGCTGTCGGTCCCCGCTCCCCCCGTCCTGGCTCAACGCATCGGCCCCTTGCCCGACCGCAGCGCGTGATGACGCAGGTCGACGAACGCCGGAACCTGCTCTGGCCGCATGCCGAGTTTGCGGGCCTCTTTCGCGATCACCGCGGCGGACCGCGCGGCCGCCGTCTCCTGCTGCATCTGCTGGACCTGCTGCGTCCTGGCCGCGTTGGCCTGCTCGAGCTGGTTGATCTGAATTGAGTTGGCCGCCAGCGTGGTGTTCACGACGAGAAGGCAGACCAGGCCGGCGGCGAGCAGCCCGGCCACCAGCATCACGAACGACGTGCGGCCGGCGTGCCGCACGTGCGACGAAACGGCCGCGGGCCGCAGTCCGCCGCCGACGGGCTGCCGCGTCCGCACTGGCCTGGCGGTGTCGTGGCCGTGCCTGGGCGGCCCGACCGTCCTGATCGTGCGGCCAGGGCGGCCGGGTCCCGCCGGGCGGACTGGGCTTGGCGGCCTAACCGGGCTCCCCGGCAGGACAGGACTGGGCGGCCGGCCTGGTCTTGGTCGCCTCGCCGGGCGCTGCGGCCGCCTCCCGTCCGGCGCAGGCGCGGCTCTGCCGCCAGCCGCTGGCCGTCCGGCCACCGCCCGGCCGTCCGGTGGGCGGCCGTCCTGCCTGGTGCGGCGCTCGTCGCTGGTCCGGCCAGGTGTCATGACGTCCGTGCTCATGGGCTTTCGTCCATCCTGTGTGGGGTCATGCCGCTGCTAGATCTCGCGGGTGCTTGCCCTGGGCGACGCGTTCTGCGGCCCTGAGCCTGGCCGAAGCGGCGCGCGGGTTGACGGTCAGCTCTGCGTCGCCTGGCCGCTCAGCGCCGCTGGTGAGCAGCCGGAATTGCGGCCGGCTGCCGGGCAGTGAAACCGGCAGTCCCTGCGGGGTCGTGTCCGTGGAGCGCTCGCTGAACGCGCGCTTCACGATCCGGTCCTCGAGCGAGTGGTAGGAGAGCACGACGATCCTGCCTCCGACGGCGACGGCGCCGAGCGCCGCGGGAACCGCGCGCCTGAGCGAGCCGAGCTCGTCGTTGACCTCGATTCGCAGCGCCTGGAACGTGCGCTTGGCAGGATTGCCGCCGCTGCGCCTGGCGGCTGCGGGGATAGCGTTCCTGACGATGTCCGCGAGGCGGAGCGTCGAGGTAATGGGCTCGCGGGAACGCTCGCGAACGATCGCGCCGGCGATCCGCCTGGCGAACCTCTCCTCGCCGTAGTCGCGCAGCACCCGCGCGAGCCTGTCCGGCGGATAGGTGTTGACGACCTCAGCGGCGGTCAGCTCGCGCGAACGGTCCATGCGCATGTCCAGCGCCGCGTCCTGCGCGTACGAGAAGCCACGGCCGGGGTCATCCAGCTGGGGTGAGGAAACACCGAGGTCGAACAGGACGCCCTGGACACTGTCGTAGCCAAGGTCGGCCAGGATCGTCGCGATGTGGTCATAGGCCGCCTGGACGAGCCGAACCCGGTTCAGCTCGGCGGCGAGCAGCCGCCTGGATTCTGAAATAGCCGACTCGTCGGCATCGATGCCGATCACGGTCAGGCCTGGGTGATCGCCGAGCAGCGCGCGGGTGTGGCCGGCCCGGCCGAGCGTCGCGTCCACCAGGACGGCGCCTGGCCCGCCGAGGGCCGGGGCGAGGATTGCGCGAACCCGGTCCGGCATGACCGGTACGTGCGCTGCCGCCGTGTTCACCGCGCCCCCTCCTCCCGGCCGACCGCTGCCAGATCCACCGCTGCCAGATCCCGATCGCCGTGCCCGGCCAGGTCGCCATCCGCACCTCCGGGGCCCTGATCCGCCTGACGCCGGGGAAGGGGCGTCAGCCGGGCGCTCCGTCAAGCGCGGGTGGAGACCTTGCCGGGCACTTAGACTCCGCTACGCGATGCAGGTCCGCGGCAACGCGTGGACCTCCCGCGATCCGGGTCCGCTCACAGGACCCCTGGCAGCACCTCCTGCGATGCGTCAGAAAAAGCGTCTTCCTGCTGCTCGAGATAGGCCTCCCAGGCCTCGGCGTCCCAGATCTCAAGGCGGGTGTTCGCGCCGATCACCACGCAGTCGCGCTGCAGTGCCGCGTATTCGCGGAGCGCTTGCGGGATCGTGACCCTGCCCTGCTTGTCAGGAACCTCATCGGAGGCGCTCGCGAAGAACACGCGGCTGTAGTCGCGGACCGCCTTCGCCGTCACCGGCGCCGTCCGCAGCGCCTCGGTGATACGGCCGAACTCTGCCTGCGGGAACACATACAGGCAGCGCTCCTGACCCTTGGTCAGCACCAGTCCCTCCCCCAGTTCGTCGCGGTATTTCGCCGGGAGGAACAGCCGGCCCTTCTCGTCCAGCCTGGGTGTGTGAGTGCCGAGAAACACGGGCGCTCACCTCCACTGCCCCCCACAACGGCTACCAGCGGGGCCCTAGGCGCCCCACAGCGCACCACTGTACCCCACATTCCTCCACCGTCAATGATCGCGGTCCGGAAAATCGGTCAGCGGCTCAGCGAAACCCGAGGTCACAGCGGTGGAGCGGAGTGGGGACAATGGATAGTGATAGAGAGCGGATGCGATTGACAGCGCGCAGGCGTTGGCAAGCTATGTCAGGAGCGGGATGGCTCGTTATGCAGTGATGCCCATTCCGTTGTTTCATCGAGGCATGGCTACACGTACTGTCTAGGCGCACACGCCATGAACGCCGGTCGCGGGCGGCACTCCCGCCGGGACCAACACCCGGCAGAGCGGCCGGGGCAAGGAGGACGAGTGTCTGCTGAAACAGAGCAGGCGGAGCGCGCGCTTGACCAGCTGATTCCGGTCGCTCACAAGATCAGCGACGCGATCAACACCGTCGTCGTCGGCAAGCCCGACGCGATCAGGCTGGCGCTAACCGTTCTGCTCGCCGAGGGGCACGCGCTGATCGAGGACGTTCCAGGCGTGGGCAAGACGCTGCTGGCGAAGGCACTTGCGAGGTCGATCGACTGTTCGGTGCGCCGGGTCCAGTTCACCCCTGACTTGCTGCCGAGCGACATCACCGGGGTCAGCGCCTTCAACCAGGAACTGCGCGAGTTCGAGTTCAAGCCGGGGCCTGTGTTCGCCAACCTGGTGCTCGGCGACGAGATTAACCGGGCGTCACCCAAGACCCAGTCCGCCCTGCTGGAAAGCATGGAGGAGCGCCAGGTCACGGTCGACGGGGTTACGTACCCGCTCGAGTCGCCGTTCATGGTGATCGCGACGCAGAACCCGGTGGAGATGGAAGGCACCTACCCGCTCCCCGAGGCGCAGCGGGACAGGTTCACCGCCAGGATCTCGATCGGCTACCCGGACCAGGCGGCCGAGATCGCGATGCTCGACGCGCACGGCTCGAGCTCACCGCTCGATGACCTCGAGCCCGCAGCGCACGCGGGCGACGTGCGCGGCCTGATCGCCGCTGTGCGCCAGGTGCACGTCGCTCAGCAGGTGCGCCAGTACATCATCGACATCATCACGACGACGCGGACGGCGCCTGCCTTGCGGCTCGGCGCGTCGCCGCGGGCAGCGCTGCACCTGCTGCGCGCCAGCCGGGCCTACGCGGCGCTCGAAGACCGCAACTTCGTGATCCCTGACGACGTCCAGGCGCTGGCAGGGCCGGTGCTCGCGCACCGGCTGCTGCCGACCGCCGAAGCTGTCGTCGGCCGCGAGCATCCCGAACAAGTGCTGGCCAAGATCGTCGAGCGGGTACCACTCCCTGGCAGGTGACGGGCCTGGCCGCGGCCACCAGTACCACGTAGATTGACAGGGCAGCCAGAAGGAGGGCGGCGATGCGGTCGGTTCTCGCCTGGTTCACGGTCCGCGGAGCTTCGTTCCTTGCCGCCGGCATCGTGGGCGTTCTCGCGGGGCTGATCCTGGGCAGCCACCCGATGATCAGCATCGGGGTCCTGCTGGTCTGCCTGCCCGTCTTCTCGGCGCTGACCGCCCGCCGGGCCCGTTACCAGCTGCGCTGCGAGCGTCACATCGTGCCGCCCAGGGTGGCGCCAGGCCAGGCCGCCACCGTGCTGGTCAAGCTGGAGAACGTCAGCAGGATCTCGACCGGGCTGCTGCTCGCCGAGGAGACGATTCCCTACTCGCTCGGCGCCAGGCCCAGGTACGTGCTGAACGGCATCGAGCGCAACGGGTCGCGCGAGGTCAGCTATCAGCTCCGCTCTGACCTGCGCGGCAAGTTCGTGGTTGGTCCGATGCGGGTCAGGATCGCCGACGTGTTCGGTCTCGTGGAACTGACAGCCAACTTCGCCACCAAGAACACGCTGACGGTCACGCCCAAGGTCGTGCCGCTGACCGCGGCGGCCACGACCGGCAGCTGGTCGAGTGACGGCGACGGCAGGACGCGCATGACGGCTGCGGCCGGCGACGACGACGTCATCCCGCGCGCGTACCGCGATGGCGATGAGCTGCGCAGGGTGCACTGGCGGTCGACGGCCAGGTACGGCGAGCTCATGGTGCGGCGCGAGGAGCAGCGCTGGCAGGATCGGGCGGTCGTCATCCTGGACTCCAGGCGCAGCGCCCACGTCGGCACGGGGCCCAGTTCCTCGTTCGAGTACGCCGTCAGCGCGGCCGCGTCGATCGGGGTGTTCCTGGCGCGGTCGGGCTTGGACGGGCACCTGCTCACCGACGCGGGGCCGCTGGCCGGCGCCGCCATGTTCGAGGACGTCCTCCTTGACGCGCTGTCCGTGGTGACCACCTCGCGCAACCATGACTTCGCCAGGACGACGGCGGCGCTGACCACGATCGAGGGCGGGCTCCTTGTCCTGATCGCCGGCCGGCTCTCCGTGGACAACGCCAGGGAGATCGCGACCTCGCGACGGCACGGCAGGCAGGGCATCGCGATCTTGCTTGCGACCTCGACCTGGGCCGCCCAGCCAGAACGGCCCGCGCACGGCGCCGAAACCGACACTGACAATCACGCGGGCCGCGCCGACCGCGACGGCGGGCACAGCCAGAACGGCGAGAGCAGCCAGAACGGAACGCGCGCCAGGAGCCAGAACGGCGCAAGTAACGAGACCAACGGCTCCAGGGGCGCGCGAAGGTCTGCCCTGGTCGCGGCCGCAGAAGCCGCGGGGACGCAGGACGGCCGCACGGGGAAGAGGCCTGGTGACTCCAGTGCGGGGGCCGCGGTCACGGATGCGGCGGTCGCCGACACCGCCGCCGCAGCAGCTGTCCTGAGGGCCGCGGGGTGGCGCGTGATCGCCGTCGGCGCGGCCACTCCGCTGGCGGTCGCGTGGCAGCAACTGCCCAGGTCAGGCACCAGCCTGCTGGGCGCAGGGGAGCGAGGGTTCGGAGCAACAGCAGGATGAATCACAGGCTCACGATCGCGGCGGCCGTCTCTGTAATACTCGCCTCGGTCTCCATCTTCAGCCTGATCGACGGGGCTGCCTGGTACGTGCAGGCCAGTGGCGCGGTAGTGGTCGCGGCCCTCGCGGGCACGCTGACCAGGCTCAGCCCGGGGCAGGCCGCCGTCGGCGCCTCGTTGCTCGCCGCGATCGCCAGCGTGCCGATGCTCGCCGCCGATTCGCCGTTCCTGAAGGCCGCGGGGGCGGCGCTGATCGTGATCTGCGCGGCTAGCGCGTCAGGCTTGCGGCCGCTGCGCGCGGTGGCCGGCCTGGTGACGTACCTGGCCGCGCTGCTGATCTACCTGAACGTGCTGCAGGCCGCGGCGCAGTCGTTCCTCGCGGTCATACCGACCCCGCGCTCGGTACATCACCTGGCCATACTGGTCAGCGACGGCGCGTCGGCGGGCCGGTACGCGCCGCCAGTGCCCGCCCACCACGGGGTGATCCTGCTCGCTGCGGGCAGCATCGGCCTGGTCGGCGTCGCCGTCGATTTCCTCGCCGTCCGGCTGCACAGGCCAGCCATCGCAGGGTTGCCGCTGCTCGTGCTGTTCATGGCCCCGATAGCGACCACCGCCGATGTGCGGGGGCTGGCCAGCGCCGTCGCCTTCCTGCTGGCCGCCGCCGGCTACCTCGCCCTGCTTTCCTCCGACGGACGCGGCCGGCTCCGCGGCTGGGGCCGGGTGGTGACGGTGTGGCACTACGCGGGTGAGGACGAGCGGCTGGCGGGCGCGGATATGGGCGCGCTCGCCGCGACGGGGCGGCGGATCGGCCTCGCCGCGGTCTGCGCCGCACTGATCGCGCCCCTGCTTGTGCCCGGGCTGACCCTGCATCAGGTCTTCGGCGGCCACGGCTCGGGCGGGGGCGGCGGCGGTCACCAGGGCGCCGGCCTGCCGAACCCAGTCGTCCAGCTGCGCGGCCTGCTCATCAGGTCAAAGCCACGCCTGGTGCTCACGTATCACACCACCATCCCCGATCCTGCCAACTACCTTCAGGTCTACGTCCTCAACTACGACAGCCGCGCGGGCGACTGGGACCTGGTCAGGCCGACCCACGGCAAGGCGGTCGGCCGGGGGGCGCTGGTCTCTGCACCAGGGCTGGCACTTGGCACGCCACAGAGCATCGTCAGCACCAGGGTGAACATCCCGCAGCCGCGGGGCTTCTCAGGCCCGATCGACTTCCTGCCTGTGCCGTACTGGCCGATGCGGACGCACGTCGATGGTAGCTGGCGCGAAGATCCCGCGACGCTCATGATCTACTCCAATGACGCACCCGCCGACGGGCTGCAGTACACGGTCACGAGCGGGCAGGTCGAGCCCACCGAGTCCGCGCTGACAGCGACGCAGCATGTGCCTGCCGCCATCAAGCGGTCCTACCTCGGTTTCCCTTCCAAGGTGACCCCGCAGCTCACGGCCATCGCGCGCCAGGTTACGAAGGGCAAGAGGACCGCGTTCGACAAGGCAGTCGCGCTCGAGCGCTGGTTCCTGTCGAACAGGTTCAGCTACTCGCTGCAGTCGGCTAGCCTGCCCAACAGCCCGCGCGGCCTGCTGACGTTCCTGACCACCGTCCGTGAGGGGTTCTGTCAGCAATTCGCGTTCGCCATGGCCGTCCTGGCCAGGCTTCTCGGCATCCCGTCCAGGGTTGCCATCGGCTTCACGGCCGGTCACCAGCGCGCCAGCGGAACCTGGGCGGTCACGACCGCGGACGCGCACGCTTGGCCTGAGCTGTACTTCTCCGGCGCAGGCTGGCTCCGGTTCGAGCCCACCCCTGGGGGCTCAGACGGTCAGCAGACGGCTGTAGAGCCCGCGTACGTGGCGAGCCCCAGCCTGGGCGGCGGGCAGAAATCCAGCCAGGGTCGCACTGGTCAGGCTCCGTCCGTATCCCCGTCGACTGGATCCACGAAGAACCTAGGACCACGCCTGCGGGGTCCGAACGGGCAGGGTACGGGACCCGGCAGGGGCGCGAATTCGGGTGGGGTGCCGGCCGGACCCATCGTGCTCGCCGTCCTGGCCCTGATCGCCGTCACGCCAGGCACGGTCCGCCTCGTCACCAGGCGCAGGCGGTGGCGAGCGGCCTCGGGAGATACCGGACTGGCCGGAGCGGCGTGGCAGGAGCTGTGCGCTGATCTTGACGACTACGGCCTTCCCGGCCGGCCGAGCGAGTCGCCGCGCGCGCTCGCGAGGCGCGTCAGCGGCGTCCTGGATGGCGATGAGCACGCCAGGGAGGCCGTCGGGCGGATCGCCACCGTTGTCGAGCGAGCCCGCTATGCGCCCGTACCGGTAGCTCCCGGTGGTATCCGCGCTGATGTCACGACAGTTCGCCGCGCGCTGGCCCGTAACGCCAGCCGGGGCGCCCGCTGGCGGGCCAGGGTGCTGCCCGCGTCGACCCTCCAGCCGCTACGGGCCTGGCTGCGGCAGGCAGCGGGATTGCTGACCGGCTGGATGCCGGCCTCAGGCGAGAACTGACTCAGCCCAGGACCCGGCTAGCCGTCCCGTCCTTCCTGGCGCCTCCGCCAGCGCTCGTCGAGCCGGTCGCCGAGGCCGCCCTGGCGCTTACCGCCCGTCTTGTCCTTGCGGCCGGTCCTGCGCTCCTTGAGCTGGATCCTGCCGGTCGCCATGCCGTTCATCCTGCGATAGCTGATGGCCGCCCAGTAGCAGGAGGCGAGCATGATCACGAACCCGACGATGCTGATCGCGATGTAGGTGGAAACGCCGACAGGCAGCAGCGCCACGCCGATCGCGAACCCTACGGCCGCGTAAACGACCCGGCGCTTGTAGTGCACTCGCGGGTCAGCCGCCCGCACGGCTTTGGCAAACCGCGGATGCTCGGCATAGAGCGCTTGCTCGATCTGCTCGAGCTGGCGCTGCTCGTGCTCGGAAAGCGGCACGTTGCCTCCAAGTTGCTCACGCCGGCCGGACATGTCGGCCGCTGGCTATCCCCAGAATACGAGGGCCAGCGCGTTCTGTGGAAGGGGACGCCAGACCAAGCGCCTGACATCGCCAACCAGGCGGTTGGCAAAGTCACTGCAGGAACTTCGCTTTACTCTCGCAACTGATGTTCGCCCTCAGCAGGGCTCACCAGCGACCCAGGGCCCAGGGCACCGGATCCGAACCGGCGGGTGATCTTGTCCATCGCGGTCTCGGCCTGGCGCCACGCGTCGGGGCGCTCGCCCAGGGCGAGCTGTGTTCCCCCCGCGCTGGCTGGCGACAGGCCGCTGGCTCGGACCCCCACGAGGCGCAGCATGACGCCGTCGGCCAGGCCGGAGGCCGCGTACAGCTCACAGGCGGTCGAGTAGATCTGCTGAGCCACATCGGTCGGTTCGGGCAACGTCCTTGACCTGGTGAACGTCTTGAAGTCCGCGCGCCGCAGCTTCACCGAGACGGTCCTGGCGACGTAGCCGGATGAACGGAGGGAGCGGGCGGTCCGCCCGGCGAGCCGCAACAGCTCGCGACGGATCGCAGCGGGGTCGGCGATGTCAGTTCCGAAGGTTTCCTCGGCGCCGACGCTCTTGTCATGCGGCCCGGTCTCGACCCTGCGGTCATCGCGGCCCCAGGCAAGCGCGGACAGATGCGCCGCGGTTGCCTTGCCTAGCTCGCGCTCGAGCGTCGGAACCGGCGCAGTGGCAAGGTCGGCCACGGTGCGCAGGCCGAGCCTGGCCAGCACGGCGCCGGTACGCTGGCCCACTCCCCACAGGGCGGAGACGGGAAGCGGATGCAGGAAGTCAAGCACCCGGTCGGCCGGTATCACGAGCAAGCCGTCCGGCTTGCAGTGCACCGAGGCGAGCTTGGCGACGAACTTGGACGTCGCGATCCCGACCGAGCACGTGATGCCCAGCTCGTCGCTGACCTGGCCCCGGATCAGGCGGCCGATCGAAGCGGGGGAGCCGAGCCGCCGGGCGGCGCCGGCGACGTCCAGAAACGCCTCGTCTAGCGACAGCGGCTCGACCTCAGGCGTGACAGCCCGGAAGATCGCCATGACCTCGCGGGAGACGGCGCTGTACAGGCCGTGCCGAGGCGGCACGAAGACCGCGTGCGGGCAGAGCCGCTGCGCCCTGCTGACCGGCATCGCGGATCGCACGCCGAACCCGCGTGCGATGTAGTTCGCGGATAGGACGACACCGCGGCCGCCGGTATGACCCACGATGACTGGTTGCGCGCCGATCTGGGGTCTGTCCCTGATCTCGACGCTGGCGTAAAACGCGTCCATGTCGATGTGCAGGATGTGGCAGCCAGTGTCGTCGTCCGGCGTGCTGTGGTCTGGCGTGACTGCCTGGTTCACTCTCGTCCGCGGCTGCGGCTGGGCGTTCCAGCCCCAGCTGGCCTCCTGGACCGACTGTAGCGCCCGGTGCCGACATCGGTCTCCACGCTGGCCAGGCTCCCCCTGACTAGGCGGCGCCTGGAGCTGGCGGCGCCGTATCAGCGGCGCGGCCGGACAGCGTCGGCTTGATCTCGAGCAGCCGGGCGAGCAGTCCGTTGACGAACGCGGCCGAGCCGTCGGTGGACAGATCCCCGGCGAGCTGGACGGCCTCGCTGATCGCCACCGCCTCCGGCACCTCAGACCCCCAGAGCAGCTCGTAGCCGCCGATCCGCAGGATGTTCCTGTCAACGGCAGGCATCCGGTCGAGCGTCCAGCCGCGCGAGTTCTCGCCAAGCAGCCGGTCAAGTTCCTCGCGGTGCGCCTGGACGCCCTGGACGAGCTCGATCGCGTATGGGGTAACAGGCCGCTCGGCCTGGACAATCCTGGCCTCGAGCACGCTTAGCGGCGGCTCGCGGCGAACGTCGGCCTCGAACAAGATGTCGAGCGCCCGCTTACGGGCCTTACTCCGCGCCGCCACTCACGCCCGGCCGAGATAGTCGCCGGTACGCGTGTCGACCCTGACCTTCTCGCCCGTCGTGATGAACAGCGGCACCTGAATCTGCGCCCCGGTTTCCAGCGTCGCCGGTTTCGTCCCGCCCGTCGACCGGTCGCCCTGCAGGCCAGGGTCCGTCTGACTGACGGTCAGCTCGACCGCGGCCGGCAACTCGACGTACAGCGGGTTGCCGTCGTTGAACGCCACGGTCACCATCTGCTCCTCGAGCAGGTAGTCCGCGCCGTCGCCGACGACCTCTGACGGGATCCGCGGCTGGTCATAGTCCTGGGTGTCCATGAAGACGAACTCGTCGCCCTCGCGGTAGAGGTACTGCATCTCGCGCTTGTCGACGTTCGCGACATCGACCCTGACCCCTGCGTTGAAGGTCCGGTCGACAACCTTGCCGCTGAGCACGTTCTTCAGCTTGGTCCGCACGAAGGCGCCGCCCTTGCCCGGCTTGACGTGCTGGAACTCCACGACGCTCCAGAGCTGGCCGTCGATGCTGAGGGTTATGCCGTTCTTCAGGTCGTTCGTGGTGGCCACGGTGGTTGCTTCTCCTGCATGCGGGCGGGACCGCCGCGGCCCCTCGCTGGCCGACCGGAGGCCGGGCGCCTAGAGGACGAGCAGTTCCCTGGTGATCGTGGTGAGCGGCTGAGCCGATCCCGCCGCCCCGGCTCCTGCGCGGACCACGAGCGTGTCCTCAATCCGGACTCCGCCCATACCTGGCAGGTAGATGCCGGGTTCGATGGTGATTGGAACCCGATCATCAAGTGTACCGGTCCGGCCGTACCCGATGATCGGCGCCTCGTGGATCTCCAGGCCGACCCCGTGGCCGAGCCCATGCCCGAAATGCCCGCCATGTCCCGCGGCTTCGATCACATCGCGGGCGACTGCGTCGAGATCGGTCACGTCGACGCCGGGGCGCGCGGCGTCGACGCCCGCCGCCTGAGCCCCGGCCACGATCTGATAGATGTCCCGCTGCCACGGTGCTGGCTTGCCAAGCGCGACGGTCCTGGTCATGTCGGCGTGATAGCCGCCGCACTGCGCGCCGCAGTCGACCGTGACGAGGTCCCCTGCCTCGAACCGCCTTCCGCTCGGGGTGTGGTGCGGTATCGCGCCGTTCTGACCGCTCGCGACGATGCTGTCGAAGGCGAGCCCGTCGGCGCCGAGGTCGATCATCGTCCGCTCAAGCGCGATGGCGTATTCCCGCTCGGTCACGCCGGGACAGAGCCTGTCAAGCACGGCGGAGAACGCCTGCGAGGTGATCGAGCAGGCCCGCTCGAGCAGCTCGATCTCGTGCTCGTCCTTGACCATCCGAAGCTGGTCGACCGCGCTTCCCGCGGCGATGAGCTCCGGCCCGGCCTGACCAGAATCCCCGCCGGCCAGCTCGCGGTGCGCGTGCACGGTCATCACGAGGTCCTCGAACGCGACGGCCCGCAGCCCGCCTTCTCGTGCCAGGGCGATCAGCGTGCCTGCGACGTCGCGCTCGACGAGTAGCGCGACATCAGGGCAATCCCGCTCTGCTGTACCCGCGTACCGCGAATCAGTAGCTAGGGCGGCGGCGCCTGCTGCGGGGATCAGAACCGCGGCGTTGGAGCTGACCAGGCCGGTCAGGTAGCGCACGTTGACGCCGCTGGTCACCAGCAGCGCATCGGCCCCGAGGCGCGCGGCGGCGGCGGCGGCCCGATCCCGGCGAACGGCGTGCATCTGTGGCATATCCGAACTCTACGGGTGAACCCGCTCGGCGTGCACCGCGATGGCTCACGGCCGCCTGACCGGGTCGTCGCCCACGATCACGCCGCCGCCGCGGCTCCAGGTCAGGTACCGCCAGCTCAGGTTCACCAGCGCCGAGATCCGGTTCCTGCCGCCCAGC
>DASUHI010000260.1:0-13691 GCA_036273575.1 Streptosporangiaceae bacterium | reverse complement strand
CACTCAGCCGGGGCAGCGAGCTTGATGACCAGAATTGCCGGTGGCGATGCAGGCTATGGTGGCCCGCCGCTCGAAGGCGGCCAGGCGACGAGGTAATCCGCAGCGCGCTTCCAGGCGTCTACAAGATGAGGACAGAGCGAGAGCCGCCCGCGCGCCTTTGACTGGCAGGCGCGGGCGGCTCTTGTCCTGACCTAGACTGCTCGCAGATCCGGGGACCAGGGGCGCGCAGCAGGAGAATACTGCGCTAGCCACAGGCCTCCCGATGCGCAGCCGCCTCGCCCCCGCGTCGGTGCTACAGGCACTCAACTCGATCCCTGCGCGGCCGGAGATATCCCGCGCGGTCAGGTAGCGTCCGGAGGCCGGCATGCCTGCACGGCCTCAACCTCGGTGTCATAGAGCGAGCGTGGCCCGGCGCCAGCACGCTCGGCTCCAGCCGGGCCAGTCCAGACACAGACTCGGTCGCTGTTCGCCAGTTCCAGCTGGCAAAGCGCGGCGGCCCGCCGAGGGTGTGCCGTTGCGACAGGGCGTCGCCAGGCGAATTGAGGTTCAGCTCGGCGCCGCCGACGAGAGCCTCAACGACGGCGTCCTGCTGCTCGCCAGGAACGTCATCGGCATCACTGGTATCGGGCTGCTTTGCTCGCTCGTCGCCGGCGGCGGCCTGCTCGCCTGGACGCTTCGATGGGATACATGGCGTTCTGCCAGTACGCCCTGCTCGAAGCCTGGACTGCCCCGTGGACCTGGCCGGTCCGCCCGCCCGCCGACCGCGGGGCCTGGATCTGCGCCTGCGCGGCCTTCATGGTCGGCCTCCTGCTGGTCACTATCCGCGGCCCCTGCAACCGCCTCAGCGAGGACAACTAGGTGAATCCCGCCGACGCGCATGGCCGTCGGTGAACTCGGAGCGGTGCCCGTTGCGACTATCCTTCTCCGCATGGCGATCATCCCGGAGAAGCCGTCACTGGGCGGCCTTGAGGCGAAGTGGGGTGCCGACTGGCAGGCGCGCGGCCTGTACCGCTTCGACCGGACCAAGACGCGTGATCAGATCTACGCGATCGACACGCCGCCGCCGACGATAAGCGGCTCTCTTCATCTTGGCACCGCATTCGGCTACATCCAGGTAGACGCCATCGCGCGCTTCCAGCGCATGTACGGCCGCGAGGTCTTCTATCCGATGGGATGGGACGACAACGGGCTGCCCACCGAGCGCCGGGTTCAGACGCATTACGGCGTCCGCTGCGACCCGAACGTCCCTTATGATCCCGATCTCGCGGTCGCTCCGGCCGGGAAGAACGACAAGGCCCAGCGCGCCATCTCGCGGCCGAACTTCGTGGAACTGTGCCAGCGGCTGACCGAGGAGTTCGAAGACGACTTCGAGCAGCAGTGGCGGACGATCGGGCTGTCGGTCGACTGGGACCTGACCTACGCGACGATCAATGACCGGTCGCGCCGGGTCGCCCAGCTCGCCTTCCTGCGCAACCTGTCCCGCGGCGAGGCCTACGCAGCCGAGGGCCCGAGCATGTGGGATGTGGACTTCCAGACCGCCGTCGCCCAGGCCGAGTTCGAGGACCGCGAGGTCAACGGCGCGTTCCACAAGATCGCGTTCGCCGCCGCCGACGGCGGCGACCCGGTGGAGATCGAGACGACCAGGCCCGAGCTGCTGCCATCGTGTGTGGCGCTCGTCGCGCATCCCGACGATAAGCGTTACGCAGCGCTGGTCGGCAAGGACGTGGTCAGCGCGGTGTTCGGCGTCCGCCTGCCAGTCGTGGTGCACCCGCTCGCGGAGCCTGACAAGGGCACCGGTATCGCCATGATCTGCACGTTCGGCGACACCACCGACGTGCTCTGGTGGCGCCAGCTCGGACTGCCGCTGCGTTCGGTGATCCAGCGGGACGGGCGCTTCCAGGCAGAGACGCCTGGGTGGCTGTCAGGCGCCGGCGCGGAGGCGTACGCCGCGCTGGCTGGCAAGACGTCGCAGCAGGCCAGGCGCGCGGTCGTGGAGCTGCTGCGCGAGGCTGGCGCGCTGATCGGCGAGCCGCGGCCGTGCACGCACCAGGTCAAGTTCTTCGAGAAGGGCGACCGGCCGCTGGAGATCGTGACCAGCCGCCAGTGGTACATACGGAACGGCGCCCGCGACCCCGAGCTGCGCGACCGGCTGCTGGCAGCGGGTCGCGAGCTGCGGTGGCACCCCGACTTCATGCGGGTGCGCTACGAGCACTGGGTCGAGGGCCTGAACACGGACTGGCTGATCAGCCGCCAGCGCTACTTCGGGGTGCCGTTCCCCGTCTGGTACCGGATCGACGACTCAGGCGAGACGCTGTGGGACCAGGCCATCACGGCCGAGGAGGCGGTGCTGCCTGTCGACCCGCAGAGCGACGCGCCGCCCGGATACGACGAGTCGCAGCGCGGCAAGCCAGGCGGTTTCGCGGGCGACCCCGACGTCATGGACACGTGGGCGACGTCGTCGCTGACCCCGCAGATCACCTCGGGCTGGGAAGACGACCCTGACCTGTTCGCCAGGGTGTTCCCCATGGACCTGCGGCCGCAGGGACCGGAGATCATCAGGACCTGGCTGTTCTCCACCGTGCTGCGATCGCTGCTCGAGCACGGCGTGCTGCCGTGGCGGAACACGTCCATCAACGGCTGGATCCTGGATCCTGACCGGAAGAAGATGTCCAAGTCCAAGGGCAACGTGCTCGGGCCGATGCCGCTGATCGAGCAGTTCGGCGCCGACGGCGTGCGGCACTGGGCGTGCCGGGCCGCGCCCGGCACGGACACGGCGGCGGATCCGAACCAGATGAAGGTGGGGCGCCGGCTCGCCGTCAAGGTGCTGAACGCCTCGAAGTTCGTGCTCGGGCTCGGCGCGGCCGACGTCACCGCCGCCGACATCATCGAGCCGATCGACCGGGCCATGCTGGCTCAGCTCGAAGCGGTGGTGGCCGACGCCACCGAGGCGTTCGCCGCATATGAGTACCACCGTGCGCTCGAGCGCACCGAGGTGTTCTTCTGGCAGTTCTGCGACGACTACCTGGAGCTCGTCAAGATGCGGGCCTACCGGGGCGGCGCCGACGGGCGCTCCGCGCAGGCGGCGCTGGCGACGGCCCTGTCGGTGCTGCTGCGGTTGTTCGCGCCCGTCATGCCCTTCGTGACGGAGGAAGTGTGGTCGTGGTGGCAGGACGGCTCCGTGCACCGGGCGCCCTGGCCGGCCGCGAGTGAGTTGCGAGAGGCCGCGCGGGACGCCGACCCGGCCGTGCTCGACGCCGCTGGCGCCGTGCTCGCGGAGATCCGCAAGGCCAAGTCGGCGGAGCAGAAGTCACAGCGGCACGAGGTCCTCTCGCTCGTCGTGGAGGACGAGCCAGACGTGGTCGCCACGCTGCAGCAGGCCGAGACCGACCTGCGGCACGCCGGGGTGGTCACCGACCTGGTGTTCAAGGAAGGCAACGAGCGCCAGGTGCGCGTGCAGCTGGCGCCCGACGCCGTCCCTGCCTAGCGCGGAGGCTAGCGGGGGTAGCCGTCCTCGTAGGTGACCTCGTCGCGGGTGTACGTGCCCGGCGTGCGAGCGGCCGGCGGGTAAGGCCGGCCATCGTCAATCGCGCTCGTCTGCCGGTACCTAGTGCGACGGCCCTGAGCCCACGGAGCCCAGACGATCAGCCACAGGATCAGGCCCAGAAGGCCGACTCCCATCAGGATGTCGCCGATGGTCTGCAGGTATAGGCCGTGAGTAACGGAGATCGCGATGGCGAATCTGAGTATCGCGCCTACCGCGATCAGTGCAAGCGCAGCACCAATCCTCATCTCGCTCCTCCAATGCACAGGACGGGGGTCCAGCGGAGGGAGCTTCCCGCTGTCTTTGCACGCAAACGCTGTCGGCGATCATGGAGGTGTGCAGCCTGCCTCTGATGCTCCCGTGCCTGTCAGCGGATTCGTTGATCACCACACGCACCTGCTCGCGGCGGCCGCCGGGGTCCCCTTCCCATGGCAGGGCGGCACGGTCCGTGCATTCCACGAGCGGGTGCTCCGGAACCGCATCACGCCGATGGACGTTCCGGAACCGGTGACCGGTGACGTTCCGGCTGCTGAGCTGGCGAGCCGCCTGCGTCACGGCCTCCGCCGCGCGGCCAGCGTGGGTCTGGTCGAGGTCACCGAGATGGGCATGCGGGACTGGCGGTACCTAGACGCGCTGGCCAGCGGCGGTGACCGGCCGCTGCCCGCGCGAGTCAGGGTGTACCTGGCCAGCGGCCTGGCCGAGCGCTCAGGCGCCGCCGAACTCGGCGCGAGGCGGGCCGGCTGCGGGCCGTGGGTCAGGCTCGAGGGCGTTAAGTTCTACGCCGATGGCTGGCTAGTGCCGCGCACCTGCGCGATGTGCTGGAGCTTCGAGGACGAGGACACGGCCGGCATTTTGTTCTGCGACGCTGCGGCGCTCGCCCGCCGGATCGAGCCGTTCGCCGCCGCGGGCTGGCGGATCGCGACGCACGCGATCGGCGACCGTGCTGTGCAGACTGTGCTTGACGCCTACGAACTCGCGTGGGGCGGCGACCGCGACGCGGTCGCCGCCGCCGCTCCGCGGATCGAGCACGGCAGCGTGCTGTCGGCCGAGCTGGTCAGCCGGATCGCCGAGCTCGGCGTGGTCGTCTGCATCCAGCCGTCCTTCGCCGTCACCGATGCCGCGCAGGTCCCACTGGCACTCGGCGTCGGCCGGGCCGAGAGCGCGTACCCGTGGGCAAGCCTGGCCGAGGCGGGCGCCGGCCTGCTGTCCGGCACCGACTATCCGATCGAGGTCATCGAGCCGCTTGTCGGGCTGGCTCGTCTCGTGACCGGCCGTTGCATGCGGCCAGGATTCCTGACCGATGCAGGCGCGCCCCCGCACTCCACGCTCTCCGCCGAGGTCGCCCTCGCCGGCAGTACCGACCGGGCTGCTGGCCGGACGCTCCTGTCGGCCGATCCCGCCAAGGTCGCGTACGCCGATCTCGACAAGATCGAGGTGCATGGTACGGAGCCGGCGCCGTTTCGCGTGGGCTTGGCAGGCGACTGACCTGGCACGCAGCCGGCGCGGGAAAGTATGGCGATCCTTTGCGAACCGATCAGGACCGCTCAGCCGTACCGATCAGCGTGGACATCGAGATCACCGACGTGACCGGGATCGCAGGTGAGGGGCAGGCCGTCGCGTGCCGTGCTTCCGAAGCTGCACGTGCGCCTACCCAGGCGGCTGCGCGGCGGCTCGCCATTCGGCGGCCAGGAGCGCGTACACGGCCGTGTCGCCCCATTCGCCCTTGAACCAGATGTCCTCGCGGAAGTACGCCTCGCGCCGCATCCCGAGCCGCTCACAGAGCCGCACCGAGGCGGCGTTGCGGGGATCGAGCTGGGCCCAGGCACGGTGCATGCGCAGGTCAGCGAACGCCAGCACGAGCAGCTCCCGCGCCGCCTCTGTGGCGAGCCCGCGGCCGTGGTAGTCGGGGTTCAGCGCCCAGCCGACCTCAGCCTGGCGGTCGGCCAGCTGGCCCGCCTTGACCAGCACGTCTCCGATCACGAGGCCCTCGTGCTCAACGGCCAGGATGATCTTGTCTTCGTCGGCCCTGATCTCCGTCGCCGCCATCCGCTCGGTGATGAACGCCGCTGCGCCGCTTGGCTGCAGCGGATCGGCAGGCATGTACCTGATGACGTCAGGCCGACCGCGGTAGGCGAGCACGTCGGCCTCGTCGCCGTGCCTGAACGGCCGCAGCACCAGCCGCTCCGTCCGGCGCGGCAACACCGCCGCGGACGCGGCGACCTCGGTCATCGGCGCTCTCCTCCCAGCGGTGAGTACCGGCCCGGAGTGACCGTCAGCGCTGGCGTGGCCTCAGGCCAGCGTCCTGGCCGGCGCCCGCGCGCTGCCAGCCTCCCTGCACGCCAGCGAATGCGGCGATGCGCTGCCGCAGCGAGGCCGCGTCCAGCCCGTGGGCGGCCTGGTGCTGCTGCGGTGTCCCGTAGCGCCTGAGCTCCTCGCGTGCGACGCCAAGGCCGAGCACGCGGTGCGGCACGTCGGCCAGCGCCGCGGCGACCTCCGGGACGGACGTCCCCGCCAGGTACGGCTCGGCCAGGACAACCACGGGAGCGGTGAGCGTCGCGCGCAGCGCCTGCCGGTCGAAAGGCCGGATCGTGGGCGCGTACAGCACCGTGACGTCCAGGCCGGCCGTCGCCGCGATGACCGCGTCGGCCAGCGGGCCGACCGCGATGACGCTGGCCCGTGTCCCGCGGCGCAGCACGGTGAACCCGTCGCCTTGAGCGAGCGGGGCCGCGTTGACGAGCGCCGACAGCCGGAGGTACACGAGGCCTTCGGCAGCGGCCGCGCTGCGCAGCAGATGTTCTGCCTCGTCGGGGTGACCGGGCACGTGCACGCTCCACCCGGGCAGCGTACCTAGCAGCACGACGTCGCCTGGCGACTGGTGTGTGCGGCCGGCGCCCGAGTAGTCGAACGACGCGCCCGAGCTCACCAGCACCGCTCCACCGCTGCCGGCCTGGTGGTTCAGGTCGAGCTTGATCTGCTCGAACGGCCGCTCGACCAGGAAGCTGGCGAAGGTGTGCGCGATCGGCCGCAGTCCGGTCAGCGCCATCCCGCCGGCGACGCTGATCAGCAGTTGTTCTCTGATGCCCAGGTTGACGACCCTGGCCGGATGACGCTTGCGCGCGTGCCTGAACATGTCCGCCGAGATGTCGGCGAGCACCACGGCGAGCCGCGGGTCTGAATCAAGCAGCTCGGCGGTGACACGTGCGAAGCGCTCACGCATGGTGTCCATGGCAGGCTCCTCTCAGGCCGGATCGATCGCGGCCACCACGGCGTGCGGCCTGCCAGGGTGCGGGGCTGTGAGCGCCGCCTCGAGCGCGGCGTGGTCGCGGCCGTCGGCTCGGGCGGTCGACCAGCCCTCGGCGGCGAAGCGGGTTTCTATCCCGCCTGGCCAGCCGTGACTCGCCGACGCGTTGTCGACGACCACGCAGGTCAGCCCCTCTAGTCCCGCCCGGCCCGCAAACGCGATCGCCTCGTGGCCGGAACCCTCGTCCAGCTCACCGTCGCCCGTCAGCACGAACACGCGGTCACCGGTAAGGCCCAAGGCACGAAGGCCGAGCGTGGTCCCCACTGCCAGCGGCAGGCCGTGGCCGAGTGAGCCGCTCGAGATCTCGGCTCCCGGCACGAGGTTGCGGTCGGGGTGCAGGCCGAGCAGGGAGTCGAACTGGCCGAACCGCGGCAGCTCATCGGCCTCGATGTAGCCCTTGGCGGTCAGGACCGCGTAATACGCCATGGGCCCGTGACCCTTGGAGAGGTAGAACCTGTCGCTGGGCACCAGCACGCGGTCGTACAGGACCCAGATGACGTCCAGGGTCGACTCAGAAGCCAGGTCGTGCTTCTCGTCGCCGGTCATCAGCGTCATCAGGCTGGGCAGGTCCGCGTAGGAGTAGCGGGGCAGTGTGCTCGCTTCGCTCATGACGTCGAGTGTCGGACTTCAAGCACACTTGAAGTCAAGGCGAGATCGCCCGTACGCTCGGTCGCGTGCCAGCCCTGCCCGCAAAGCTGACCATCTCCGAGCTGGCAGCCCGCAGCGGCGCCGCGCCTTCTGCCCTGCGGTACTACGAGGACCTCGGCCTGATCACGGCCGAGCGGACGGCCGGCAACCAGCGCCGCTACGCGAGGTACATGCTCAGGCGGGTGGCGTTCATCAAGGCAGGCAGGAGGCTCGGCCTGTCGCTCGGCGAGATCAAGGTCGCCCTGGACCGGCTGCCGGCCGGCAAGGCGCCGACCAGGACCGAGTGGCGCAGGGCGGCCCAGATGTGGCAGGCGCGCATCAAGGGCAAGATCGCCGAGCTCGAACGGCTCTCTGACACCCTCGGCAGCTGCATCGGCTGCGGCTGCCTGTCGCTGCGTACCTGTGCGCTGTACAACCCGGAGGACGAGGCCGGAACCCATGGGGCTGGCGCGCGCTGGCTACTCGAAGACGAGGGCTCGCCAGCTCGCTAGCGGCAGCCTAGAGTCCCATGTCGTCGAGCTGCTTGTACAGATCGGCGCGGGGGTTGGAAGGATCGACAACTAGACCTTTGCCGCTGGTCGTGCCCGCCTTGCCTGCCTTGTCCGCGGGGAGGACCGCCGTGCCCGCCGACCCCCCTGAGGCGGCTGACCTGGCCGGCTCGGCGCCCTTCGCCGCGCGCCTCTCCCGCAGCAGCCAGCCGCCGACGACGCCGCCGACCAGTCCGCCGACGTGCGCCTGCCAGCCGATGCCCTCGTGCGGCAGCAGCACGGCGAACTGGTAGGCGAAGCACAGCGCCATCACGGCACCCACGAGCACGTCGATGAGGTGCCTGTCGAACAGGCCTCGGACGATGATGTAGCCGAAGTATCCGAACACGACGCCGCTGGCTCCTGCGCCGACGCCTGACGGCTCGAAGAACCACGCTGCGAACCCGCTGGTCAGCACCACGAGCACGGTGAGGAGGGCGAACTTCTTGATGCCACGGTAGGCAGCGAGGAACCCGAAGATGAACAGCGGCCCCGAGTTGCCTTCGATGTGGGTCCAGCTGAAGTGCAGGAACGGCGCCGTCAGGATGTCAGGCAGGCTGCCCACGTCGCGCGGCCTGATGCCGTAGGACGCCGTCAGGTTGTAGCTGTCCGCCACGTTCGCGATCTGGAGCGCCCAGAGCAGGATCAGGACCCCGGTCATCACGAAGAACGCCCTGCGCGCCCCCGCGAGCACGGTGGAGGGATCGCCGACGTCGACCGCCCAGCCCCGGCGCGCCAGCCTCGTCTTGGCGCCGCGCCCTGGTGTCGATGGATCGTTGCTCATGGCCCGTCCGTTCGCCCTCCGCTGGTCTGCCTGACACGCTAGCCAGCCACTAGGTTCCAGGGTAGCGCCGGCGTGTCGCACGGCCGCCAAGGCGATATCCAGCGCTCAACTAGTGGTCACAGGAGAGCGGTGGTTACGTGGCGTGATCGTTACGATACTGAACGCCATTCCGTGATCTGCCCGACACAATTTCCTCTCGCAACACCCCAACTTTTTCTACGGAAACGCTTGGTCGGTCCCGTCACTTCTGGCAACGTGGTGCGGCGACGGAGGTTGGCTCCTCGTTTCGGTGGTTCTGCGGCAGGTGTCCGTAAATGGTCAGGCCACTATGGGTAGCCGATCCGTTACAAGACTCGCTGCCTTAGCCGCAGCGGTCCTGCGCGCCCGGCGGCTTGCCGGTCGCGCTTGGCCGACGGAAGGACGGCTTTGTCACAGCACCGGAGGCGCCCGGCCAGCACCCGCGGGCCGCGCAAGAACGGCGACGTCCGGCCGCTCAGCGGCGACGCAGGGCCGCGAAGCGGCGTCGCCGGGCCACCGGGTGGTGACCGGAGG
The DNA here is from genome assembly GCA_036273575.1 of Streptosporangiaceae bacterium. GTDB lineage: Bacteria > Actinomycetota > Actinomycetes > Streptosporangiales > Streptosporangiaceae > Chersky-822. The sequence goes on along the minus strand of DASUHI010000260.1, from coordinate 4,338 downwards.
CCGCCACGCGGCGGCAAGCCGCGAGGCGGTGGCAAGCCGCGAGCCGGCGGCAAGCCGCGAGGCGGCGCCAGGCCGCGCAGTGGCGGTCGTAAGCCGCGCAGGAGCGTTCGCGCCTTCTTGGTAACCACGGTCGTCGCGGCGATCTTCGTCGTCGGCGGTGCCGAGTACATGATCGGGCAGTTCGCGCCCGTCACCGCGGTGAACCCGCTAGCCGAGGCTCTCACGGCGATTCCGCACAGCAAGGCGGGCGTCCGGCTCGAGCACCAGCGTCAGCACATGATCCTCATGGCAGCGGCCACCAAGAGCTTCAAGGTCGTCGGCAAGCCCAAGGTGGCCACCAAGCCCGCGCCCCCTTCTACGGGCGGGACCGGCGGTGGCGGCGCTCCTATCGTCAACGCGCCCATCCCGAGCCCTGGCACGGCGCAGTCCATCGCCTACAACCTGCTGCCGTCATTCGGCTTCAACGCCAAGCAGCAGTTCGGCTGCCTGGACAACATCTGGAGCAGAGAGAGCGGCTGGCGGGTCACGGCCGCAAACGCGAGCGGTGCGTACGGCATCCCGCAGGCACTGCCGGGGTCAAAGATGGCCACCGCCGGGCCAAACTGGCAGACGAACGCGACCACCCAGATCAAGTGGGGGCTCGGCTACATCAAGGACCGGTATGGTTCGCCCTGCAACGGCTGGGCATTCTGGCAGGCGCACGGGTGGTACTGACGAGCGGCTGCTGACGTCCCAGTTCTCACTCTTCGTAGCTGGAATGTGACTGTTCGCGCACAACCATTGTGACGTATGTCATAAGGGTGAATGCCGTGCGAAGGCGCAAGCATCCGTGCCAATGCGGCATGGTGGATGGCTGACAGCGCCCAGCGTGCGTGATGTCCATTTCCCTGAACCCGTCGCCCCGACCCCGCGACACGTCCGCGCGCCGCTGCCCACCGTGTCATCGGGCAGTGACGTGGGCGGAAACTGGCGCTCTGGGAGCGCCTTAGCGAAGGCAGCAGTGTCCCGCCATCGTCGTCTCGCGTCCCGACCATCCAAGAACACCCTCTGCGCGGCCGTCGGCACAGTCGCGACCGCTTCGCTGGCCGCAACGGTCTTCGCCGTCGCGCCGGCGTTGCTGACGCCGTCCCCGGCCGCGCACGGCTCCGCGGGAACCGCGGATCTCGCGCTGGCCCGCGAGCCGCACGTCGCCCCGGCCGCCGGTCAGCCGCCGCAGGCCAGCCAGTCAGGCAGCCAGGCTCAGCCGGAGAACCCCGCGCTGGTGGCGCGGCAGGCCATGTCCGAGCGGTACGCGAAAGCGGTCCTGGCCGCCAGGCACGCGGCAGTCAGGCGCGCCGCGGAGGAGACCGCCACGCGGGCGGCCGAGCGGCGGCGGCAGGCTGCCGCGCGCCGTCAGGCGCCGTCCGGCACACCGCAGCAGATCGCCATCGCGATGCTGCCCGGCTTCGGCTGGTCCTCGAGCGAGTTCGGCTGCCTGAACTCGCTGTGGGAGCACGAAAGCGGATGGAACCCCTACGCCTCCAACCCGTCATCGGGCGCCTACGGCATCCCGCAGGCGCTGCCTGGCTCGAAGATGGCCACCGCGGGGCCTGACTGGCAGAGCAACCCGGCCACGCAGATCAAGTGGGGCCTCGGCTACATCAAGTCGACGTACGGCTCGCCGTGCGCAGCGTGGTCCCACGAGTCCTCCTCCGGCTGGTACTAGCCGGGAGGCCAGAAGCCCGAGTGAATGCGGCATTCAGGTCGCTTTTTCCGCGGTGAATGCGGCATCAGCCGGTCGCGCGCAGCGGCCGGCCGCCGGCGGCGGCTCGGAGGCGGGCCTGATCAGGCGGGTAGGGGCCGGAACGTTTGCTTTGCGACCGTGAACACCTTGGCCGCGGCGGCGGCGTGCGCGGCCGGCGCCGACATCGACAGGACGTACGACTGCGGCCCGGCGGAAGTCTGGGCCGTGAAGATCAGCTTCGTGACGTCGATGCGCGCGGCGTTCGCCGGCTTCCACCAGAACGTCCACGTCGCGGCCGGCCAGCCGTGGAAGGTCCGCTTCGTGATCGAGATCAGGTGGTAATCCCTGTACCGCGTGTGCGCGATCGCGGCCGCCTGCAGCCGCCTCGCCTCGCGGACCGGCCCTGGCACGGCGAACGGCGCCATGTCCACGATCAGTCTCGCCTTGCCGGACTGCGGCTTGATCACGGTCTGCGGGCCGGGGTTCAGCACCCAAGGACTCGGCGCTGCCAGCCGGAAGCCAGCGGTCGTCCCGGCGCTCTGCGCGGTCACCCGCTTCCAGCTGTAGCCGGGCGGCAGCTGAGGGCCGGAGGCCGGCGGGCTTGACGACGTCGGTGACGGGATGGGGGTCGGCGTCCCCGACGGTCCGCCAGACGGGCTCGTCGGGGTGGGCTGGCCGGAGGAAGACGGGCCTGGTGAGCCACCGTTGCCTGGCCCGTGGTGACTCCGCGCCGGGCTGGGAGCGCCTCCGCTGGGATCACGTCCCGGCTGGGAGCCGCCGCTCGCGCCCGGCGCGGTGCCGCGGCCGTTTGCGTGGTGCCTGGTGCCGATCCCGCCGGCTCTGGCCGAGCGCGAGGTCACCTTGCTTGCGCCGGGGGCTTGCGCGCGCCCCTGGCCGAGCAGGCTGCTGTACCCGGGAAACGCGAGGAACACGATGCCGACCACGAGCGCGGAAGCGGCGAGCGGCGCGGCGATCACCAGGCCGCGCCTGGACTGCGGCAGGCCCGCGAGGCCGCTGCCTGGCTGGGCGGGAGGACCGGGATCCCGGTCGGTGCCGCCTGGCCCGGCCGTCTCGCCGCCGTCGCCGTCGGTGCGTGTCGGCATCCTGAGCTCGGCGAAGACCGGCGTCGCCATCAAATCGGGAACGACGTCGATGGCCGCTCCGGCCGCTGGCGCGCCTGAGCCGCCAGCCCCCGAGCCGGACCCGCCGTGCCCGGCCACAGGGCCTGCCTGGGCGAGGCTGCCGGCCAGGAGCGCGGCGGCCTCGCCGCCTAGCGCCACGTCGGCGGCATCGCCTGGCACGGCGACGACCTGCGTCGCCGTCGTAGCCTCGAGGCCAGCGAGTCCGGCGAGCCCGGCCAGCGACTGGTCGGCCTGTGGGTCCGCACCGTCGGGAACATGCGGCCTGGCCTGGTGCCCGCCGGCCCGGCCCGCAGGCGCCCGCGCGTGCCCGTGCGCGGCGCGCGCGTTAACCCCGAGATAGCCGCCTCGGCGTGCGTCGGCCCATGCGGTCGTGAGCAGCCGCGACGTCGCGGGGGCGTCCGGCCGCTCGGCCGGGTCGGCGCGCAGCAGCATCTCGATCACCGATGCCAGCGGGCCCGCGGACGGCGCCCTCGGCGCAGGTTCTGTCGCGATGCTCGCGACGATCGTGGCCGACCCGCCAGCGCGGTCGAACGGTCCGCGGCCCTCGACCGCCGCGTACAACGTGGCGCCCAGCGACCACAGGTCGGAGGCCGACGTGGCGTCCGCGCCGCGCACCCGCTCTGGCGGGGAGAAGCCGGGCGTGCCGACTACCATGCCCGTTTGCGTCATCGCTGGGTCGCCCTGCACGGTCGCGATCCCGAAGTCTGTGAGGACGGCCTTTCCCTCGGGAGTGATCAGCACATTGCTCGGCTTGACGTCCCTGTGCAGCACGCCGGCCGCGTGCGCGGAGATGAGCGCGTCGAGCAGGCTGAGGCCCAGCTGGGCGGCCTGCGCCGGGGGCAGCGGACCGTCTTCGGCGATGACCTGGTCGAGCGGCCTGGCCTTGATGAGCTCCATCACGATCCACGGCATGCCGTCCTCTTCGACCACGTCGAAGACCGTGATGACGCCGGGATGGCTGAGCCGCGCGGCCGTCCTGGCCTCGCGCAGCGTTCGCTGATAGCTGGCCCGTGCCTCGCCGGCCGAGGCCATCGGGGCCAGCACGATCTGCTTGACGGCTACGTCGCGGTCGAGCAGTTCGTCCCGGCCGCGCCAGACACGCCCATCGCGCCGCGGCCGAGCTGATGAAGCAGCCGGTAGCGTCCGGCCACAAGGCGGCCAGCACCGCCAGGGGGTTGCATGGCCTGCAACCTACGCGGACCGGCTTACAGAATTCTGTGAGCTTGATGGGAATCCCTGAGAATTCACCCGGCTGGCCGGGTCATGGCCAGCACGTCAAGGGCCTTGTCGAGCTGCTCGCCGGTGATCTCGCCGCGGTCGACATGCCCGCGCGCGATGACGACGTCCCTGATCGTCTGCCCGGTCGCGAGCGCCTCGTGGGCGACCGCGGCGGCGGCCTCGTAGCCGATGAATCGGTTCAGCGCGGTCACGATCGCCGGCGAGGACTCCGCCAGCGTGCGCAGAATGGCCGGG
>DASUHI010000259.1:0-2152 GCA_036273575.1 Streptosporangiaceae bacterium | reverse complement strand
GACGTCACGGACGGCGCGCTGCTTGTCGGGGGCGTCGACGTGCGGGAACTCGACCCGGCGCAGCTGTCGGCGTCCGTCGGGCTGGTGCCGCAGCGGCCGTACCTGTTCTCCGGCACCGTCGCGAGCAACCTGCGGTACGGGAATCAGGAGGCCACCGACGCGGACCTGTGGCGCGCGCTGGAGATCGCGCAGGCCCGGGACTTCGTCGAGCGGATGCCCGGCGGGCTGAGCTCGCCGATCGCCCAGGGCGGCACGAACGTGTCAGGTGGCCAGCGGCAGCGCCTGGCGATCGCCCGCGCGCTGGTGCACAAGCCGCGGATCTACCTGTTCGACGACTCGTTCTCCGCGCTGGACTATGCGACCGACGCGCGGCTGCGGGCGGCACTGGCGGCTGAGGTAACCGGCGCGACGATGATCATCGTCGCGCAGCGGGTCAGCACGATCAGGCACGCCGACCAGATCCTGGTGCTGGACGCCGGCCGGATTGTGGCGCGCGGCACGCACGCGCAGCTGATGGATTCGAGCGAAACCTACCGGGAGATCGTGCTGTCCCAGTTGACCGAGCAGGAGGCCGCGGCGTGAGCGCGCAAGCCAGTACCGGGCAGGCCGGTACCGGGGGAGTCTCCGGGGAGGCGGCGACGCCCAGGCGCGGGCCTGGCCCGGGACCTGGCATGCGCGGCCCTGCCCGCTTCATGGGCGGCATGTCCACGGAGAAGGCACTCGACTTCAAGGGCTCGGGCAGGCGGCTGCTCGGCCTGCTGCGCCCTTACCGCCTGCTCGTCTTCGTGGCGCTGGTCCTCGCGGTCGCCGGCGTGACCTTGTCGGTGCTCGCGCCCCGGCTGCTCGGCGAGGCGGTCGACGTCATCTTCGACGGCTACCTGTCGCATCGTCAGTCACCCGGGGGCGTGGACTTCGGTCATGTGGCGCAGCTCGTGGCCGCCGTGCTAGCGCTGAACGTCGGCGGCTCGGCCTGCTCGCTGTTCCAGGGGCGGCTGACCGCGACCGTGGTCCAGGGGGCGGTGTTCCGGCTGCGCAATGAGGCGCAGGCCAAGCTGTCCCGGCTGCCGCTGAGCTACTTCGACCAGCAGCCTCGCGGCGAGATCCTCAGCCGCGTCACCAACGACATGGACAACCTGCAGCAGTCCCTGCAGCAGACGCTGAGCCAGCTGGCGACCGCGCTGCTGACGATCGTCGGCGTGCTGACGCTGATGTTCGTCACGTCCTGGGAACTGGCGCTGATCGCCCTGGTCACCGTGCCGGCCTCCGCGTGGACGATGCGCAAGATCGCCAAGCGGGCGCAGCCGCAGTTCATCAACCAGTGGAAGTTCACCGGCCGGCTGAACAGCCACGTCGAGGAGATGTACACCGGGCACGCGCTGGTGACCGCGTTCGGGCAGCGGGAGGAGGCGATGGCGGCCTTCACCGAGCAGAACGAGGCGCTGTACCAGGCCAGCTACCGGGCGCAGTTCATCTCGGGCACGATCCAGCCGGTGATGATGTTCATGTCGAACCTGAACTACGTGCTGGTGGCCGTGGTCGGCGGCCTGCTGATCGCGGGCGGTTCGATCAGCCTCGGCGCGGTGACGGCGTTCATCCAGTACTCGCGGCAGTTCAGCCAGCCGCTGACCCAGGTCGCCAGCATGGCGAACCTGCTGCAGTCGAGCGTGGCGTCCACCGAGCGCGTGTTCGCGCTGCTCGATGCCCCGGAGCAGGAGCCAGACGCCGCCGAGCCCGTCCGGCCGGCTGACCTGCGCGGCCGGGTCGAGTTCGCTGACGTGTCGTTCAGCTACAAGCCGGACAGGCCGCTGATCGAGCACGTCTCGCTCACCGTGGAGCCGGGGGAGACCGTCGCCATCGTCGGCCCGACCGGCGCGGGCAAGACGACGCTGGTCAACCTGCTGATGCGGTTCTACGAGATCGACTCGGGCGCGATCTTGCTGGACGGCGTCGACATCGCGCGGATGAGCCGGGAGGAACTGCGCGGCCTGACCGGCATGGTGCTGCAGGACGCCTGGATCTTCGCCGGCACGATCCGCGAGAACATCGCCTACGGCAAGCCGGACGCAACCGACGCGGAGATCGTCGCCGCCAGCCAGGCCGCGCACTTCGACACGTTCGTGCGGACGCTGCCCGACGGCTACGAGACGCGGCT
>DASUHI010000258.1:0-23605 GCA_036273575.1 Streptosporangiaceae bacterium | reverse complement strand
CGCCGAACAGATCCATCGCGGCGTCGGCGACGATCGCGCCGGCCGTGAGCTGCGGAGCGCGCAGCAGCGATACGCCTGGCAGCTGTGCCCTGGCCTCGACGGTCATCCGTGCGAGCCGGTCGGCAAGCTCGGTGACGTCGGCGTGCCGCAGCGCCCGCTTGACGTACGGGCCCTCGCTGGACGGCGCCGCCCCGGCGATCCTGGCGAGCTGCCTGAACGTCTTCGACGTCGCGACGCAGCGATCGGGAGTTCCAGCCGACCTGATCGCACTCGCAGCCGCGGCGATCTCCACCCTGACGTGCTTGCGCAGGCTCCTGACCTGATCCCGGTCCGGCGGGTCGGTGGTGAGCCAGTCCCTGGTCAGCCGGTTGGCACCGAGCGGGAGCGACACCGCGACCGAGGGGTCCTCGTCCTGGCCCGAGGCGATCTCCAGTGACCCGCCGCCGATGTCGAGCAGCAGCAGGCGGCCCGCTGACCAGCCGCACCAGCGCCTGGCGGCGAGGAACGTCAGTCTGGACTCGTCTGTGCCCGGCAGCACCTGGATGCGGACGTCGGTCTCCGCCTCGATCCAGGCGAGCAGCTCGTCGCCGTTCACCGCGTCCCTGACCGCCGACGTGGCGAACGCAAGGACCTCCTGGACGCCCTTGTCCTCGGCGATCTCGAGCGCTTCCTGCACGAACTTGAGCAGCCTGGCGCCGCAGTCCGACGTCAGCTTGTTGTCGGCGTCGAGGCAGTCCGTCAGGTGCAGCTCTTCCTTGTGCGAGAACGCAGGCAGGGGCCTGGCCCCCTGGTGCGCGTCCACGACAAGCAGGTGCACGGTATTGGAACCCACGTCCAGCACGCCGAGCCGCATACCACGACGCTACAACCAAGCAGCCCCAGGTCCGAGCACGAGGAGAGCGACGTCCTGGCAATCAGGTCGCGGACATCGCTCGGCGCCGTCAGGCTGCGTCAGCGCCCGGAACCGCGACCTCGCGCCTCACCTAGAGAATCCAGAGCTAGTTCGGCCACGCAGTGCACGATGGCCCCTGCTGGCATTTGAAGCCATGCGATGAGAAGTGCCGGCCGGCCTCAACCTCGCGGGCGAGACGCGATCGATTGCTGACCAAGTGATCAGCGGTGCTCCCATGGCTCAGACAATGGTCTGGCTTGCGATTCTAACTGACTTTGTTATTAACAGCCCGGCTCGCTCCAGGCCGCCAGTGTTTAAGGAGCCGCAGCATTGCGAACGCTAATGAAGGCAGCGCTCCCCGGCTGTTAGGACTTCAGTCCGCCAACTCTTAGCCCGCGGGCCTGTCGACGCTGATTGAAGAGGTTCTGGCACGCCGCAACATCGCGGCAAGTGCTTCTGCCAGGCAGGCCAGGCTCGGCCCATCATCTAGAGGAGTCAACACTAACGACGCCCGATCTAGGCGCACCCCCCATGCGCCGAATGTCCCGTCGTCGCGTCGCCCGACGACTGCCAAAGCATGCGGCAACTTCGAATGCGGCACCGCAGCAAGCACAGTCATCTGGCCGATGCGGCTACCGACGCCAAGACACGGGTCTAAGTATTTCATAGCTGGCCAACATACCACTGGCCAGCTTTTGTGTCCTTTAAGCCGGACCGTGACGGAGGCGCGGACCGGCCATACCCCGTATAGGCCGCTCAACGCTCACCACCGCCACTTACAAGCCCAGTCTCATCAGCAATGACGGAATCGGCCTGAATACTCGCTAGCACATCAGCGTTACGCTCGTGACTGCCTCGCTTGAACTCGGAGCCAAAGTCCCTATCGCGACCCTGCCTGCTTCTTCAACGAGCGTGTGGACTTGTACGCGGACGGTGACCTGCTGCCGCGGCCCGCGACCGCTTTCAGCTGACCTGGCGGGAGTCGACGGCGTCGCCGATGACCCGCAGGATGTTGCCGCTCGCCAGCTTCGCGCAGTCCGCGGCGCTCCAGCCCCTGTCGATCAGCTCGGCGAAGAGCGCGGGGTAGCACGACACGTCCCCGAGGCCCTGCGGCAGCTCGCTCGTCCCGTCGAAGTCGCCGCCGATCCCGACGTGGTCGGCGCCCGCCACCTGCCTCACGTGATCGACATGGTCCGCGACGTCGGCGATGGTCGCGGCCGGCATCGGGTGCTCGCACACCCAGTCGTCGAGCTCAGCCCGCGACTCGATGGTCCGGTAGTCGATCCCGCGGCGCCGCGCCTCGGCCTCTGCCGCGAGGTCCCAGTCCCTGCAGGCGGCCGAGACGAACTGCGGCACGAACGTGACCATCGCCACGCCGCCGTTGCCGGCCAGCCGCTCGAGCACGTGGTCTGGCACGTTCCGCGGGTGGTCGGTCAGCGCCCTGGCTGAGGAGTGCGAGAAGATCACCGGCGCGGTCGCCACGTCGAGTGCGTCGCTCATCGTTCCAGAAGAGACGTGCGACAGGTCGACCAGCATGCCAATCCGCTGCATCTCGGCGACCACCTCGCGGCCGAAGCCGGTCAGCCCGCCGCAGGCCGGTTCGTCGGTCGCCGAGTCGGCCCAGGGCGTGTTCTTGTTGTGCGTCAGCGTCATGTACCTGACGCCGAGCGCGTGCAGCGCCCTAAGCACCCCGAGCGAGCAGCCGATCGAGTGGCCGCCCTCGGCGCCCATCAGTGACGCGACCTTGCCGGACGCCATGATCCGCCGCACGTCCGCTGCGGTCAGCGCCAGCTCGAGCCTGCCAGGATGGCGTGCGATCAGCCGGCGGGTGAGGTCGACCTGCTCGAGCGTGGTCGCGACGGCCGCGTCGCCGGCCAGTTCGGCGGGGACGTAGACCGACCAGAACTGCGCCGCCACCCCGCCTGCCGCCAGCCGCGGCAGGTCCGTCTGGGTGAACGGCACCGCGGCGGCGATATCGATCGCCGCCGGGTCACGCTCGTCCGCGTCGCCGGCCTTGGCCGCCTCTCGCAGGGCCCACGGCAGGTCGTTGTGCCCGTCGAAGATGCCGCCGGATGCCAGCAGCGAGCGCGCTGCTTCCATGCTGACCGGGGAGGTAGTCGGCGGGGGCCCCGTGGTCGAGGGCCCCGTGGTCGAGGGCTCTGCGGTCGGGGGCGGCGTCATCGCTTCACCCTACGCAGCACGGGCCTGGCGCCCGGCGGCAGGAGTGCGAGCACGGCGCCGGGTGCGATCGCCAGCGCCGCGAGCGCCCATGTGAGCCCCGCCTGCTGGGCGATGAGTCCGACCGCGAGCGGGCCCGCGGCGCCGAGAAGGCCCGCCGCGCTGGACAGGAACACCGCGATGCCGCTGCGGCCAGGCAGCGCGGAGTACAGCCCCGCCTGAACGACCGGGTACCAGCACGCCGTCGCCAGGCTCAGCACCGCCAGGATGACCAGCTTGGCTGGGAACCACGGCGCGAGCAGGAAGGCCGGGTACAAGATGACGGCCGTGACAGCGCTGATTCTCAGCGCCGCGGGGCCGGTGACTCGCCTGGATACCGCCACGAACAGCGCGTCACCGGCCAGGCCGCCGCCGAGCCTGACCGCGACTCCGATCGCGGCCTGCGCGGGGCTCGCGCCCGCGACATCGACCAGGTAGACGCCAACGTACCCGGTGAGCACGTCGAGCAGCAGGTCGCTGATCTCCAGCAGGATGACCCAGCGGACCACGTTCCCGCTTCGCAGCGCGCGCAGCGCCGTACGCACCGACGCCCGCGCATCGTCCTCCTCGTTGCCCGCGGCGTCGCCTGGGGCGCCCGGACGCCCGGAGCCCTGGCCTCCGGCGGTGACCTCGCGTGACGGCGCGGCGAAGAACGCCACCGCGAGCGCGGCTCCGGCAGCGGCCGCGAGCAGGAGATAGGCCATCCGCCAGTCGCCGCCTGCCGCGAGCACCGCGGCGAGCAGCAGCGGCCCAGCGACCGCGCCGGCCGAGCCCGCGAGGTTCCACGCGGCCATGCGCTGCTGATGCCGCTGCGGCGCGGCGTCCATCAGCGCCGCCTGCGTCAGGCTCACGAACGCGCCAGACGCCGGGAAGAAGGCGACGAACGCGATCAGCAGCACCGTCACCGAGTGAGCCGCCGCGACGGCCGCGAGCGATCCGGCCACGACCGCGCCGCCCGCCAGCACCAGCCGGTGCCTGGCCGTGCCCTGCCCAGCCACCAGGCCTAGCGGCAGCTCGATCAGGCTTCCGACCAGCAACGGAACGGAGATCAGCAGGCCGATCTGGGCGTAACTCAGGCCCAGGTCGGCCCGAATCTGCGGAAGCGCGGCACCCTTCGTGCCGTCGGCGAGCTCATCGACGAACTCGATTGTCAGTGCGACGGTGAAGGCGGCGACGCCGAGGAAGCGAGTGCGGCCACGAAGCCAACGCGCCCGGCTCAGCCGTCGGGCGCGATCACCAGAAGCAGTGACAGGTCAACATCGCATGACACCATCGTAGACAGCCACTATCCCGCACCACCACCCCGCGCTCGACGACTCCGGATCCGAAACCCGGATTGCGAGCTTTGCGGCCAGGAATCGGATCCAGAGACGGCGGATACGGCTAGTCGGCCTCGGGAATCTCGGTCAGGAGGTCCTCGGAGGTCTCCATCCCCTGGCGCCAGACCGACCTGGCGATGATCTTGGTGGGGTCGACGCGGTGCTTGTATTTCTCCGCGACGTCGGTGACCTCCTCGAGGAGGCCGTTGGTCAGCGTGGTCGGGTTCAGCCCGAGAGCGAGGAACTGCTCGTTGCGCACGACCAGGTCGTTCTCGTCGGCCTCGCGGCGCGGGTTCGGCAGGTTGGCGATCTCCGCGCCGGTGATCTCGCTGACGATCTTGGCCAGGTCGGCGACCCGGTGGGTCTCGGTGATCTGGTTCAGCACCATGGGCTGGGAACCGGACTGCGGCGGGTTGGTGATCGCGATCTCGATGCACCGCGCCGTGTCCCTGATGTGAATGAACGCGCGGGTCTGCCCGCCTGAACCGTGCACGGTCAGCGGGTGCCCGATCGCGGCCTGCATCAGGAACCGGTTCAGCACGGTCCCGTAGTCGCCGTCGTAGTCGAACCGGTTGACCAGCCGCTCGTCCTTGATGGTCTGGTCGGTCTGGGTGCCCCAGACGATGCCCTGGTGCAGGTCAGTGATCTGCAGTCCGTCGTTCTTGGCGTAGAACGCGAACATCAGCTGGTCCAGGGTCTTGGTCATGTGGTACACGGACCCGGGGTTCGCCGGGTGCAGGATCTCCCGCGCGATCTCACCGTCAGGAGTCTCTATCTTGACGGTCAGATAGCCCTCGGGGATCGGCGCGCTGCCGGTCCAGCCGTAGCCGTAGACGCCCATCGTGCCCAGGTGGGCCAGAGTCGCGTGGCTGCCGGTCGCGACGAGCGCCACGAGCAGGTTGTGCGTGGCGCGCACGTTATTGTCGACCGTGTATCGCTTGGTGTTCACCGAGCGCATCGAGTACGGCGCGGCTCGCTGCTCAGCGAAGTGCACGATCGCGTCCGGCCTCAGATCTTCGAGAACCCGTACCAGGCGGTCGTACTCGGTCGCGAGGTTCAGGTTGATGAACCCGATCTCCTTGCCCGAGACCTCGTGCCAGGTCTTCAGCCGCACGCCCATAGGCGTGATCGGCGTCAGCGACTGGACCTCCAGCTCGTTGTCGATGTTGCGGCGGCTGAGGTTGTCGAGGATGGTCACGTCATGACCGCGGTCCGACAGGTACAGCGAGGTTGGCCACCCACAGAACCCGTCGCCACCAAGAACCAGAACGCGCATTCCCACTCCCGTCACGTTGCGCTGGTGCAAGTATGCCCAGCGGCTCAAGCCGCTCGGCGGGGAGCCAGACTATGTCAAATCGGGTCATGGCGTCCCGGTGCGCGGACAGTTTACCTTCCTCTCACCTTGCCACCACCTGTTCCGGCGGACCAGGGTCGGCGAACCGCACGCGGCTATCTACTTCCGATCACCTCGATTTACCCGTCACGGCTGCTTCCATCCCGCCGTGACCCGCCCGGACGACCCGCCCGTCGCTGCTCTGCCACGGGGGCGCCGCCCTCGCCGAGCGACCTTCAACGGAGGCCCTCAATGGGCGCCGGCCCAGCATAGTCGGTCAACGTCAATGGCCCAGCGAAATGGAACCAAGCCTGCTCGCCCCACCTGTGAACAGGTGGGGTGGAGCCGGGCGGTGCCGGGACTACTCGTGAACTCACCGGTGCACCGATGAGTTCCTGGCCGCCTGGTCGTTTCACGACTGAGCGCCCGCACCAGGCAGGGCCGAGGCGAGGAGAATGTACCGATGGACTTCAAGCTCGAGCTCATCGTGCTGCCGGTGACCGACGTCGACAAGGTCAAGGCCTTCTACATCGACAACGCGGGCTTCCGGCTCGATGTCGACCACCAGGCAGAGAACTTCCGGGTCGTGCAGCTGACCCCGCCAGGGTCGGCCTGCTCCATCACGCTGATGCCGAACGAGAAGAGGTCCGGGCCCATCCAGGGCCTGCACCTGATCGTCAGCGACATCGACGCCGCCAGGGCCGAACTGGCCGGCCGCGGGGTCGACGTCAGTGACGTGTTCCACTTCGAGGCGGGCGGACAGAAGCCAGGGCCTGACCCGGAACGAGGCGACTACAACTCCTTCCTGTCCTTCAGCGACCCTGAGGGCAACGGCTGGCTGGTGCAAGAGGTCGGCCGGCGGGAGCGCACGGGTTGAGGGCGGCCCAGGAGCGTACCGACGCGGCTGAGGACGTCCTGGCCTCGTTCGGCGACCTGTCCGAGCGGTACCGGCGCGAGTTGCACCTGCACTGCTACCGGATGCTGGCGTCGTTCGACGACGCGGAGGATGCCGTCCAGGAGGCGCTGCTGCGGGCCTGGCGGGCGAGGGACACCTTCGACGGAAGCACGCTGTTCCGCGCCTGGCTGTACAGGATCGCCACGAACGTCTGCCTGGACGCGCTCAGGCGGCGCGCACGGCGCCCGGCCGAGGTCGCGACGGCGGCCGACGTGCCGTGGCTGCAGCCGTACCCCGACCGGCTTCTCGACGAGATCCCGGCGCGCGCCGAGCGGCCAGAGGAGATCGTCGTCGCGCGCGAAACGGTGTCGCTGGCGTTCATCGCCGCCCTGCAGGTGCTCCCGGCCCGGCAGCGCGCCGCCCTGATCAGCCGCGACGTGCTCGGCTGGTCGGCCGCGCGGACCGCAGAGCTGCTGCAGACGAGCGTCGCGGCGGCGAACAGCGCGCTGCAGCGGGCGCGGTCGACGATGGCCGGCCACCTGCCGGCCAACCGGGCGGACTGGCCGTCGGGCCAGCCAGATCCCCGCGAGCGCGCGCTCCTCGAGCGGTTCATCGACGCGCACGAGCGCGGTGACACCGAGGCGGCCGCGGCCATCGCCGCCAGCGACATCACGATCACGATGCCGCCGTACCCGATGCGCTTCCACGGGCTTGACGGCCTGCTGCCCCTGCTGGATCGCGCGTTCGGGCCGGATCGCGAGGGTGACTGGAGGCTGCTGCCAACCGCGGCGAACCGGCTCCCCGCCGCGGCCAGCTACCTGCGCAGGCCTGGCGACACCGAGTTCCGCGCGTTCAAACTCGACGTGCTGCGAATCAGCAACGGCCAGATCGCGGAGATCACGACGTTCGGCTACGCGCTCTTCGGCCAGTTCGGCCTGCCACCGACGGCCTGACGGCGCTGCTACCTGGCCAGCTCCGGCAGCGCTCTACTGGCCGGCGATGCCGGCTGGCTTCTGCCCGGCAGGGACCTTGCCTGCGAGCGAGCCGTACCACGGGGCGCTGAAGTCGCTGACGCCGCCGTTGGACTTCAGCACCCAGTAGCCGCCCGTCGCCTGGTCGGTGGCGAGCGCGACGGCCGTCACGCCCGCGGGAAGCTTGCCGAGCAAGTCGCCGTGCCCGGCGGCACCGAACGCGTGCACGTCGCCGTCGGACGTGAGCACGTAGTAGCCGCCGCCCACCGCGGCCGCGATGCCGGTGACCAGGACGCGGGCGGGCAGTGAGCCTGCCAGCGACCCGAGGGCCGGGGCGTTGAAGTTGTCCACCGCGCCGTCCGACCTGAGCAGCCAGTACCCGCCTGTCGCCTGACTGACGGCCAGTCCGACGGCGGTCACGCCGACGGGCAGCACACCGAGGTCAGAGCCCGAGCCTGTGGCACCAAACGCATGGACGTCGCCGTCGCTGGTCAGCACGAAGTAGCCATGGCCTGCTCCTGCCGCGATCGCGGTGGGCCGCACCCCGGCCGGGAGCTGGCCGGCCAGCGAGCCGCTCCACGGGGCGCCAAGATCCTTCACGCCGCCGTTGGACTTCAGGATCCAGTAACCGCCGGTCGCGTGGTCCGCCGCGATGCCAACCGCCTTGACCCCTGCGGACTGGATCCCCAGCGACCCGAACGAGGTCGCGCCATACTGGTGCACCTGGCCGCCGGACAGCACGACCCGGTACCCGAGCATCGCGTTCAGGGTCACGAACGAGTAGCCGCGCGCCCGCAGGGCGCTGATCACGGTCGGCAGCGCGTCGGCATCGAGGGTGGAGTGATCATCGGGGTTGGAGCCGCAGTGCATCAGCACGATCTCGCCCGGCTTCAGTCCGGCCAGCACCCTGTTGACCACGGTCTGCACCGTGATGCCGCCCGACGTGCCCTTCCAGCCCAGCGTGTCGACGGTCCACCTGACCGGCACGAAGCCCGTCCCGTTCACGACCGAGATTGTGTGAGCGGTCCGGTCGCCGTAGGGGAACCTGAACCACGGCCACGGGTCTGCGCCGGTGGTCGAGATGATCTGCTGTTGCGCGTTCCGCACCTGGCTGCGCATCTGAGCGTCCGTCAGCTTCGTGAAGTACGGGTGCGTCACGGAGTGGTCACCGACCAGTTCGCCCGCCGCGACGATCGCGCGTGACTTCGCCGGGAAACTCTTCACGAAGTTGCCGGTCAGCATGAACGTCGCGGGCACGTGCCTGCCGGTAAGGGTCGCGAGAATGCTCGCGACTCCGTCAGCGTTCGCGCCAGCGTCGAAGGTCAGCGCCACGATCTTGCTCGAGGTCCGCACCGCCGTCCAGTCCCTGCCCGTCAGGCCCGTCGGCGCCGCCTTCGCCGCCGCGGCGGCTGGCGCCCGGGCGGCCGCGTCCCGCGCCGCTGCCGAGGCGGCCGAGGGGACCGGGCCGAACACGAGGGCCACCGCCAGCGCCGCGGCCCCGGCGAAGGAGAGGTCTCTGGCTACGCGCCGGCGCGGCGCCCGCCACGCTGGCCCTGACACACGCGTACCAGGCAACGCGAAGATGCTCATGGTCGCACCTCCCTGTGTGCAATTTCATGCTATTGCGAGTAATACGACCGGTAATAGAGGCGTTGGTCCTTTTCTGCCTGATCACACGGCCCGAGCCGGGACTCGCTCCAGGGGGCGTCGTTACTATTCGAAGCCAGGCTGACGCCGGGACAGCGAGGGAGGACCATGATCGTGCCACTGGCGGCGCGCGCCATCGCGGCCGTCATCGGCGGGATACTGGTGATCACGGCCGCCAGGAGCGTGCTCACGACGATCATCGTGCCGAGACCGACGGGCAGCTGGCTCATCAGGTCGGTGGACAAGGCGACGGTGGCGGTCTACGAGCTCGTCGTCAAGCACGTCGGCGACTTCCGCACCAGGGACCGCGTGCTCGCCACTCAGGCAGCGGTGATCCTGATCCTGCAGCTCATCACCTGGCTCGCGATCTTCTTCGTCGGCTTCTCGCTGCTGCTGTGGCCGTTCATCGACGGGGGCATCACCGAAGCGTTCAACACGGCGGGCCCGGCGCTGTGGTTCATCGGCGACTCGCACGTCAGCGGCGCGTGGGAGCGCACGATCCAGGACTGCGCCGCGGTTGCCGGACTTGTCACGATTACCCTGCAGATCGCCTATCTTCCGACGCTGTACTCTGCGTTCAACCGCAGGGAGACCGACATCGCGCTGCTCAACGCCAGGGCGGGAGTTCCGTCCTGGGGTCCCGAGCTGCTCGCCCGCACCCACTACGCGCTGGGATCAGGATCCTCGACCATCGACACGCTGCCTGACCTGTACGGCCAGTGGGAGCGGTTCGCCGCCGATATCACCGAGAGCCACACCACGTATTTGCCGCTCGTCAGGTTCCGATCGCCGCGGCCGCTGTCGTCCTGGCTCACGGCGCTGCTCGCCGTTCTCGACTCGGCGGCGCTGATCATGGCGCTTTCCCCGAGCGCGGCGCCCGAGGTTCCCGCGAGGCTCTGCCTGCGCAGCGGGTTCATCTGCCTGACCGAGATCGCCAGGGCGATGGGCATCAAGGTGCCTGAGGAACCCGATCCTGACGCGGGTATCTCGCTCAGCTACGAGGACTTCGAGGACGCCGTCGCCCGGATGCGCAAGGTGGACTTCCCGATCGAGCGCAGCACGAAGGAGGCCTGGCCGGAGTTCGTCGGCTGGCGGGTCAACTACGAGCAGGCGGCGTACGCGCTCGCGTACGCGATCGACGCGGTGCCCGCGCTCTGGTCGGGACCACGGCGCTGGCCGTTCACACCGATCTCGCCGATCAGGCCGTCGGCCGGCAAGCCGCCGAAGGAGCACCCGGCGAAGAAGCGCCACAGCCCTGGCCGGCAGGGGTCAGGCGCCCGCCGCGCGAGCACCGCCGCGGCGCGGCGGCCGGCCGCGGACGGCCGGGGAGACGGCGCGAGCACGCCCTCGTCATGAGTCGTCGAGTGCGAACCGCAGGTACCGCTCGGCCGAGCGCCTGACGGCCGCCGCGCCGTCGGCGCGCACCACGCGCCGCCACCAGGCACCGTAGACGGCGTCGAACCGCAGCGGCTCGATCAGCTCGAGCGCGCGGCGGATCGTGCGCGGCCGCTCCGGGATGAGGTTCGGGTAGCTGTACATAAAGCTCACCCAGCGCCGGTCGGGCACGACGGTCATGATGTCGCCGGAGAACAACGCTCCGTTGCCGTTTTCACCGCCCGCCCAGTGCAGCACCTGTCCGCCCGCGAAGTGCACGCCGGCGTTGATCAGCGTGAGGCCGTCGCCGATCTCACGCGTCGCGCCTTCCCAGAACACGACGGAATCGTCCGGCCTGGCGACCCACTGCCGGTCGGCCGCGTGGATGTAGACGGGCGCACCGAATGCGTGCGCCCACTCGATCATGCTCCCGTAGAAATGCGGATGACTAATCGCTATCGCGCTCACTCCGCCGAGCGCCGTCACGGCCTCGATCAGGTCGTCATCGAGATAGGTGATCATGTCCCACAGCACGTTGCCTGCCGGGGCGCGAACCAGCAGCGCCCGCTGCCCGATCGCGGTGGCCGGCCGCGCGCCGACGCCGCTGACCCCGTCTCCTTCGTCCTCGACGACACCGGCGTGCCCTGCTGTTTTGAGCTCAGCGAGGTTCGACCACCGCTGCCCGTCCCAGCCGACGTACTGGCGGTCGTCGAGGCAGATAGGACAATCAGAACGCGGCGCGCCGTACTGCACGCCACAGGTCAGGCAGATCGGCAACTCGGTTCGCATCCCTCAAGCATGCCGTGGCCGAACTGCCGTTCTTGACCGTCCCCCTTCTTGGGCCCGAGGGGGCGCCTCCGTGAGGCGCCCCTACCCGGCCGCGTCGCTCGCCCGCGGCTCCGCGACCTGCCGCCCGATGATCTCGGCGCGCTCCGCCTTCGTGCGGAATGTCACGCACGTCCGGTCGGCGCGGAACAGGTCGCTCGAGAACTCAAACGCCACCCCGTCCGCCGTCCGCGACGTCCTGGTGATCGCGAGCAGCGGGGCACCGCCGGCGACACCGAGCAGCGCGGCCTCATCGGCGCTGGCCTCGACCACCTCGAGGTGCTCGACCACGTCCTGCGGCGACATGCCGTACTGCCGGTCGAGCAGGTCGTAGATCGAACCGCCGAGCGGCAGCTCGAGCAGGCCAGGTACGAGGTCCGCGGGCAGCCTGACCCGCTCGAGCGAGATCGGCACGGCGTCGGCGAGCCTGATCCGCACGATGTCGACCACGAGGCTGCCGGCGACGACGTCCAGATGGGTGGCGGTGAGGTCGTCCGCTCCGGTCATGGTCGCCGACAGCACCTGGGTTCCCGCCACGAAACCCTGACGGCGCAGGTACTCAGGCAGCCCGACGATCACCGACAGGTCCCTGTCGACCTTCGAGTGCGCCACGAAGGTGCCGCCGGCCCGCCCGGGGACCCGGCGCACCACGCCGGACTGCGCGAGCACGGCGAGCACCTGTCGCAGCGTCGACCGGCTCACGGACAGCGCGGCCGCCAGCTCACGTTCCGTGCCTAGCCTGTCGCCTGGCCGCAGCGCGCCCGAGGAGATCATCTCGAGCAGCCGGTGCCGCGCCTCGTCGACCAGCCGCAGGTCAGGCGCCCTGGGCAGCCGGTCCTCGCTCAAGCCATGGCCTCCAGCGACTCAGGCACGGTCTGCCCGCCGTCGACCACGATCGTCTGCGCGGTGATGTAGCCGGCCTCATCCGACGCGAGGAACAGGGCGGCGTTGGCGATGTCCGCCACGCTGCCGAGGCGCCCGAGCGGGATCGAGGCTTCCATGCCGGCGAGGTACTCAGGGCCGAGATCGTCAAGCCCCTCGGTGACGATGTTGCCAGGCATGACCGCGTTCACGGTGATGCCGGCCTTGGCGAACTCGAGCGCGGCGGAGCGCATGAAGCCCAGCTGGCCCGCCTTGCTCGCGCCGTAGTGCGACCACCCCGCGTAGCCGGTGATCGGCCCCGTGATCGACGAGGTAAGGATCACCCTGCCGTGCCCTGAGTCGCGCAGCGCCGGCAGTGCGGCCTGCACCGTGAAGAACGTGCCCTTGAGGTTGGTGCCCAGCACGTCGTCGAGCTCGGCGGCGGTCATCTCCGCCAGCGGGGAGGCGGGGAAGATGCCGGCGTTGCAGCACACGACGTCGAGCCCGCCGTGCGCCGCGAGCACGGCCGCCACGACCTCCGCGCAGCTCGCCTGGTCGCTGACGTCGCCGCTAACGTACGTGACGGTGCCGCCGCCCGGCGACGCGCCGGCCGCGGCGGCCGTCAGGTCAGCGGCAGCGCGCTCGCCGGCCGCCGCGTCCCTGCCGGTGATCACGACGTTGGCCCCGGCGTTCGCGAATCCCGCCGCGATGCCCCTGCCGATGCCCTTGGTTCCCCCGGTCACCAGCACGGACCGGCCCCTGATCGAATCGAACATCCCTCGCTCCTTGGCGTGAAGGAAATGGCGTGAAGGGAACTGGCTTAGCGCTGAGCCGACAGATACCGCTCGGCGATCTCGCACGCTCCCTGGGTGAACTCGGCGCCCAGCTCGAGCGCCGCGTCCGCGAACCGGTGCGAGCCGACCCAGGCGACCAGCTGCAGCCGACGCAGCAGCACGAACGTACCGATCTCGGCCACGTCGGCCTCTGGCAGCGGCAGCACCCTGCGGTAGCCGCGTACCCACGCGTCGCACAGCTCGGGCACCCGCGGGTCGTGCTCGATGAAGCTGACCGCGGTCGCCAGGTCGAACATGAACCAGCCGAACCCGCAGTCGTCGAAGTCGATCACCTGGATGTCGTCGCCGTCGGCGAGCAGGTTCGCGAGCCGGACGTCGGCGTGGATCAGGCCGAACCGGTCCTCGCCGCGCCCGTACCTGCCCAGCCGGTCCGCCATTGCCCCGGCGGCCCGGCTGAGCACCTCAAGCTCGGCCGGCCCGACGCCGATGCCGTCCTGCCAGCGGCCCCAGCGCCCGGCCTCGCCGACGCAGCAGTCGAAGTCCCAGTCGAACCGCACGAACCCGGGCGGCCGCCGCCAGGAGCGGGAATGCCTGTGCATCCGCGCACAGATGTCGCCGAGCAGCTCGAACTTCTCGGTCAGCCTGTCTTCTGGCGGCTCGGTCCCCGGCAGCCACTCGAACAGCACGGTCTGCCTGGTCAGGTCGCCGACCGTGACGTCCACGACCTCGCGGCCGTCGGCCGCCTTGTAGACCGCGGGCGTGAGCAGGCCCTCGTCCCTGCGCAAGGCCTGCAGCCAGGCGAGCTCGGATGCGACGGCGCCCGGCGGGTGATAGCCGGTCCTGTGCACCCGCAGCACCGCGGTACGGCTGGCCGCGGCGTCGTCAATCCGGTACGTCGCGTTCTCTGACAGGCTGAGCAGCGCGACGTGCGCGTCGGCCGGGAACCCGAACGGCTCGAGCGCCGCCGTGGCGAACGGGTCATAACCGCGGAGCACGGCCTCCTGCGACGTGTCTGTGCTGCTCACAGCTGCTGCCCTTCAATATGGCGCCCTTCGATGCTGCCCAGCAGCCGCTCGATCTCGGCGGCCGCGGCGGTCACGCCTGCCGTCGTTCCCGCGATGTACAGCCGGCCTGAGGCCCCGATCATTGCGACGTCGACGAGCGTGTTCTCCGGTTCTGCCTTTTCCGCCTCGTTCGCCGCCACGGCCGCGAACAGTGCCGGCGTCATCTCGCAGACCAGCAGCGACTGTCCCGGCAGCAGCATCGACGCCTGCCGCGACCTGTTGATGATCACCGCCTGCTGGTCGGTGACGTCGGCGATGACGTCCAGGTACTGCAGCGACGGCTTGAGCTGGTCTGCTGCGTTCCTGCCGAGCCCGGTCAGGATCGCCTGGCCCGCCCGCTGCACCGCGTCCGCGTCCGGCGAGTGAACCTCGAGCACGCCGAACTGCCGCTCCACGAACAAGATCCCCGGCTCTACGGACGGTTCGGCCCGCAGCGCCAGGTCCGTCACGCGCTCGATCGCCAGGCCGGGAGCGACCTCGACGATCAGCGCGTGGTCGCCTTCGGCAGCCGGATACCCGCGTGCCCTGGTCGGCGTGCCCAGGTACGCGGCGAACTGCCGGCGCAGGCCCTCGATCGGCAGGTAAACCCGCAGCTCCGTGCGCCTGCCGGTGATCGTGAGGGGAGGTGCGGTCACTCCGAGACCACGAAGTGCTTCCCGAGCTCGCCGTGCGGCCGCGGGATCACGTGCACGGAGACGAGCTCGCCGACGCTTGACGCGGTCTCCGCGCCCGCCTCGGTGGCGGCCTTCACCGCGCCCACGTCACCGTTGATGATGACGGCGACCAGGCCGTCGCCGACCTCCTGCCGGCCGACGATCACCACGTTCGCGGCCTTGACCATGGCGTCCGCGGCCGCGAGGGCCGCGACGTACCCTTTGGTCTCGATCATGCCGAGCGCGTTCTGTGCCATCGCAGATTCCTCTCCTTATTTCGTTGAACGGGGACGCACGTGCGAATCCCGGCTACTTAGGCTTGCCGCCCTGGCGCTTACGCCCTGGCCGGTCTGGCGCCGAGGACGGCTCGTCGATCGAGCCGATGATGAGCGCGTCCACGGGCGGCCGGTCAGGCAGCCAGCCAGAAGCCACGGAGCCCTGAGCGACGAGCACGCGCTCACCTGGCCCGCTGCCGAGCACGTCGAACGCGACGAGCCGATCGCCGGAACCGGCCACCTCCACCTCCAGGAATGCGCCATTCGGGAGGCCGTCGATCCGCTTGGTCGACCAGACGTTGCCCACGACCGTTCCTTGCAGCATCACCGCTCCTTGCTGATCGGGACGCCGAGCGCCCTGGCCTTGTCCCTCGCGAGCGGGGTCAGCACGGCGCGCGGCCCCAGCACCAGCCGCGCCCCGGCCGCCGCGGCAGCCGCGACGGCCCGCTCGGTCACGGCGCCCTTCTCCACCTGGTGAACCACCGGCCCCGCCGCAGGCGTCCCCGCCAGCCGGAACCTGACACGCCCGCTGAGCAGGTCCTGCCTGACCTTGGGGTTGCCCGCGAGCTTGAGCACCCGCAGCGCGAACGCGTGCAAGTCGTCGTCTGTGCTAATCCGCACCGTCCACGTGGCGTCGTCGCCGGCCGGGTGACCAGGCACCGGCGGGGTCCGCTCCCCGACCACGTCGGCGAGGACCTCTCGGACCAACTGACGCAGCTCGTCAGGCGGGATCGCGCTCATGCCGGGTCTCCTAGCAGCGCGGTGACGACCTCGGCGGCCTGGCGCACGTCGTCCTCGCGGCCCGACAGGTAGACCCGCCCGGTCGCGCCGATCATCCGGTAGTCGACGAGCTTGATCTGCGCGGCCTTCTCCGCCTCGTTCGTGGCCAGGATCGCGTAGGAGGCCGGCTGCATCTCGAGCACGAACAACGACTCGCCAGGCAGCACCATGGAACCGAGCTTGTTCCTGTTCACCAGGAACGCGTGCTGGCCGTCGACGCTGGTGATCGTCCGGGACGCGAGCACCTTCGGCGGCGTCGCGGACGTGGCGTCGACGCCGAGCGCGCCGAGGACCGCGCTGCTCGCCGCCTTGACAGCCGCGGTCCCGCCGTGCAGCAGCAGGTAGCCGAACTGGCGCTCTACCACCAGGATCCCGGCCTGGACGTCGGCTTCCTTGAGCGCCACGTCCGTCAGCGGCTCGATGTCCAGGCCAGGCGCGATCTCGATCACCTGGGCGGCGACGTTCAGCCTCGGCAGCCTGCCGCGCACCCACGTGCCCAGGTAGCACATCGTCTGCGGCTGAAGCTGGTCGAGGAAGATGAACGAACGCAGCTCGGCCACGGCTAGCCGCCCATCAGCTGGGAGAGCTCTTCGATGATCAGCGCCCGCAGCTGCTCGCGTACCGAGTCGGGCAGGCTGGCCTCGCCGCCAGCGGGCTCCGGGCCGGGAAGATTTGAGGCGCGCGGGTACGCGGGCACCTGCGCGGGGGGCTGCTGCCACGGCGCGATGGCCGCGAAGTCGCCGAACGGCACTGCCGGGTCGTTGTTGTAGGCGATCCTCGTCCAGTTGACCAGGTGCCGGGGCTCGAGGTTCTCGCCGATCGAGCTCCGCCCGGCGAAGCCGGTGCCCAGCGTCATCGAGGGCGCGAGGTTCGTGTCCATCCCCGCGCTGCCGGTGCTGTTGCCGGCGTTCACCGCGACCCGCAGCACGGGAACCCGCACGCCGTACCTGGTGATGACGAGCGGATCGGTGCTGTGAATGGCGGCCGAGTGGCCGGCGCCGCCCAGCCTGATCACGGCGCGC
This sequence comes from Streptosporangiaceae bacterium, assembly GCA_036273575.1. Lineage (GTDB taxonomy): Bacteria > Actinomycetota > Actinomycetes > Streptosporangiales > Streptosporangiaceae > Chersky-822. The sequence continues at coordinate 6,683 of DASUHI010000258.1, read as the reverse complement.
GCCGCCTCGATGCCCCGCTCTGCGGAGGTCACCGTGACGACGCCGAGCACGGGCGAGAGTTTCTCCCTGCAGAACGGTTCCTCTGGCACGACCAGCTCCGCGTCGGCGAGCAGCAGCCTGGTGCGCGGCGGCACCCTGATCCCGGCCTGATCGGCGATCCAGGCCGCGTCCTTGCCGATGGCCTCGCCGTTGAGCATGCCGTCAGGGAACAGGAACGCTCGCAGCCTGTCCCCGCCCGCGGCGTCGAGCAGCACGGCGCCGTGCCGCTGCATCTCGCGCAGCAGCTTCTCGCGCGCGCTCTCGACGACGATCAGCACTGACTCGTTCGTGCAGAGCACGGAGTTGTCGAAGGCCTTGCTGTCCACGATCATCTTCGCCGCGGCCGAGATGTCGGCGGTGCCGTCGACCAGCACGGGTACGTTGCCTGGCCCGACGCCGAGGGCCGGGTTGCCTGACCGGTACGCGGCCCTGACCATGGCAGTGCCCCCGGTCGCTACGATCACGTCGGTGACCGGGTCGGCCATCAGCGTCTCCACGAGCGCGACGGTCGGGTGCTCGACGACCTGGATCACGCCGTCGGGCGCGCCAGCCGACTCCGCTGCGTCGGCGAGCAGCCTCGCCGCGTCCGCGCAGCAGGCCCGCGCCATCGGGTGCGGGCTGACCACGATCGCGTTCCTGGTCAGCAGCGCGAGCATGACCTTGAAGTAGACGCTGGCGACCGGGTTCGTCGACGGGGTCAGCGCCAGCACCACGCCAGCGGGCCGCGGGATCGACACGATCTTGGCGGCCGCGTCGACCCGCGGGCTGACCAGATCCTCGTCCGCGTACCGCTCATACACGCCGAGCGAGCACGCTTGGTTCTTGATCACCTTGTGCTCGACGACGCCGAAACCCGTTTCCTTGACGGCCCAGTCGGCGTACCGTGCCGCGTCCGCGTGCCCGGCCCTGGCGACCGCCTCGGCGATCCGCAGCACAGAGTCCCGGTCGTAGGCAGCGAACGCCCCAGCGGCCCAGTGCGCCCGCGCGAGCATCTGCCGCGCCCTGTGCGTGGCGCTGACAATCTGTCCCTCGGTTCTGGGCGGCGCCACTGCCCCGTTCACCGCCCCGCTCCGGCACGCTTGCTGCCCTTCACCTCTGCGCAGGCCCGTCCGATGCCGGCCTCGGTTCGTTCCAGCAGCTCCTCGCAGAGCTCGGGCGTCATGAGCAGGCCGGGCTTGTACTGCAGCACGCGCGGGTCCAGGGTCGAGAAGATCGCCCAGACCCCGGCCCTGTACAGGTGGCGCATGACGTACTTGGCCCCTTCCGGGTGGTCGAATTCCAGGCCCATCACGACGCCGTTCTGCCTGATCCCGGTGAACCAGTCCGGGTAGCTGGCCTGGATCTCGCGCAGGCCGTTGCCGATCAGGTCGGCGATGTAGTGCACCATCGACCTGGTCTCGGGGCGGGCGCAGATCTCCAGCGTCTTGAGCGCCGCGACGCAGCCCAGCTCGGCGCCGCCGAAGCTGGAGATGTGCGCGAACCCGTCCTCGGTCAGCCAGCCCGCGTTCTGCTCGCTGACCAGCACAGCGGCGATCGGGTACATCCCTCCGGACAGGCCCTTGCCGGTCACGAGGATGTCCGGCTCGATGCCGTGCTTGGTCACGGCCCACATCTCGCCGGTGCGCATCAGACCGGTCTGCACCTCGTCGGCGATGTACAGCGTGCCGTGACGCTCGCACAGCGCCTTGACCGCCTCCAGGTACCCGGGCGCGGGCAGCGGGAAGCCGTACGTCGCCGGGATGGTCTCCATGATCACGGCCGCGACGTCGCCGCCCGCCAGGGCCGCCTCCATCGCCGCTAGGTCGTTGAACGGAACCTGGGCGAACTCCTCCGGGCGGTCGGCGAGGAAGATCCTGGCGAACCGTTCGTCGCCCGTCGCCACCGCCAGGCCGGTGTGGCCGTGATAGGCCTTGATGATCGAGACGATCTTGCGGCGCTGCGTCGCGTGCCTGGCCGTCTTCAGCGCGATGTCGATGGCCTCGCCTCCGCCGCTGCCGTAGACGACCTTCGTCAGGTTCGGCGGCGCGGTCCTGATCAGCGCCTCGGCCAGCGCGGCGCGCGCGCTGGACGGAAAATGGTGGTTGCCGATGTCGAACGAGCGCATGCCCGTGGTGATCGCCTCGACGAGCTCGGCGTTGCGGTGGCCGAGGTTGAACGTGCCCCCGTTCAGGTGCACATCGATCAGCCGCAGGCCGGACATGTCCCAGATGAAGTAGCCCTCGCGGCGGTCGATGACGAGGTCGACGCCGCTCTCGCTCCAGAAGTCGGTCTTTCCCGGGTTCCAGAACTCCCTGGACTTCGCCAGGACCTCGGCCTTGGACTCCATGCTGAACACGTCGTAGTCGTGCATTCGCCGTCCTAAGCCAACACCGCCCCATGGCGAACCCATACCAGACCGAATCATGTATCGGTCAGACCTATTAGTCAAGAGTGGGAGCGAACCGCCTGAGACCTATTGTCATGGTCGATTTGACCATGTTACGGTCGGGGTCCGGTAGACGCGAGATGGGCGCCAACGCTGCCGCTCCAGTGCCTGTACGCACTATTCGCCAAGCCGGGACATGCCACCGCTTTTGGTGTGTCTAGGAGGGGTAACGGCGGTCGTCATGGTCCGACCAGAAACATCGCCCGGCACGCGAGGGGCGACCGATCCGGCCAGCCCCGCATCACTTCCTCCTTGCGCACCCTCGTCACCTCATCCCGCCGATCCCCGAGCCGCCCGCGGCCAGGGGACGGCACCCCGTGCGCCAATGCCCGCGCGCATTCGTCACGGGGCCATTTCCTGACAGGGAGGCAACGCATGTCCGATACCCAGGCGCCGCCAGGCAGCGGCGGGGCCCCCGACGACGGGTTCATCCACACCCCAGGCGTGTTTTCCGACCTCGACGTCGCCGAGCGCGAGGACGTCCACAAGCTCAAGAAGCACGCCGTCGGCCTGTACGGCGTGCTGTTCCTGACCGTCACGGGCTCGGCGCCGATCTCGGCGATGCTCTTCAACACGCCCATCGTGGTGGGCTACGGCGAAGGCATCGGCGCGCCGGCGGCGTTCCTGTTCGCCACCGTCGTGCTCGTCATCTTCTCCGTCGGATACGTGGCGATGGCGCGGGAGAAGACCACCGCAGGCGGGTTCTACTCCTACATCAGCCACGGCCTGGGCCGCGAAGTCGGTATCGGAGCGGGCTACGGCTCGGTGCTGGCCTATTCGGTCTTCGAGGCGTCGCTGTGCGGCGGCTTCGCGTACTTCCTGAACCTGAAGCTCGCCGCGTTCGGCATCAATGTCGGCTGGCCGTGGCTGGCTCTGTTCATGGTCGCGCTGATCTCGGTGCTGACGTACTTCGACGTGCGGCTGTCGACCGCCGTCCTGGCCGTCGGGCTCGTGTCAGAGGTCGTGATGCTGCTGGTGTTCGACGGCGCGATGTTCTTCCACGGCCACATCCCCGCCGCGGCCATCAACCCGGTCAACGCGTTCAAGGGACTCGCGGCCAGCGGCTCGGGCGACACCAAGGTCGCCGCGGGCGCGATCGGCATCGGGCTGTTCTTCGCGTTCTGGTCCTGGGTCGGGTTCGAGATGGCGCCGAACTACGGCGAGGAGTCCAAGAACCCGAAGAAGAACGTGCCGCGGGCGCTGTACATCTCGGTGATCGGCCTCGGCATCTTCTACATCCTGACCTCGTGGGCACCGTTCGCCGGCTACGCGACCACCAACTTGGCCGCGCATCAGGCACAGAACGACCCGGCGAACTACTACCTGCATCCCGCCAACGTCATCGCCGGCCACTGGGTCGGCTCCATCCTCAGTTACCTGATCATCACCGGCTCGTTCGCCTGCGGCATGGCGTTCCACAACACCACGGCCAGGTACGCGTACTCGCTCGGCCGCGAGGGCCTGCTGCCGCGCGCGCTCGGCAGGACGCACCACAGGTACAAGAGCCCGCACATCGCGTCGCTCGCACAGTCCGGGGTCGCCGCGATCATCGTCTTGCTGTTCGCGCTGTTCGCCGGCTCGAACGACCCGACCAGCCAGGCCTACGTGCAGCTGTACGGCCTGATGGCGGTCATGGGCGTGATCATCATCCTCGCGGTGCAGGCGCTGGTGTCGCTCAGCATCTTCATCTACTTCGAGCGGCACCCGCAGCAGAAGGCACACTGGTGGAAGACGAGGATCGCCCCGGCGATCGCGTTCATCAGCCAGGGATTCGTGGTGTACCTGCTGTTCGGCAACCTGAGCTTCCTCGGGGCGGGGTATACCCTCGCGAACTGGCTTGGCCCGATCGACCTGGTGGTCGTGCTGGGCGGCATCGGTTTCGCGTTCTACCTCAAGGCTCGTAAGCCGGAGAAGTACGAGTCCGCGGGGCGGCTCATCCACGAGGGGCTGTAGCAGGGACGCTGTGGTTCCGGCCGGCTCGCCGGCCGGAACCACAGCCCCGGCGCGAGATCGGGGGACGCACCAGATGGGCTACCTGATCGGCGCGGACATCGGCTCGCAGAGCGTCAAGGCGCTGCTCGTCGATCCCGACGGCCGCGAGGTCGCGTCGGCCGGGCGGGCAGCCGCGATGAGCCACCCGGCCAGCGGCTGGGCCGAGCAGGATCCCGCCCAGTGGCGCGACGGCCTCTCGGCTGCCATCCGCCAGGTGATCGCGTCCGCGGGGATCGCCAAGAGAGAGGTCACGCACCTGGGGCTGGCCTCGCAGGTCGACGGCGTCGTCCCGGTGGACCGCGCCGGCCGGCCGCTGCGCCCCGCGATCATCTGGCTTGACAGGCGCGCCGCCGACCAGGCGGCCGCGCTGGCCGGCAAGCTCGGCGGCGCCGCCATCTTCGCGACCACGGGCCTGAACGCAGACTCCTCGCACATCGCGCCCAAGATCATGTGGCTGCGCGACCACGAGCCGGAGACCTACCGGGCGGCGGCGTCGTTCCCGCCCGCGGGCGGCTACCTGCTCGGCTGGCTGACCGGGACGATCGCCCAGGACCCGGCCAACGCGTCGTCCACGCTGATCTACGACGTCACGGCCGGCACGTGGGATCCGGTCATGCTCGACGCGACCGGCATCGATCCCGGCGCGCTCGCGCCGGTCAGGCCGGCCGACGAGGTCGCCGGCACGCTGACCGCGCAGGCGGCCGAGGCGCTCGGCCTGGCCAGGACCTGCGCCGTGGTCGTCGGCACGGGGGACGAGCACGGGGCGTGCGTCGGGGCCGGCGCGATCGTGCCAGGGCTGGTCGCGGACGTCACGGGGACGGCAGAGCCCGTCGCCGTCACAGCGCCAGGCCCGGTGTTCGACGCTGAGCAAGTGGTGGAGACGCACGCGCACGCGCTGCGCGGGCTGCTGCTGGTCGAGAACCCCGGCTTCGTCTCCGGCGGCTGCACGCTCTGGTGCGGCGAGAACATCCTGGGTACGGATCAGGCCGGGTTGTTCCTCGAGGCGGCCCAGGCGGCGGCCGGCTCGGACGGCGTGCTGTTCCTGCCGGCCTTGTCGGGCGCGACCGTGCCGCGGTGGAACGACAGGATGCGAGGCGCCTACGCCGGGCTGTCGATGAACCACGGCCGCGCGGAGCTGGCCAGGGCCGTGATCGAGGGCTGCGCGTTCGCGCTGAACGACGTGCTCGCCAGGATGGACGCGCTCGGGCTGTCGGGGAAGGAGATCAGGGTGGTCGGCGGCGGTGCCCGCTCCGAGCTGTGGCTGCAGATCAAGGCCGATGTGACTGGCCGCGTCGTGCAGCCCGTGCTGTCGGCAGAGCCGACGGCCGCGGGGGCCGCGATCCTCGCAGGCATGGCCGCTGGCGCGTTCTCCGGCGCAGCGGACGCGGTCGAGCGGATGGTCAGGCTCGCACCCCGCCGATACGAGCCCGACGAGCGGAACCGCGACGTCTACGCCGAGCGCTACGCGCAGTACCGAGCCCTCCACGACGGCGTTGAAGGCGCGCTGGCATGACCGGGCTCGAGGTGCCGCTGGATCTCACGGCCCTTCGCGAGGAGCTATCCGGCGGCGGGTTGCAGCCGCTTGAGCTCGGCGAGCTGCACATCGGCGCCGGCGCACTCGACCGGCTCGGCGACCTGGTCGCCGCCGCTGGCGGGCCCGCCACTGTGGTGGCACTCGCCGCGGCCACGCCCATCACCGCCGCGGGATCGGCGCTGCGCGACGAGATCGGGTCACGGCTCGCGTCCTGTTATGCGCTCCGGTGGACTGAACTCGGCCCAGCCGACGGATCGGTGCACGCCGATGCGCACACGGTCACCGTCGCCCGCCGCGCCGTCGCGGACGCCGGCTGCGTGATCGCGGCCGGGTCCGGCACGATCTGCGACATCGCCAAGGCGGCCGCGCCCCGCGGAGTGCCGCTGATCGTGGTGCAGACGGCGACGAGCGTCAACGGATACGCCGACCCGTTCTCCGTGCTGCTGAAGTCCGGTGTGAAGAGGACCACCCCGACCCGGTGGCCGGACGCGCTGATCGCCGACACCGCCGTCCTCGCGGACGCCCCTGAGCGGCTGAAGCTGGCGGGGACCGGCGACATGGCCGCGATGTTCACCGCCACGGCCGACTGGTACCTGGCGGCGCTGCTCGGCGCCGACGGACCGCCGTACCGCGACGCGGTCGCCGGCCTGGTGCGCCCGCACGGCGAATCGCTGCTCGCGGCCGGTCCCAGCC